>CAJQNF010000032.1 GCA_905479625.1 uncultured Flavobacteriaceae bacterium | reverse complement strand
GGCTTCACTTCCATCACACACATTGGGAATGTTGGTTCAGTTCCCATAACTAGAACATCCAATGGATCGCCATCAAGCGCCAAGGTTTCTGGAATAAATCCATAATCTCCCGGATACATCATTGATGAAAACAACATACGATCAAAACGGATTTTATTTAGTTCAAAATCATACTCATATTTATTGCGACTTCCTTTTGGAATCTCTATCAATACATCAAAACTCAATTTTCCTTGTGGACTCATATCTTCAAATTTTTAAGGGATGCAAAGGTAGGCAACCTTTTGAGTTTGAACAACTAAATTATTATCGAGTTTATAAAAATTTAAATTATCTTAGTTCGCTGACAAAAATATGCGTCTATAACAACTCAAAATATCACCTAAAATCAACTCTTTATGAAGCGTTTTTTCTTTTTATTAATCATCATCTTATCTTACAGTTGCAAAAATGACACTACCACTAAAGAAGTGGCATTGTCAGAAGAAGCTAAGCGTTGGGAGCAACACGCTGAAAATGTAGAAATCATTAGAGACGATTTTGGCGTTCCTCATATTTACGGGAAAACTGATGCTGATGCTGTTTTTGGATTGTTATATGCGCAGTGCGAAGATGATTTTAACAGGGTAGAGCAAAATTATATATGGGCTTTAGGCCGATTAGCAGAAATTGAAGGTGAAAAAGCGATTTATAGCGATCTTAGAGCTCGTTTATATATGACCCAGGAAGAAGCCATTTCAAATTATGAAGAAAGCCCTGTTTGGATGCAAAAATTATGTGTCGCCTTTGCGGATGGGATCAACTACTATTTAGCTACCCATCCAGAGGTACAACCTAAATTATTAGATCATTTTGAGCCATGGATGCCTTTCTATTTCAGCGAGGGATCCATTGGTGGGGATATTGAAAGGGTTTCTACTAAAAAAATCAAGAAATTTTATGATGCTAAGGATGAATCCGCCATGGCCGAAGTTTATGATGGTATGCTCCGATTAAATTACGGGGATCTTCAAGGTTCTAACGGGCTCGCTATTAGCGGACAAATGACACAATCTGGTAACAGTATGTTACTGATCAATCCTCATACTTCCTTCTTCTTCAGAGGTGAGGTTCACGTAGTTAGTGAAGAAGGACTCAACGCATATGGCGCAGTTACCTGGGGTCAATTTTTTGTTTATCAAGGTTTTAATGAAAACACCGGATGGATGCATACCTCTACAGGTACCGATATTATAGATGAATTCGAAGAGACCATTATTGAAAACAAAGAAGGTCTGCTATATGCCTATGGTGATGAAAAACGAAACCTCGAATCTTATCCGGTTTCTTTAAAATATATTTCTGATGAAGGGATTCAAGAAAAAACCTTTACAGCTTATAGATCACATCATGGTCCCATTACCCATGCAAACGAAGATAAATGGGTAGCAACTGCATTAATGTGGGAACCAGTAAAGGCTTTGCAACAATCCTTCTTGAGATCCAAACAGAAAAACCACAAAGCGTTTAAGGAAATGATGAGGATGCGAACTAATTCTTCAAACAATACGGTCTTCGCTGATTCAGAAGGAAATATTGCTTATTATCACGGTAATTTTATCCCTAAAAGAAGTCCCCTGTTTGATTATTCCAAGCCCGTTGACGGCAGTAATCCTGAGACAGATTGGAATGGATTACATAGTGTTGATGAAAATATACTAATTGTAAATCCTGAAACCGGGTGGATACAAAATTGTAATTCTACACCCTTTACCGCTGCTGATGTGGACAGTCCTAAACCCGAATATTATCCAATCTATATGACTTCATTTCCAGAAAATTATAGAGGTATTCATGCTGTTTCCTTATTGAAAAAAGCGGATGACCTCACCCTGGATAAATTAATCAAATTGGCCTATGACCCTTATCTCCCGGGAGCGGAAGCTTTGATTAGCGGCCTTTTAGAAGCAGGGAAATCAGCAAGTAATTTAGGCGAAAAACAAAAAGCAGCCTTAGCAAGTCTAGATTCCTGGAATTTCACAGTTGATAAGAACTCCATCCCGATGACCTTAGCCCAATATTATTTAAATGCCTATCTAAATTCTGGTCATGTTCAATATAATAGAAAAGGATTTATCAAAATGATCAATTATATGAGCAATGAGTCCTCTAAAGAAGAACGCCTGGAAATATTCTCTAAAGCCATAGAAAAACTCGAATCAGATTTTGGAAAGTGGCAAACACCGTGGGGCGAATACAACAGATACCAAAGATTGAATGGAGACATTGTTCAACAATTCAATGATAGCCTTGCAAGTCTGCCAGTTGGTATGGCAAGTGGCTACTGGGGAGCATTGGCCTCTTTTGGGACAAGGCAAGGTGAAAACACAAAACGAATTTATGGAGTAGGAGGAAATAGCTTTGTAGCTGTAGTTGAATTTGGTGATAAAGTTGAAGCCAAAACCTTATTAGCCGGCGGACAAAGCGGTGATCCGGAATCTGTTCATTTTGATGATCAGGCCCAACGTTATGCTGATGCCAAGTTTAAAACCGTTGCATTTTATAAAGAAGATGTGCTTAAAAGAGCCGTTTCAACCTATCATCCGGGTGAGGAAATAGAAAAATAATAGCATTATGCGGAAAGGATTATAGAGGTTCGTTAAAAAAATTTATCGAGCAATTACTCCCAGTCTGTGTCTTCGAGCGTGAAGATCGCGTTTACTTCTGTTTCGAAAATGCTGGCAAGTCGCAATGCCAATACGGTTGATGGAACATATTTTCCCAATTCCATGGCATTTATTGTCTGCCTACTCACTTTGGCCAATCTCGCTAAATCGGCTTGGGTTATGTTCTTTTTGGCTCTTTCAACTTTGATACTATTCTTCATGGGTCATTGTTTTATTGAGTTTTTTTACCTGCCAATTGAACCTGATAATGAAAAACAAAAGAATTGTAAACATATTGAAAATCATTACCCATAAAAAGGATATTCCATAAATCAATACCATAGAGACCAACAGCACTGCATAATTTGCATATGTAGCCCATACCAACGACTCAAGTCTAACCTTAGCAATTAATTCATCTTCCTCAGCTTCTTTTGAAAAGGCCACCATCAGAAAGCTTAGTATCAAAATGACTCCTACTATTTCGTTTAATATATTATTCTCCGTCATTCCAAATACAAACTTTTCACCAAAAAATTCATCCACAAAAACAGCAGGAACATTGAAATCAAAAATCTCTGGTTCAATATCATAATTAACGACATATAAGCCTAAAAGAATAAAGGGGATCAAAATCATCAAACCAATTCGTTTGAATCTATGAGGGAACAAATAGTTTAATTTCATAATATTTTATTTAAAGCTTAATCAAATGTATGGTTTTTTTATCATAAAGTAAAGTATTTTTTACTTTATGTAACAATTATATTACTTTTTAAATATTTTTAAACAGGTAACTACACTTGAGGATCTACTTAATTTTATACCTTAGTACTCTTCTTATAAGATTAGCATTATGAATAAAAATGTGATTTACTTTTTTATCACCGTATTACTATATTCATGCAGTACAGTGCCTATTACGGAAAGAAAACGTGTCAATATTGTAGATGATGCGCAAATTCTGCCAGCCAGTTTTGCGCAATATGATAATTTCTTAAAAGAAAATAAGTTATCTACTGATGCTAAAATGACCCGTGAAATTGAAAATGTAGGACTGAGAATATCGAAATCTGTTGACCGGTTTATGAGGGCCAATGGAATGACAGAAGAAGCTAATAACTACCAATGGGAATTTAAACTTGTTGATGACAATCAAATGAATGCTTGGTGTTTACCGGGAGGAAAGGTCGTGTTTTATACAGGTATTTTACCTATCTGTAAAAATACCGATGGCATTGCAGCAGTCATGGGACATGAAATAGCCCATGCATTTGCCAAACATGGGCAGGAAAGAATGACAAGTAGCTATGGCCAGCAATTAGGAGGTATGGCGGTAGCCATCGGAACATCAGGACAAAACTATGAAACGCAGATGCTTTGGAACAGCATCTATGGTATAGGTTCTCAAGTTGGCATGCTGGCCTACAGCAGGACGCATGAAACCGAAGCTGATAAACTCGGAATGGTATTTATGATTATGGCGGGATATGATGCCGAAGAGGCGATTCAATTATGGAAAAGAATGAAGGAAAATTCAAAAGGTGAAGCTCCTCCTGAATTTCTCAGTACACACCCCTCAAATGACACTAGAATAGATGATTTAAAAAAATACCTTCCTGTAGCCAGAATGCATGCAAGAGAGTATGGTATTGAATAATAATATATCAATCTAATTTATCGCTATTTCACCCTTTTAAATCGAAATAAATTTAATATCCAGTTTGGCAGCGGATGATTTCCTCTTTTTCTGAAATCGATATACCATCCTATTTTTTTGATCAAGGGAATTTTATGTGTTTCAACGAATTCTATCAATGTACCTTCAGGTGCCTGAATATAAGCAAAATTCCCTGCCGCATCACCCATATCAAATGTATCCATTGCCCTGGCACTGTCTACCGTAAAGGGAAATCCATGCCTTGCTGCCTTTTCTCTCAACGCATCTATTCCATTAATATCATAACATAAATGAATAAAGCCCGGATCTCCCCAGATTCTACCCTCATATATACTTTTGGGTTTTCTGTCCATCACCTGAACCAACTCAATTTCAGATTTTCCGAAGAGTGTACTAAAAGCGCCATTTTTCTCATCTGTATGACGTAATAAAATCCTTCTAAATTCTTGCTTACCTCCCGGAAGTTCTGATAAATCATCAAAAACTCTGGTCTCGTCATAAACTGTCTCGTCAAATCCTAAAATATCCCTGTATACAACCAGGCTTTCTTCAATATTTTTTACGCCGATAATAGTTCCAAAAACACCCCCATTGACTGAATTTTCTTTTTTAAATACTACTGGATGCTCCTTAACTTCCCAAAGGTTGTCATAAATATCTTTTAAGAAGAAATGTCTATCCTTAGATGGAGCTGAAGAAATTTCTCCTAATAAATTCAACCCAGATTCTTTATATTTCTTATAAGCCGCTTCAATATTATCGGTTTTTAAAACCCCAATATTGATTCCCAAATCACCAAGTAGAATTGGAACAGCAATTGGAGTTGGTTTTTTATCTGTATGTTGCCAGATCTCAAAGCCTCCTCCGCCTTCCATATTTAAGGCTAAAATTGCATGTCGTGCTCTTGACTTTCCATCTGTATGGGCTAACATTAACTCCGCAACGGCTTCTTCGTCGAACATCAAAATATCCATAGAGAAATGTTCCCGATACCATTTCCATGCCTCGTGAACATCTTCTACTCCTACTCCTAATTGTTGAATTCCGTTAATTTTCATTTCAATTATACCTTTTTAATTTTTATTAGAGAGGTTCAACCTTAGTTGACAAATAATAATACAATCTAGGCAAAAACCTCCGAATATGAACCATGATTAATTCACTTCCCCCCACTAATATTTCTTTTTTTTCCTTTTCCAACTGCTTTACAATGATCCTTGCAGTTTTTTCAGCAGACAGCCCTTTATCCTGTCCTTCATCCATTTTGTTATGCGTATTCCCGTCCTTATCTAAAGCGTTCACAGAAATATTCGTTTTTATCCGACCCGGAATAATCATTGATACCAAGACTTTATTTGAAACATTTTCTGCTCTTAAGCTTTCAAAAAAACCATGTAAAGCATGCTTTGTTGCCGCATACGAAGAGCGATACGGAAACCCAAATTTTCCAACAATACTGCTGGTCACTCCAATTTGACCTCCCCCATTCTTAATCATGGCAGGCAGCACTTTTTTGGTAAGCTCAATGGTTCCAAAAAAATTTACTTCAAAAATTTTTCGATCAACATCTATTGATGTTTCGCTTGCATAAGACCGCTGGCTTATTCCTCCAAAATGATACAAGCCCTCAATATTTTTTTCATTTTCAAATACACTATTTGCTGCCTTTCTAATCGATTCTGGGTCCCCTAAATCAAAAGGAACAACAACTGTAGTACTTCCGTTTTTTTTACAAATTTGCGCCACCTCCTCTAAGTCTTCCATTTTTCTGGATGAAAGAATTAAATGACAGCCCTTTAGAGAAAATTCAATGGCCACAGCCCTTCCTATTCCTGAGGAGGCTCCTGTTATCCATAAAGTTTTTCCGGTAAAATTCATGCCACTCTGCTTTAAGATGAAGCGAATATAATAGATAAAATTTGATTTATTTAAAAAGATTTATTCCTCCTTCTTATCTCTCAGTTTAGCGTTTAGTTCTCATTTTAAGCAGGCTTGGAATTATTACTGAAACCTCATTTTTATATTTTTTAAATGCCTCAGGCCTGTTTTTGATCATTTGTTTTTCCTTCATAGGTATAGAAGCAAATAAGAACATTAAGAGCATGCCAATTGATCCCAATGACGTGTACCAGGGTGAATTAAAGGACATACCGATTCCCAACAATCCAAACCAGAAAAGAATTTCACCTAAATAGTTCGGATTTCGGGAATAAGACCAAATTCCAGTGTTCAAAATGTCTTCTTTTTTCTTGTTTTTTCTTTTTCTAAATAGCGCCAATTGATTGTCTGCTTTGTATTCAAACCATATGCCAATAAAAGTTATAAAAGCTCCAGTGTAAAAAAGAAATGAAGATTGTATTGCACCAAAATCAAATACCCAAAACAAAGGCCACATTCCCAGAAATACAATCAATGTAGGGTACAAGTGAATGCCCAATAAATTTATGGGTTGGAAAAAGTTCCCAAATTGATTTCTGAAGTTCACATACCTCCAATCTTCATGATGCCATCCTGGAAATCCTCTTGCCCAACTCAATGTTAACCTCCAAGACCACAAACTAACCGCAATCGCACAAATCCATTGATAGATCTGCCAATCTGAACCTCCAAAATAAATGAACCATTGAACAATGAAAAAGAATGGAATGACACTCCAATAGGGATCATAAACACTACTGTTTCTTTTCAATAGGGAAAAAATAAAAGTTGCAAGAGTCATCACTAAATCGGCATAAAGAAACCTCAGAACGGGTTCTTCATTATCCAAAACTTCATAAGTCACCCATCCCAAAACTCCTATAAGGATATAGATAATTGTTACTTCTATAAGAGCTCTTCTTTTATTACTCATGATATTTTAATTTGATTATAGTGGTCGATATCAAGATACCGGTTTTTTAGCCAAGAATGCTGCAAAAGGGTTTTAGGAGATGATGGACGCTTAATTGTTGCAAGTTTAGAAACAATGCCTTTCGCATGTTTGTCTTCATCATGTGTTGCAACGACCTTCTTAGGTTCTAGCATTTCGCATAAATGTTTCACCCCACTTAACCCTGGAGACACTAATCCTCCAAGGTAAAAAGGTAGCTTATAATAGTTAAAAGGCGTAATTAAAAGATGACAAGGAGATGCTTCTTTTAATAAGTCAAGATCCTTGTTGTTGAAATAAAATCCATGTGTTGAAACAAAAACACTTGCTTTTCCATCATCCAGAATAAAAGCGTCATAAATCGGATCTATCTTTCTTTTAGTACCTAGGAATGTAACCTTGTGCTCATTGATTCGGGTTGTATTATTCTTAGAATCCAACACTTCTATTTTGGCTGCAGGAAACAGGTTTTTAGTTTATTTTCCAAAGATTTTGGACCAATAATGTGTTTTGGAGCCAATTTTTTAAGTGTTTTTATATGAAAATGGTCTGGGTACTTTTGCGTGATCAAAACCGTATCAAAGTCAGGTATATCACTATACGGCAAAGGAGGTGTTCTATGCCATTGCATATTAAACCATTCAAAATAATCTACTTCGGTTCCTTCCAACCAGGGATCAATCAATATTTTCCAACCACTCATTTCTATAAAAAATGAGTTGTCCATATTGAGTCTTTGAAAATATATCATATTATGGTTTATTTCCTGGATTAAGGATTCAGTAAAGATGAAAAAAAAAAATGAATCGCTAAATCAACCTATGCAATTTTAACTTTCCAAATCAATTTAGAGAATTTATCCTGATTAGGATTGCTTATGTTTTCATCAACGGAAATGATCTCAAGCAAAAATTTTGCTTCTAAAAAATTTTATTTTTCCGCGTTTTAAAAAAAATTAGGCAAGAAAAAACCCTTAATCCAAAGCGCGAATTAAGGGTTTTAAAGTGGTGCCTCCAAGAATCGAACTAGGGACACATGGATTTTCAGTCCATTGCTCTACCAACTGAGCTAAGGCACCATCGCTTTAAGCGGCTGCAAATATAAATTTATTTTTTATTCTTTTCAAAACAATTCATTAAAAAATCTATTGTAATTTCGCATTTCAATTCATTCCTCTATGAATTTAGTTATTGACATTGGAAATACGCAAATCAAAGTTGCTGTTTTCCAACAAACTATTATGATTTTTAAGGATCAGTTTCATTCAGGTGAGGTTATTTCTCGTGTTTTATCCCTAACTGAACAATATGAAATTAAAAAGTCGATCATTTCACATGTTACGAATCTTGACCAGGCTGTAATTTTTGAATTAAAAAAGCTGGTTAACCTGATTGAACTTAATTATAAAACTAGGCTACCTTTTAACAATAAATACCTAACACCTAAAACCCTGGGTGTTGACCGACTCGCTCTAATTGCCGGCGCACAAGGACAATTTCCAAATAAAAATGTACTTGTAATTGATGCCGGTTCTTGTATTACTTTTGATTTTATTAACCAAGATGCCGATTATTTTGGTGGAGATATTTCTCCAGGTATTGAAATGAGGTATAAAGCAGTAAATCATTATACGGCAAACCTGCCATTGTTAAATACAGCCGAATTACTTCCTGAATTGGGAGATTCTACTCAGAATGCTATTCATAGAGGTATTTTAAATGGTGTATTTCAAGAAATTGAGGGGGTGATAAGCCAATATAAGACCAAATATCAAAAATTAACAGTAGTTTTAACAGGAGGGGATACAATTTTCTTGGCAAAAAACTTAAAAAGTAGCATATTTGCCATTCCAAATTTTTTATTGGAGGGACTGAATAGTATTTTGATACATAATATAGACGAATGATAAAAAATATAATAGTAATTGCTATTCTTTTTATATCAACACTAAGTTTTTCACAGGCAACCAATTCATCTCCATATTCTTTATTTGGAATAGGAGATCAAGCACATCTAAAAACAGTTGAAGAAATTGCGATGGGACAGATGGGTGGAGCATTAAATAGCGAATATCAATTGAGTTTTACGAATCCGGCTTCTTTCGGTTCGTTAAGCTATACAACCTATGTCTTCTCCGGAGGAAATAAGACAAATTTTGTTGATGACGGAGAAAACCAACAAACCAGCTCTGCTGCTGCATTGAGTTATATAGGTTTAGGAATTCCTATAAGAGGTAATCAGGGATTGGTAATGGGGCTTCAATTGAATACCGCCGTTGGTTATTCCCTGCTCGACCAAACTATTGATGATGATGGTACGGTTCTTGAAATAGATAGGTATTATGGTAATGGGGGGACAAATCGGGTATTTCTCGGATATGGTTATAAGTTCCCTTTTGATCTTTCTTTTGGAGCCGAACTTGCTTATGTTTTTGGTGGTATCGACAATAATGTTCTGAATAGAAGAGATGGCGTACAGTTAGCAACACAGCAAATTACAGATTCAAATATCAAAGGAACTTCTGTAAAGCTTGGTGTGCATTATGCGCCAAGAGTTACAGAGAAGCTTAGACTGAAAATCGGAATAGCCACAGATATAGAGTCAACATTAAAAGAAAGAGGTGAGGTTCAGGTCTATTCTATAACAAATAGCGATAATAGCCTGGGAATTCCAGTTGATACCTTGGCCAGTTATAATTATACCTCAACGATTACATCTCCCTTAAAAACTGCAATTAGTGCAGGAATAGGTGAAGATAACAAGTGGTTTGTGGGAGCAGAATATACATTCCACAACCCTTTGGAATTTTCAGGAGGGATTTACGATGACATTGATTTTTATCGTTATGACGAATTCTCAAACATTTCAGTTGGAGGGTTTTTTACGCCAAATAGGAATTCGATCAGCAACTATTTTAATAGGGTAACCTACAGGGCTGGTTTGAACTACCAAAAGACCGGTTTAGTGGTGAACGAGACCGAAATAAATGAATATGGCATATCTTTTGGTGTGAGCTTACCTATGGGATTAAAAATTTCTAACGTAAATTTAGGGTTCGAATTGGGGAAAAGAGGAACAACTGATAATAATTTAGTTGAAGAACAGTTTTTCAACTTTAGAATGAGTTTGTCACTAAATGACAAATGGTTTAGAAAACAAAAAATTTATTAATTTTAACAAATCTTAAAAATGAAATCAGCCAAGACAATATTGATTGTGGTGATGCTTTTCCTAACAGGAGTAAGTTTTACTGGATATGCGCAAGACAAGTACGGAAGTGAACCGGAACTATGTAAAACGAATCTATCTCTTTTTCATGAAGCAGTAAAAATGGGCAATTATGACGCCGCTTATGAACCTTGGAAATGGTGTATTGAAAACTGTCCTACGGCCTCAAAAATCATCTTTAGTGATGGTATTAAAATGGGTGAAGCCAAATACGATATGGCAGCAGGCAGAATCGAGGTCAAAAAAGGTGAAAAAATTCAAACCAACGACTATATTGTTAAGGTAGAGAAAGGTTATTTTGACACTAACAAGTTAAATAAAGAACAAATGGCAGAACATGCCATTGAAGTGATTTATGTATATAACCTTAGGGTCAAGCATTTTCCTGAAAACCTTGGGAAAGTCTACAGTGATTGGGCCAACTTTTTGTTCAAAAGAGCCGTATTGGAAGAAATCTCTTTAAAAGAAGAGATCTTTGACAAGCTTGGCAAGTCATTTAACGCTGATCCTACGGGGATGAGTGTCAAGAATTTAGGTAAGTATTTTGAAACGGTAACTGAAATAGAAAAGGATGTAAATCCTCAGAGAGTCTTTGATACCTATGATGATATTACCGAAGCAGTAGGCCTTAAAATGGATAAATATTCAAGAGAACTGGACGCTTTAAATGATAAAGTTGCCAAAGGTGCGCAACTATCTTCAAAAGAGCAAAAAAAGAAAAGAGCTAGAGAGGTGAATTTAAGAGCATTGGGTCAGGTAGAAGGATACCTTGATAATACGCTTACCGAAGTTGCTACTTGTGATAGATTGATTCCTTTGTACAAAGACAATTATGAGAAAAACAAATCAAATGTTACCTGGCTGAAAAGAGCGGTATCCAGATTGAACCAAAAAGAATGTACAGATAATCCAATTTATCCTAAGATGGTTGAAGCCTATGTAAATTCCGCGCCATCTTCAGATGCCTTTGTATTCTATGCTGGGATATTAATGGAGCAGGGTGAATCAAATAAAGCGATTGAGTATTTCAATAAAGCCATCGATCTTGAATCAGATAATTATAAAAAAGCAAAGTATTATTATCGAGTTGCTATGATCATGAAAAAGAAAGGCTCTCGATCTGAATCTAGAAAATATGCACGTCTTGCTATCAAGGAAAGACCGAGTATGGGAAGTGCTTATTTGTTGATCTCAAATCTTTATGCTTCCAGTGCCAATACTTGCGGTACAGATGAAATCTCCAAAAGAATGGTTTATGTTGCTGCAGCTGACAAAGCAAAACAAGCCAAAGCAGCGGATCCAGGGATTACGTCAACAGCAAACAAATACATAAAAAGTTATATGGCTAGTGCACCTTCTAAAAAATTAGTATTCACAGAAGGTCTTCAATCAGGAAGTCAACATAAAATTGGTTGTTGGATCAATGAAACTGCAAGAATCCCTTAGTAGTTAGCATGGCTAAAAAGATTTCATATCAAATTTTAAACATTGCTACTATATTTATAGTAGCAATGTTTTTTTCATGTGGTAATGAAATCAAAGAGGTACAAGACTTTTTAGCCGAAAAAAACCTTCCTATCGGAGCTGCAAAAAATGTGTATTTGATTCATACCGATTCTGGTAAAGTTAAAAGTATTTTGACTGCGCCGGTCATGCACGATTTTTCAAACAGAGAGGATCATCCCTATACGCTCTTCCCTGAAGGCATGCAGATTGTTAGTTTTGATGCTAAGGGCGATTCTGTTATTCTTACTGCAGGATATTCCATTACCTTTACAAATACCAATATTTCAGAAGTGAAAGACAGCGTTAGTGTTGTAAATCCGGCCGAAAAAACAACATTATTTACAAGTCAGCTTTTCTGGGATTCAAATGAGCATTATATTTATACTGAAAAAAATTTCACATTGATCACCCAACTAGATACGATTCACGGTATCGGCTTTGAGTCTAACGAAGACCTCAGTAAAGTGAATATGAAATCTATTAAAGGAAGTATCTATGTTAAAGAATCTCCATAATTATGGCAAAATATTTTAAATTTTTTGAGATCGCTTACCTTATTATAGCAGTAGTTTTTATTTTTGAAACTGTCATGAGGTGGAATTCCGAACCGAATAAAGCCTATATTTTTCTGGCATTCGCCTTATTAGCTATCTTTATGTATTTCTTCAGGAAAAAATTTCGCAAACGATTTGAAAAACACGAAAGGAAAGAATGATCATTAAACTGCTCATCATATTGAGCTCCATATTATTATCTGCTTTTTTTTCAGGTATGGAAATTGCGTTTGTTTCATCAAACAAAATGCATCTTGAACTTGAGAAGAAAAAGGATACCCTACTGGCAAAAATCTTAAAAAAACTTACCCAGAAACCTTCAAAGTTCATCACAACTATGCTTGTGGGTAATAATATTGCCTTAGTAGTTTATGGTTATTTCATGGGTGATCTTTTGATGGGCCTTTTCAACGGCGTTATCAACAATGAATTTTTACTGTTGCTTACCCAAACCTTTATCTCCACTATTATTATATTAATTACTGCTGAATTCCTACCAAAGGCCGTATTCAGAATCTATGCAAATGAAAGTATGAACCTATTTGCCATTCCTGCATACTTTTTCTTTCTTCTTTTTTATGTAGTCTCAAGGTTTATTACTGTTTTATCAGACTTTTTTCTTCGTGTGCTCTTCAATGCAAGAGAGGATCAGGTTCAACTTGCTTTTACCAAGGCCGAATTAGGTCACTATATTGATGAACAGTTAGAAAGTGCAGAGGATCAGGTAGATTCTGAAATTCAAATTTTTCAAAATGCACTTGACTTCCACAATGTCAAGGCCAGAGAAGCTATGATTCCAAGAACTGAAATCATAGCCGTTGAAGTTCATGATTCAACGAATAACCTGAAACAACTCTTTATGGAAACAGGTCTGTCAAAAATCGTGGTGTACAATAACTCTTTAGATGATATTATTGGGTACGCTCACTTTTTTGATCTGTTTAAAAAGCCTAAGAACATAAGGTCAATTTTATTACCAATCGAAATAGTTCCTGAAACTATGATGATTCATGACATCCTCAATGATCTGATTCTTAAAAGTAAAAGTGTAGCCATTGTGCTGGATGAATACGGAGGAACCTCGGGTCTAATTACAATTGAAGATATTATTGAAGAACTGTTTGGAGATATTGAAGATGAACATGATTCGTTTCATCTTCTGGAAGAAAAAATCAATGAAAGAGAATTTAAATTTTCAACAAGACTTGAAGTAGACTATATCAATGAAGAGTATGGTTTGAATCTTGAAGAAGATGGCACTTATGAAACCCTTGGTGGGCTTATTGTGAATCACACTGAAAACATTCCTTCAACGGGCGAAATCATTGAAATTGACAATTATAGATTCACAATACTCAAGGTGACTGCGTCAAAAATTGAAGAAGTCTATTTAAAAGTTTTATTTCAAGATACATAGGTACACTTTTCACATAAAAATTTAGTATTAAACTCCTTTCATTATTAAAAGGTAAATTGTACTTTCGCAACCTAAATTTTTTAATAGAAAAGAAAATGGCTGTATTATCGAAAATTAGAGAGAGATCATTATTTTTAATTATTATAATTGCTTTAGCATTGTTTTCATTTGTTTTAAGCGGACTATTTGATGGTAACCTTTTTAACAAAACTGCCACAAGTATTGGCGAAGTGAATGGTGAGCCTATTTCAAGAGAAGAATTTGCCCAACAGGTAGATTTCTATAGAAACAGATCAAATGGTCAGTCTTCAAATACCCAAAATGTAAATAATGCATGGAACACTTTGGTTCGTGAAAAAATTTACCAAACACAACTGGAAAAATCAGGTGTTGTTGTTGGAGAGAAGGATGTTTGGGATGCCATGGTAACTCAGATTTCTTCACAGAACAGCCCACAGTTTGCCAACGAGGCAGGCTTTTTTGATCCTGAAAAATTAAAAGAATACATTGCTACCTTACAAGATAATTCTGAAGAAGATCAAAATGGTGCTGCTGCCTGGATGAGTTGGATCAACTATGAAAAAGGCATTAAAAAGAATCTTGAGCAAAATACTTATAATGCGCTGATCAGAGCAGGGTTAGGAAGTACTTTGAGTGAAGGTAAAAGAGATTATTACTTCCAAAACGTCAATGTAGACGTTGATTTCGTTTACGTTCCGTTTAACAGTATCCCTGACAGTTTAATCACTGTAACTTCAGATGACATGAAATCTTATATCAAGGCGCATGCAAAAGCATATACTGTTGAGGAATCAAGAGACATTCAATTCGTACAATTCAAGATAAGCGCAACTGCAGAAGATGAATTAGCCATTGAACAGGAATTGAACAATATGATGGATGATCGTGAGGAATACAGCAATGCGGCAAAGTCAAATGTGACTGTTGTAGGGTTTAACAATGCAGCTGACATGAATGAGTTTAATGCTGAAAATGAATCTGACACACCTTATGATGGATCTTACTACAATAAAAGTGGGTTAACTAAAATTGCGGCAGACTCTATTTTTAATCTGGAAATAGGTCAGGTTTATGGCCCTTATAAGGAGAATGGTTTTTATAAACTGTCAAAAGTAACGGCTATCAAACAATTACCGGATTCAGTTAAAGCCAGTCATATCCTTATTCCATTTTTAGGTAGTTCAACTGCGGACGCTTCTGTAACGCAAACTTCAGAACAAGCAAAGAAGATGGCTGATAGTATTTTGACTGTTGTTAAAAGAAATAATCAAAAGTTTGAAGAATTAGCTAAAGAAATGTCAATTGACAAGGTTTCCGGAGCTAAAGGTGGTGATCTGGGTTGGTTTGTTTACAAAACTATGATTCCTGAATTCAGAGATTATTCATTTGAAAATTCAAAAGGAGATATGGGTGTTGTAAAATCCCAGTTTGGTTATCACATTATTCGTATTGACGATCAGAAGAATAAACAAAGAAATGTGCAGATTGCTACTTTCTCAAGAAAAATTGATCCTTCTGAAAAAACAGAGAATGATATTTTCGAAAAAGCCGAAACTTTTGCGTCTGATCTTTCTTCTGGAAAAGACATGACTGAATTGGCAAAAGAACAAAATCTGACTATTCGACCTGTTCTTAGTTTGAAGGTTTTTGACGACAATATCGCAGAACTTGGTTCTCAAAGACAAATTGTTCGATGGACTTTCGAAGAGAACTCTGAAGTAGGCGGTATCAAAAGGTTTGATTTAGATAATGGTTATGCGGTTGTTATGCTTAGCGCTAAAAATAAAGCTGGCCTTTCAGGGAAGGGTAAGAATGTTAGAAGTATATTGCTAAACGAAAAGAAAGCTGATTTAATTAAGAAAAGATCTACAGGAACAACATTAGATGAAATTGCACAGCAAAATCAAGTTACAAAAAAGAGTAGCTTGGCTGTTTCAAATACGAGCCCAGTATTTGCCGGCGTAGGAAGGTTTGTCGACATATCTGGAGTTGTGACTGCCTTGGATGAAAATGAACTCACAAAGAACATTGTAGGAAAAAACGGAGTCGCGTTTGCCATGGTAACAAAAAAGACTTTACCTACTGAATTACAAAATTACAATGCAAATAAATTAAATTTGGAAAGATCATTAACAAGTAGGAGTTTGCTTATTTTTGAAGCACTTAGAGAAAACGCTGATATTGAAGATAACAGAGCCGTTTTTTACTAGGTTAATTTCGCTAGTGACCTTAAACACCTTATACTTTAAACACCTCCGTGTAAAAAAAAAATCCTTAAGCAGGGTTATTTAGCAAGTTTTTATATATTTGTTAAATATTACTTAAAATTTTAGCTTACTTAACAATTAAAGATTATAATTTAAAATTGATTACGATGAAACATTTAAAAAAATTATTATTAATCGCATTGGTTGTGGTTTTTGCCAACAATATCAGTGCACAGGACCAAGATAATCGCTGGGTTATTGAGTTGGGTTCCAACTTTGTTGACTTTTATCCTACTGGAGCAGATGTAGAATCAGGTCCTATTCCTACACCTTTTGCAGCTTCAGCTGTTAATGGAGACGCAACAGGAGGTATGTTTGAAGATTTTTTCAATACAGACCATTGGAACAATAGCGGTATTTTGTCAAGATTAAGACTTGGGTACTACGTAGGTAGTGGATTCTCGGTGGGTTTAACTGCAACTTTTAATTCCATTACTAATCTTGGTGATGTAAAAGTATCTAGTACTTCTTATATATCTACCGATCTAGATATCAAATATAATTTCGTAAGAGATTATGGCTGGTTTGATCCGTACATATTTTTAGGTGGTGGTGGAACCTGGCTAGAAGGTGATGGTAATGCAACTGCTAATGCTGGTTTAGGTTTTAACCTTTGGGCCAACAAATGGTTAGGTTTTAATCTCCAAACTAAATACAAACACTCATTTGACGAAGATAAATTACTTCCTCATTGGCAACATGCTGCTGGTGTAGTATTTAAATTTGGTGGAATTGATACTGATGGTGACGGAATCTATGACAAGTACGATGCTTGTCCAGAAGTTGCTGGCTTAGAAGCTTTCAACGGTTGTCCTGATACTGATGGTGACGGAATCCAAGATTCAGAAGATGCTTGTCCAAACGAGGCCGGTTTAGCTGAATTCAACGGTTGTCCTGATTCTGATGGCGATGGTGTTGCAGATAAAGATGATAAGTGTCCAGATGTTGCTGGTCCTGCTGAAAACCAAGGTTGTCCTTGGCCAGATGCTGATGGTGACGGAGTTTTTGATAAAGACGATGAATGTCCAAATATCGCTGGTGTAGCTGAAAATAATGGTTGCCCAATCGTTTCTGCTGAGGTTCAAAAAGAAATCACAGATTTGGCAAGAGCTATTTACTTTGTAACTGGAAGTTCTAAATTTACTGATGAAACTGAAATCAGATTAGAGCAAGTAAGTAAAATTGTAAATCAGTATAAAACTTTAAGATTTGATGTTGAAGGTCATACTGATAGTACTGGTAGTGACAAAATCAATAGCAAATTATCTCAGGCAAGAGCTGATGCAGTTAAAGATTATTTAATTGCAAATGGTTTCCCTGCTGATATGATTACTTCTAAAGGATTCGGTTCTGCTAATCCAATTGGAGACAACAAAACAAGTAAAGGAAGACAACAAAACAGAAGAGTTGAAATTTTCTCTGAGTACGCTGAGAGATAAACTTTCTTATTCATTAAAAAAAAGACCATCCGTTAATTACGGATGGTTTTTTTTATGCAATAATGTTTACATTTGATTCATGCAATCTTTTCTTTCTAAAGTAGTTTCTGAGGTATTAAAAAATGACACCCCTTTGTCATCGACTACATTTATCCTGCCTAATAAAAGGTCTGGTTTGTTTTTAAAAAATGTTCTTAAACACCAACTTAATCAAACAACGTTTTTACCAAAGATCATTAGCATTGAAGAATTCGTAAAAGACATTACTGGGTATGAAGTCCTTGATACGGTCAGCCTGATATTTGAATTTTATGGTATTTACAAGACACATACAACCAAGCAGGAAACAGATTCTTTTGAAAGTTTTTCTAAATGGGCCTCTATTCTCTTACAAGATTTCAATGACCTTGACAGTAATCTTTTTGATACGGCGGAAATTCTTGCCTATCTCAGTGATACTAAACGGATAGAGCAATGGCACCCCGGTGATGAAGAAGAGAGTCCTTTGGTGAAAAAATATCTCGCGTTTTTCAATAAAGTCATTACCTATCATTCAGCCTTTACTACTCATTTAAGCAAAAAAAAACTAGGTTATCAGGGCCTTGTGTATCGAACCGCTACGGAATCATTAGGAGCTTATAAAGAAAAACATCAAAACGAAAAATTTATTTTTGCTGCCTTCAATGCCTTAAACAAAGCTGAGGAAAAAATAATTCAGCAATTACTTGAGGATAATCTGGCAGCTATATATTGGGATCACGATGATTTCTATACGCAGTCAAACAACCAATCTGAACAATTTTTTAAAAAATACTTGCGTTCATGGCCCCATTATAAATCCAATGAGTTCCAATGGAAGGAAAATAACATCAATTCTCCAAAAACCATTCATTTTCACGGATTACCCAAAAATATCAGTCAGATCAAACACGTGGGTTCCCTCCTAAAAGAACTGCAACAAAATAATGGGATCAAAGACACAGCAGTAATTTTAGGAAACGAAAAATTATTACCGTCTTTATTGAATTCCATCCCTAAGGAAATTACAAAGGCGAATATTACAATGGGATATGAGCTACAAAACGTATCATTAAATACTTTTTTTCAAGCTCTTTTTAAATTGCATATAAATCGATCCAAATGGAACAAGGAGCGAACATTTTATTATAAGGACCTGGTATCTCTTCTCAATGATCCTTTTTTTAAAAGTCAATGGATGGCGCATCAAGAAGTCGAAAAAGGACTTAAAGTTATTCTTTATAGCGATAATACAATTTTTGTTTCCGAAGATCAACTGATGAAACTTGTTGCTCCTTTTGAAGATCTTTCCCGATTATTTAAACTTATCTTTCTAGGATGGAATAAGGATGTCAATCTGATTATTGAAAATATTACTAAGATAGTTGAGCACCTCAAGGATGCCAAAGAACAGCATAAACTCAATCAGGAATACCTCTACAGATACTTCAATATTTTTGTACAGCTATCCAACCTCAATAAAAATTTTGGATTTATAGATAATTTAAATACCCTTTATCAGATCTTTCAACATATTCTTAAAACAGAAAAGTTATCATTTCAAGGAGAACCCTTAGAGGGACTTCAAATTATGGGCCTTCTTGAATCAAGGGGGCTTGATTTCAAGAATCTTATAATAACATCTGTTAATGAAGGCTTTTTACCAGCTTCAGGTAGCAACAATTCTTTCATCCCTTTAGATATCAAGCTAGAGAAGAAAATTCCTACCTTTTTTGAAAAGGATGCCATTTTTTCTTACCATTTTTTTAGGTTGTTGCACAGGGCAGAAAACGTCTACCTGATTTACAATAACATCACAGATGATTTCGGTTCAGGAGAACCAAGCCGATTCATCAGGCAACTAAATGCTGCCAAGGCCTTAGGTCAGCTGGATAAAGTAAAGTTTGAGAAAAAAATTATCAGCCCAAAATTAAATGCTTCCCCCCTTGTACTGAACAAGATTGTCAAAACAGAAAATATACTGTTGAAGCTTACAAAGCTTGCTGAAAAAGGATTCTCACCAAGTTCCCTTACCAATTATATCAGGAATCCACTGGATTTTTATAAGAGAAGTATTCTCGGTATAAAAGAATATAAAGAAATTGAAGAAACTGTTGCGGCAAATACTTTTGGAACCATTGTTCACGACACATTAGAACAGCTCTATTTACCTTTTCTGAATAAAATACTTCATATTGAAGACCTAAAGCAAATGATTGATTTAGTTGAAGACGAAGTTGCTCGACAATTTAACAATAGTTACTCTTCGACGGCCATTACTACTGGAAGAAATTTTTTGGCTTTCGAGATTGCCAAACAATTTGTACTCAATTTTCTAAATTTCGAACTAGGTGAACTCAAGGAAGGGAAAGTTATTCAGCTATTGGGTCTTGAAGTTCCTATCGAGATGCAACATCATGTTAAGGCCATTGATATGAATGTAAAATTGAAGGGAAAGATCGACAGGATAGATCAAGTCGATGGCATTTCCAGGATCATGGACTATAAAACGGGAAAGGTAACAACAAGTCAACTTAAAATTAATGACTGGAGTCTGATAGGCGCTGATGAAAAATACGCTAAGAGTTTTCAGGTGTTAACTTATGCATATTTGTATCTGAACAAGAATAAGCTATCTCTTAAAGAACTTTCTCTTGAGAGTGGCATAATCTCATTTAAAAATCTTAAAGATGGCTTTATGCCCTTTAATGGTGGTCTGATAACTGAGGAAATTATTTCGTCCTTTAAAAGTGAACTTGATAAGCTCATTATAGAAATTTTTGATAGCGGTATTCCTTTTCAGGAGAAAGAATTACCCGTATTTAATTATTAATCCAATTCATTATTTTTGTCTTTATGAGAAAAATTAAAAACATAGAAATTGAAGGTGAACATCATCGTCCGATCATGGTAGACCTTTTTTACAAGGAAAGTGCTTCTCCAAAAGACATTGTGATCTTCTGTCACGGATACAAAGGTTATAAAGACTGGGGTGCCTGGAATTTGGTTGCAGAGACATTTGCCAAACAGGACTTTTTTTTCCTTAAAATGAACTTTTCTCACAATGGCGGTACACGGGAACAACCTATTGATTTTCCTGATCTAGAAGCCTTCGGACAAAATAATTTTTTAAAGGAACTGGATGATCTGGACTCGGTTATTTCTTGGTTACACAGAGAAAACCCTTATCAGAAAGAAATAAATATTGATAACATATCAGTTATTGGTCATTCAAGAGGGGGAGGAATTGTCGTCTTAAAGGCTTCTAATGACAAGCGCGTAACAAAAGTCATTTCATGGGCTGGTGTTTCAGATTTTGCCAGTAGGTTTCCTAATGGTGAACCACTTGAACTATGGAGAAATAAAGGTGTTGCCTATATAACTAATGCCAGAACCAATCAACAAATGCCTCATTACTTTCAGTTTTATACAAGTTTTAAAGAAAATGAGGCCTTCTTAACTATCAAAACGGCAGCTGAAAAACTTTCCATTCCTTATTTGATTGTTCATGGAGAGTTAGACGAAACCGTAACTCTCAAAGAAGCAAAAAACCTTAACACCTGGTATTCTGAAAGCCAACTTGAAATCATCGATGGCGCCAATCATACTTTTGGAAGTGCACAACCATGGACCAAGCATGAATTACCTGAACATTTGTCTATTGCGGTTCAGCGCACTTTAGATTTTATCGCCTTATAAATTTCTATTTTTCTAATCGGTTTAAATTTTATCATATATATTCTCATTTCTATGTTAACTATGAAGTGTGAAATGTTATTAATGCATATAGTTAGAGTTTTTATTTTAATAAAATAATAACCAAGAGTATTTTGGATGTATTGTTTCTCTTTTTGAAAGAGATTCGCAAGAAAGGGCCGGTAAAATTGGCCCTTTTTATGTTGTATAAATTTTCTTTTTCGTAACTTTATGTGGCTTGTTTAACCCCCTAAAACAAACCTATGAGACTTTTTAAAGTATTATCAATGTCTCTGTTGATCTCACTTTTGTCTATCAACAGTCTGGAAGCACAACTACTTAAAAAATTAAAAAAAAGAGTTCAGGAAGCCACTGAAGATGTGATTGCTGAAAAAGCTGCCCAAAAAGCGGAACAGGAAACCGGAGAAGTTTTGGACAGCTTATTGGAGATTGATCCCGATTATCAAGCTAATTATCAACAACAATTAAATCAAATGATAGGTAGCGGTAGTGAGAACATACCTGTCGAGGAATCTTATACCTTCCAAACAAGTGTTACGTACGAATTAACTATGACTGACAAGAACCAACCCTCTGTTGTCACTTATGAAATGTGGTTTCCGGAAAAAGAAGGCTATATGGCAACAAAAGTAAAAAACAGTTCGAAAGGAGACGGCAAAGACATGCCAAGCTCGATGCTTTCCATATTGGATGATAAAAATCAAGCCATGATCATAATTATGGAAGAGCAAAAAATTGCTCAATTACTATCAATGGCAAAAATTAAAGAAATTGCCGTGGAAGAAAATGAAACCGAGTCAGCTGTTACACAATTTAATTCAGTACAAAAAACCGGAAATACGAAAAAAATACTGGGTTATAAATGCGATGAATTTTCCTCACAAAATGAAACGAACAAATTTACTTTTTGGATAACCAAAGATTTAGCTCTGTTTCAGAAAAATATGTTTTTCAATATAAGCAAATCTTTGGGCGGCAATACTTTTGATAACATACCGGAAAATGCACAAGGATTTATGATGGAAATGCATTTTGAAAACACATCTAATATGGAAAAAGGAAGCATGACCGTGATCGATATAAAAAGATCCGAAAAAATAATTATGATGAATAATTACCAACTTATGAGTCTTGGTCAATTCATGCAAAAATAATTATTTACACGAATGTTTTTAAAATGATAAATTGCTAATCATCTGATTCATCAGAGGGTATCTATTACTTGTTCTGTCTTTTAATAATTTGAATTGTTCTTGTGAAAATACTTTTTAACCACTGTGTTAAAAACTTTCGAGTCAATGTGGATAACTAAGATTTTATATTCGAACAAAATGTCAAATCTTTGTTGCGCAATTATCCCTGCTATTTATTCATTTTTCAATTAACAACAAGCTAATTATGTCAAATATTGAACCTATTTTACGTCCCAACAAAGACCGATTTGTTATTTTTCCTATTCAACACAACGATTTATGGGACTGGTATAAAAAGCAAGAAGCTTCTTTTTGGACCGCTGAAGAAATAGACCTTGAGCAAGATGTAATTGATTGGGAAAACAAATTAAATAATGATGAGAAATATTTCATCAAACATATTTTAGCTTTTTTTGCAGCATCTGATGGGATCGTTAATGAAAATTTAGCCGAAAATTTTGTGAGTGAAGTTCAATACACAGAAGCTAAATTTTTCTATGGCTTTCAGTTGATGATGGAAAATATCCATTCTGAAGTTTATTCTTTACTTATCGATACATATATTAAAAACGATGACGAAAAAAACGAACTTTTTAAGGCTATTGATATTTTTCCTGCTATTAAGAAAAAAGCAGATTGGGCACTTCGCTGGGTAGATAGCGATAGTTTTGCAGAGCGATTGATCGCTTTTTCTGCTGTAGAGGGTATTTTCTTTTCCGGGAGCTTTTGTTCCATCTTTTGGATGAAAAAAAGAGGTCTGTTGCCTGGCTTAACTTTTTCAAATGAATTGATCAACAGAGATGAGGGCCTCCATTCTGATTTTGCGGTTTACTTACACCAAAATCATATCATGAATAAAGTTCCAAAAGAGAGAATTACAGAAATTCTTGTTGACGCGTTGAATATTGAAAGAGAATTTATCACTGAATCTCTTCCAGTAAGTTTGATTGGTATGAACTCGAGTCTGATGACCCAGTATCTGGAGTTTGTGACTGATAGATTATTGATGGAATACGGATGTGAAAAAGTATATAATGCTACTAATCCTTTTGATTTCATGGAAATGATCTCTTTAGAAGGAAAGACTAATTTCTTTGAAAAAAGGGTGTCCGAATATCAAAAAGCAGGCGTCAAATCAGGAGGTACGGGAAGTATTTCGTTTGATGCTGATTTCTAATAATTCATAATAATTTTAGGAGGTAAAACAAGCAATTTGTTGATAATCTAGTCATTAGATAATTATTAACGACAAATTGTTAACAACATCCTAATTGGTTTTCCGAATCGACCCTAGTTTTATTCTATTTTAGAACGGCTAAAAGTCTATTCAAATTCATTGTAATATCGTTTTCAGATATTATCATTTTTAAAGAGTAATACGGGCTCATGACTAAGGCATGAGAATAACTAACCTTAATAAACATAATAAATAAATGTATGTAGTAAAAAGAGACGGCAAAAGAGAACCGGTAATGTT
>CAJQNF010000031.1 GCA_905479625.1 uncultured Flavobacteriaceae bacterium | reverse complement strand
AGTAATGGTAGATGTTGTCTTTCAAGAAGACTCTCTCAAATTTACGGAATCGCAAAAAGTTTACATCCGTGAAGTGATAAGCAATTCAGAAGCGAAGGTACGCGATCTTTTGCCGAATCTACCGGATAGTATAAAAGTTATTGTTGAAAATGTAGATTGGAATCTTGATATTGTGAATGGAGTAACTGGAAGAACAGAAACCAATTATCCACCTCTTGTTCTGGTTCAAATATCAAATAATTATAAAGGCGGCGTAATTGATTCGACATATCAGGGTATCAAATCGACAATTTTTCACGAATTTCATCACTTGTCACGAGGTTGGGCAATTCAGGACAACAAATTTAGTTATGGAATCCCTAATGCAATGGTTAATGAAGGTTTGGCCGTTGCCTTTACAGAAATATATACAGGAAATATAAATGATGTAAACTCCTATCCTAAGGAGGCCGATAGTTGGGTAAAAGAGATATTGGCTCTTCCTCTTGATGCAGATTATGCTCAGTGGGTAATGGGTGAGCATCCTGATGGAAGAACATATATAGGATATCGAACTGGAAATTTTTTAGCGAGACAAGCCATGAAAAAATCAGGAAAAAGTATTCTAGAGTTAAGCCACCTTATGCCGAATGAAATAATAAAACTAGCTGGCTATTAATACTACGAAATACTACACACAACAGTGTGTATAACCTGCCTATCGGTAAGCAGGTTAATTGCTTTGATATGTGCTTATTTGGAAAATCCCTTGGGAATTTTTTATTGCTAGTTTTTGTTTACTAAATTAGTTGCTTAACTACACAACTAAACATTTACAAACCGTTAGAGTGCATTAATTAAAAAAATATGAGCAATAAACAAACCTGGCCAGATTTAAACTTTGCAGATATTCAAGAAACTCTCGAAACTCTTCATCATTGGATTCAAATTGTTGGAAAGGTAAGATTAAAAACAATGCCTTGGCAAAACCATTCATGGCATGTCCCACTATATATAAGTTCAAAAGGATTCACTACTAACCCGATTCCTTATAAGGGCAGAATTTTTCAAATAGATTTTGATTTTAAACAACACAAATTAATTATTGAATGTTCAAATGCCGGAAGGGCTGAAATGGACTTATACCCGAGGACGGTAGCTGACTTTTATCAGGAGCTTTTTGAGAAGTTGAATTCCTTAGGTATAGATGTGAAGATACATGCGCGTCCGAATGAAATCGAGCCGGCTGTTCCTTTCCGTGAGAACACCATTAACAAATCGTATGATAAGGATGCTGTACAAGCAATTTGGAAAGCTATGCTCAAGGTAAATGAAGTATTAAATCAATTTAGAAGTGATTTTATTGGTAAAGCGAGTCCAGTTCATTTATTCTGGGGAGCATTTGATTTAGCAGTTACAAGGTTTTCAGGAAATGATGCGCCTTTACACCAAGGGGGTATGCCAAATATGCCCTTGGACGTAATGCAGGAAGCGTATTCTAAAGAAGTAAGCAGTGCTGGTTTCTGGCTAGGTTCTAAAGATTTTCCTTTCCCTGCTTTTTATGCTTATGCATATCCCAGTTCTACTGAATTTGGAAAACAAAAAGTGCAACCTAAACATGCTTTTTGGAGTGATGAGATGGGAGAATTTTTCTTAAAATATGACGACCTACAAAACTCTACAAACCCTGAAAAAGTATTATTATCATTTTTACAGAGTACTTATGATGCGGCAGTTAACACTTCTCAATGGGATCAAACTAAACTTGAGAGAAAATAATAAGAAAGTCACACCAATAAAGTATGCAACATTCTGCTAAAATGTGGCTATCTTTATTTACTTGCTTAAGCAGAAAACTCAGTTAAGCCTAAATATAAAATGATAGCGATATGACAGACACAAAAGCGCATGACTGGATCACTTTTCACAGACTGAAGTTTCCCGAGCCGATCTCATCTATGGATAGAGCCTTTCCGCCGGTTGTCGGACCCGACTGCTGGTTGTTCGGACCGCATTACGACGTTGGACCAGATGGGATGCTCACTGGTGTGAGCGACATTTGGGGAGGCGTAGGTATTTGGCAAAGCCGAGCCGCCGCAGAGGCGATGGTAGCCGCGCCGGGTGAGGCCATGCCCTGGCTCAAAGAGACCGTGGCATCCTGGCACTGCCTTAGCGTACCGGTGACGCATCGCGGTATGGTCAACTGGCGCGGATATCTTCAAAAAGGGGATGCTGTCCGCGCGGCCCATTTGGATCCAGGCGGACCACTTATAGTTCTAACTTCGGCAGGTTTTGTGTCGCGCGACGCTGAGACGCTTCCGCGCATCAAGCGTTTCGTGGCAGGTGTTGTTGAAGTTCTGGAGGCTTACGGGACGAATGCATCAAATTTACGTCGGGCGGTTTTTCGCGCAGGCTTCGATGGACTTGACGGCTTTACAATGTCGCTCTGGCACTCAGATGAGGGGATGCTCAAGGCTGCCTATCGACCCGGCACACACCGCACTCGTATAGACGAAGATAAGGCCGGACTCCTTTCAGACCGCACCTCGTTCACACGACTTCGCGTCATACAAAGTTGGGGCGATTGGGATGGAGAGGTCACCTGGAAGCATATGTGACACTAATCTTTAGTTTATATAGATGATACGCACAAGTTAATTGTCATGTATCCAGAAATACATTCTGACGAATTATTTTGTTTTTGTCACTTTATAGTTGCCAAAATCAGAGCGAAGAACCCAAAGTAAAAAATGATCAACCGGAGTCAGTTAACATTGAGTCCATAAAGGAAAAATACCTTTGAAAATATTTGACTCACATTTCCACATTATCAATCCAAAATTTCCATTGGTAGAAAACAATGGATATTTACCTCCTGATTTTACAGTCGAAAATTATAAGAAAAAAGTACAAAGTTATGGTATTGCAGGAGGAGCAATTGTTTCCGGCTCATTTCAAAAGTTCGACCAAGAATATTTATTAGATGCTCTTAAATCATTTGGTAAAAACTATTTTGGTGTGGCAAATATTCCAATCGTAATGAAAAAAAGCGAACTGGAGAGATTGAATCAATCTAATATTAGAGCGGTCAGGTTTAACCTAAAAAGAGGAGGTTCTGAAAGCTTGGAAAATTTAGTGGAATTATCCAATAATTTATATGATAAATATGGTTGGAATACAGAACTCTATGTTGATAGCAAGAACTTAAAAGAACTAAAAACAACACTTGAAAAAATCCCTAAGTTCTCAATTGATCATTTAGGGCTTTCAAAAGCGGGACTTTCGGAATTATATTATTGGGCTGAAAAAGGTGTAAAAATTAAAGCAACGGGATTTGGAAGGTTAGATTTTAATCCGACTGAGGTAATGAAAAGAATCCATTCAATTAATCCAAATTCATTAATGTTCGGAACAGACTTACCGTCGACAAGGGCAAAAAGACCTTTTACCTTTGACCATTTGAAATTGATTAAAGATAGTTTTTCCGAAAGTGAACAGAAAAAGATTCTATATGAAAATGCGATTAAATGGTATGCAACTATTTGAGTCAAACAAGCTACTTCAATAATTGATTAATATTTGCTTTGTAGGTTTTTCCAATTGGAATAATATGTTCAGAAATTAAAACTCGATTTCCTTCAATACTGTTTATATACTTTTTTGATACCGCAAACGATTTGTGAACTTGTATAAAATCTAAATCATGAAGTAACTCTAACACCCCTGAAATTTTTTCTCTAATAGTAATAGTTTCATTAGTGGTAATCACCTTAGTATAATTTCCAGAAGCTTCAATATATTGTATAGTATCAATAGTAACTTGTGTATATTTACTATTGCTTCTCAGAAAAATACTTTTTGAATCTACTTCCTTTTTCTCAACTATGGATTTCTTTGTTTTGTTTGCTGTACTTACGGTTTTATTGATTGCTTTTAAAAAACGTTCAAAGCCAAATGGTTTCAATAAATAATCTGAAATATTAAGTTCGTACCCTTCAAGCGCAAATTCTTCATATGCTGTGGTTACGATTACTTTGGGTTGTGTAGACAAGGTTTTTAAAAATTCAAAGCCTTTTAGTTTTGGCATATTTAAATCTAGAAAAATTAAATCAACCGTGTTATTATTCAAATATTCAATGGCTTCTAAGGCATCGTAACAGTTTCTCATTAACTGCATATTTGGCAACAAATCACAATAGCCTTTGATAATATCATGGGCCATATATTCGTCGTCAATAATTAGATATTTAATCATAACTGTAATGCTAATTTTGCTTTGTAAACATTTTCTGCGGTAGAAAAAGATAAGGTATGTTTTTTGGGATACACCAACTCTAATCTTCGTTTTAAATTTTTCAATCCAATTCCGTTGTCTTCTTTTGTAAGCGTAGGATCAAAATTATTTTCTAATTCCAAGTTCACATTATTGTTCTTTGCGGATATATGAACGTGAACATAGGCACCTTTACTTAAGTTCTCTATGCCATGTTTAAATGCATTTTCTAAAAGAATAATAAAAAGTAAAGGCATTACTTTGTAATCCTCTTCAATTTCAACTTCAAATTTAACATCAATTGGTTTGTGATAACGCATTTTATGAAGCTCAATATAATTCTTTAAATAATCAACTTCTGCATTGAGATTTACCTCGTCTTTTTCACCTTCGTAAATGCTGTATCGCATGATATCTGAAAGCTTCAGGATTAACTCTTGCGCTTTTTTTGTATCATTCCCAACAAGACCGTACAAATTATTGAGAGTATTAAAAAAGAAGTGCGGATTTACCTGATTTTTTAAATGCTGTAACTCTGCTTTTGAATTTTCGTTTTTTAATTTAAAAAATGAAACAACTTGCTTTGTAAACCAAAAAACACCTAAAATAATAAGTAATGCGTAGTATAAAAGAACAAGCACACCAATTGAAGTAGGGTAATTTTCTAAGAAGACAACAGACTCTTTATCTGTTGTAATTAATTCAAAAACGGTAATTACAATTGGAATTAGTGCAACTACTATGGCAACTCCAATAATTACAGACCATTTTCTCTTAGTTATATTCAATATCATACTGTAAAACTAAGCTGAAATAACTTCATGGCAAAAGAAGTTGACAAACGACCTTTTAAACGTGTTCAAATTAGTCAAAAGTGTTACAAAATCATTTTGAACACAGACACAATTTTTGTGTCACGTGTACCTGTCTGTTTATCCCAATTGTTTTAATTACCAATAGCTTGACGTTAGTTTTGTATAAAATTAATTCAAAAAATAACAGAAATGAAAAAAAGAATAATTAGATATTTAAAACATATTTCCGGAACCATCATAAGTTTGTTACTAGTTGGTATAGTGGTTGTTATCGCATTAAATGGGAGTTTGGAATACGGAAACAATCCGCAAGCCATTAACTTAGAAAAAGAAGGTCCATATGTTTTTTATGAAACGGATAGTACTTTAAATGTCAAATACATTAAAGGAAATAAAACGGATGGATTCTATCTAGATCAAAAGAAATATGCTATAAATCAAGCCATTCCCACCAGTTGCTATTTTCCTTTAGACGACTCAACCTTTAATTTTACCCTAAATTCTAATTTTGAAATCCCAAATTCTACCTATTCTGACAATGAACCTATCCTTGCCATTTCAGATATTGAAAGTGGCTATAAAACATTTCGAGATTTTCTAATCACGAATAAGGTCATTGATGAAAATTTAGACTGGATATTTGCTAAAGGGCATCTTGTTTTAGTCGGTGATTTTGTTGATAGAGGCTTTTCAACAACTCAAGTCCTGTGGTTCATATACAAACTAGAACAGGAAGCTAAAAAACAGGGTGGATATGTGCATTTTATTATAGGAAATCATGAATTGTATAATTTGCAAGGAAAATTCAAATCTGCCTCCTACAAATATAATGGAGTAGCATCAATCTTAGGAAAGCAACATCATAATCTATACGATGAAAACTCATTTATTGGAAAGTGGATGACATCTAAAAACACTTTAGAGCTAATTAATGGTCATCTTTTTGCTCATGGAGGAATACATCCTGATTTTGCAAATTATAATATTTCAATAGATCAGGTTAATCAAATAAATAGAAATAATTACCGTCAGGCATATTTTCCTAAACCAGAAGAATCAGTTAAGCAATTAATTCTTTCCAGCAAGAATGGAATTTGCTGGTATCGAGGCTATTTTAAAGATGATTTGTCTCAAAAGGAAGTAGAAAAAGGATTGAATAAATTTAATGCTAAATCTATTGTTGTAGGTCATACATTGCAATGGTCGGTTAAAAAATTATACAATGGAAAAGTGTTTGCTATTGACGTAAAACATCCAAAAGATTACAATAAAAATTGGCCTAATAAAAAGTCAGAAGGCTTACTAATAACTGAAGGCAAATACTACCGAATATTAGCGGATGGAAAAATGTTAGAATTATAACCAGATTCACAAAAAATGAAAAATTATCGTGTATTGTTAATTACTAAATCTCTAATTTCAGATCTTTTGATAATATAGCCGCTGACAATATTAAGGCCATTGAAGAACTTTATAATTTATTACTCTTTCTCTGTATACTCGGAATGCCTTGCAGATTACCCTATGGTTCGTTCTAATATTATTATTAAATTTGTTAATTAACCTGGCTACTACTTAAGCATAAAAAGTCGGATACCATATAAAATAAAAATTATGAGAACTTTTATTATAAGTCTTATTGTATATACGTTTCTAATAGGTTGTGCAATCGATAAGAAAGAAGTGAATAATGCGGATACTGTTTACATAAACGGTAAGATATATACCGTAAATGAGGATTCCCCTTGGGTTGAAGCTGTTGCGATTAGAGAAGGTAAATTCATTAAAGTTGGCTCTAATGCAGAAGCGGAATCCTTTGTTGGCGAAAAAACAGAGGTGATTGATTTGGCTGGTCAATTTGCAATGCCTGGTTTAGGAGACCCTCATATTCATCCAGCATTGGTTATGCCAAAGAGAGTTTATTGCTCACTTCCAGGAACTTTTTACGAACCTACGGAAGAAATGACATTAACAGCGCTTAAGGAGGCAATTGCTAACTACCCAAAAGATCTTGAATGGTTTATCGGTGCAGGGTTTTCTGTTCCTGCCATGTCACCAGAAACATTGACTAGAGAATTCTTAGATGAACTCATCCCTGATAGACCTGCATTTATAGAAGATGAGACTGGTGGACATACCGCTTGGTTCAATACCAAGGCCATGGAAGCCGCCGGAATATCGAAAGATACCAAAGACACTCCAGATACATTTTATAGTCGGACAAAGGATAATAGTCCTGCAGGTATGGCATATGAAGGTGGACTAAATGCATTTTATGCTGTTATGCCACCCTTTGATGTTAAATTGCGTAAAACGGCCTATATGAAGTTATTAAATGAGGCTACATCTAAAGGAATAACAGCTGCTGGAGATGCCTATGTTTTTGAAGTTGATTTGCAGCCTTATCAAGAACTAAAACAGGAAGATAAAATAAATCAACACTTAGTTTTATACTTAGGTGGTAATCTTGGTACACCTGAATTGACTTCGGTAGAAGAATTAAATAGATGGTGGGACAGTTATGATTTACCTGGACATAAAGCCGTAAAAATAGGGATGGGAGGCTCCATTGAATCCTATTCTGAAGCACTAATTGATGGGTTTGCTGATGCTGAAAAATCAGCCAATCCTTTCGTTAAAATTGATGATTTCACTGAATATATTGCACAATTAGACGCTGCTGGTTTTCAAGTAAAAGTCCATGCTATAGGTGATGGAACTGTAAGAGCTACCTTGGATGGCTATGAAACTACCATTAAAGCCAATGGAAACAATCGTTTACGCCATCATATTGATCATGCAAGTTTAGTGCACTCCGATGATTTTAAACGATTTGTTGATTTAGAAGTGGCTTGTAGTATATGGCCACCATTAAATGCGCCCGTTGCATACAATGTTCAAGGAATTAAACCCGTATTAAAACCAGAAACATGGGACAGAATGTATGATAATCGCGTAAGATGGGATGCTGGTATGAAATTATTCAACCATAGTGATGCTCCTGCTGCAGTTTTATGGCCATGGTTTGGAATGGAAGCCACTATCACTCGTGGATTTCCTGGAAAACCTGAGATTGCTAAAATGGGGCCTCAACATGCGTTAACCTTAAAAGAAACGATAAAAGCCCACACCATCAATGCTGCTTGGGTATTAAAATTAGATCATGTAACGGGATCTATTGAAGAGGGGAAATCGGCTGATATGATTGTATTAAATCATAATTTGTTTGAAATAGAACCTATAGAAATTCATAAAACAGAAGTTCAAACCACCCTTTTTAAGGGAAAAGTAGTTTATTCAATAAAATAAAACGGCATATAACGGTCCGTTATAAGCAATTACCTTAAACCTTGTTTAGGTGATTTTAAAATAATGAATGTTAATAGGGAAATTAAAAAAATTAAAAAGCATAACTATTTTCATAATAGGATTATTATTACTGATAATAAGTTTTGCTCCTTTTTTATTTGTTAAAGAATTACCTACTGGCAATAAGGGACAATTACAGGGTTTGTTTTCTATGCTATGGACTGTATTTACAATGATTCCAGCTGTATTACTCACAGCTGCTGGTTTTATAATTTATATTGATAAACTTATCCAATCTAAATTTAAATTAAATCTGTTCTTAAGTATTGGTCTAAGTGCATTACTCTTAAGTAAAAGTTCATTATTGATTAAACGCTTTATTCCTTCGTTTAGTGACACAATGTTGAACGATATCATTTATCTAATTTTTGGGTTTTTTGAATTTTTCCTTTTTTACCCATCAATTATTGTGATTATTATAGGGATAGTCCTAACCATTATTAAGAGAAAGAAATGATAAACTATAGCGTTAAAATAACTGCATACTACAATATGTATAGTGGGTAGCACCTAGCGGGATGCTGCGACACCATACCCAATATGTGGTACTTAATTTAGAAGAACTTATGAAAAAATTATTTGGATTTGTTTTTTTTGGAACTATCGTACTGTCATGCAATAATTCTGCAAAAAAGTTTGAAACACAAGAGGGCTTAAATAGCAGGAATAAAGTTGATGAAGTCGTTATTGTCTTAGATAGTGCAATTACCAAATTCGACAATGTGTTGCGTATTGATCATTCTCGATTGGCAGAGGGAGAAGAAGTCTATACCCCACCTTCAATAGTGACCATTTTCTCTAATCCCAAAGTAAATTCGAGCCTTTTAAAAATCAACCAATTGGTTGGTATTGACCTTCCTTACAAGGTATTATGTTATTCAGAACCGGATTTAGTAAATGCTAGTATTGCATATACTTCATCAGATTTTATTAGGAGAAGGCATGGATTGACTGATTTGGATCTCATTTCATTTTCGAAAGATATGGATTCGGTTGTCAATTCCTTTCCCGAGGGCATCCTGTCATCCACCGATTTAAAGGCCGTAAGTAAGAACTTCGGACTGATCGTAAAAAAGTCCGATTTTGATTTCGTTACAACTATCGATCATTTAAAAAAGAGTATTCAAGAACAAGGTGATACTAAAATTTTTGGTGAGATCGATTTCAAAAAGGAAGGATCACTTTACGGCGTCGCTATAGACCCTACCACTTTAATTCTATTTGGAGCACCAGCACCAGGAGGCAAAGCGATGAACAAAACCCCTAAAATAGGCCTCGATGCTTTTTGCCAAAAACTATTAATTTTTGAAAAAGAACATGAAGTGTTCGTAGCGTATAATGACATTATTGATTTTTCGGACCTATATTATCAAAAATGGACAATTCCTCAAAGAGTAGTTAACTATAGATTAAATAGTGTTTATGAAAATGCAATTACTGAAAAGTGAGGTGCATAAAAACTAAGTGCAACAATGGCTATAATTAATTGCTTGTTATGTGTGTACTGGGAAAATTCGTAGGATTTTCCACTGGTTCGTTTTCTTTTACTAATTTAGAGGTAGCCAACGTAACTAACCTTACACGAACAGATTGGCAATAATAACTATTAACGAAATACATAATAGTATGATAACTTTTAAAAATTATATTGTAAAAGCTTCCTCGATAGGAATGTTTATAATCTTTTCATCTATATTTTTGTTCATACAGTCCTGTAAAAGTGATAAAAAAGAAACGCAACATGAAACTGTTGTTGAAGAAAAAGAAAATGTTATAGAAATTATAACAAAGAATATGGATTTTCAAATGCCTGATACGATTTCCTCTGGATGGAATACCTTTCGTTATAAGAATCAATCTCCTCAAACACACTTTTTTCTCATAGATAAGTACCCAGAAGGAAAGACTTCAGAAGACGCAGAAAAACTAGTTGCTCCAGTTTTTGATAGTGCCATGAAACTAATTATGGAAGGAAAAACTGAAGAAGGTTATGCGGAGTTTGCAAAACTTCCTGAATGGTTCAGCGAAGTTGTGTTTGTTGGTGGATCAGGTCTACTCTCACCTAATCAAATAGGAGAAACTACACTTAATTTAAAGCCTGGTAAATACATTATTGAATGTTATGTAAAAATGAGTAATGGTATTTTCCACACCTCTATGGGAATGACAAAAGATATCGTAGTATCTAATACTGCTTCGGGTAATGATGCACTGACTTCGGATATTGATATTAGTATTTCGAGTACAGATGGAATTGTTTTTAATGACTCCATTAGGTCGGGTAAGCACATCTTTTCGGTATTGTATAAAGATCAAATCGTACATGAAAATTTTGTTGGACATGATATTAATCTTGTAATGCTAGATGAAAATGCTGATCTTGAGGAGTTGGAAAATTGGATGAATTGGGCTGATCCGAAAGGATTAATAGAACCAGCACCAAATGCTGTTACTTTTATTGGTGGTGTAAATGATATGCCAGAGGGTAATATTGGTTATTTTTCCGCAAATTTAGAGCCGGGTAATTATGCGCTAATATCTGAAGTCCCTAATGCACTTAGTAAAAATATGTTAAAAACATTTGTAGTAATTAAATAGCATAATTTAGAAATATCTATTGCTAGTAATGGCTATAATTCAATGTGGTTTTGTGCCACACCAAAATAAAAGTATAAATCATAGCCGAGACCGTTAGGCGTAATGTTATTTCTAAAATTTCTAAGCAAGAAATACAGTTTAAAAAGAAGGAATAAAAAATGGTATCGAAGAAAGCTGATCAACATGGTTATGAAAAAGCAGGGGGACTGCAATGGATAAAACTAATTCTTACCTACTTACTGATGCCATTGGTTCTTCTAATAATCGGATGGGACTTAGCCTGGTGGCAGGGATGGTTGTATTCAGTATTGTTCATAGTAATAGGAATAGGGTCAAGGGTTTTAGCTGAAAAAAGGCATCCGGGATTAATGGCAGAACGGGGCAAATTCGGAAAAGATCAAAACGTAAAACGCTGGGATAAGGTACTTGCTCCATTAATGGCAATTAGCTTATCATTTCCATTATTTATCGTAGCCGGACTAGATCACCACTTTGGATGGTCGCCAGAATTTTCTATATGGCTCAACATACTTGGCTTCATGCTGATCACATTCGGATATTGTTTTGCTTCAGGGGCAATAATAGAGAACCGCTTCTTTTCATCTGTGACCCGGATTCAGAAGGAGCGTGGGCATGCAGTATGTGACAGTGGTCCTTATGGGATTGTAAGACATCCTGGTTATGCTGGAAATCTTTTAGCATTACCGGGTATTGTGCTGGCTTTAGGCTCTGTTTGGACAATCATTCCAGTGATAGTCGCCCTGATCATTGCCGTGATAAGGACCGTGCTGGAAGATAAAACTTTACAAGAAGAATTACCAGGGTATCAGGATTATGCGCACCGTGTGCGTTATAGGTTGATTCCCGGTGTCTTCTGAGAAACATTAATATTCCCTGTTAAGATTCTGGGAAAAATGGCTACGGTTACACTTGATGAACAAGTGAGTTTTCCCATAATGATAATGAAATAAAGATGTTTCGAGCTGGGGGTTGGAATGGCCAAGAGATTATGATTTTTGTAGAACTTGACATAGTTATCGTTTTTATGGGTGGGAATTATGATAAAAAAACTTCGCTTTACAAACTTCTTGAAAAATATATTTTACCTGCTATTAAATAATATACTCAACACAACAATGTATATGAAAAACAGGCGAGACAGTAGTAAAATTTAAGGGTGTACCAGGATCAATCTTTTTTTGCTTGATAGGAAAGCGCAATACATTCGCTTACTTTTTATATATTAACTTTGTAAATAATTAATTAGAAAAATGGATTTTAAAAAACTTGTCGGAAACTCTGTAGGAATTCTTCAATTGATTCTAGCCCTTATAATTGCTTCAATATTAATAACTATACCTTTTCTTGTATTAAATTATTTCTTTAGCCTTGAAGTAGCTTATTTTGCTTTGCTCATGGCTGGTTTTATTCCTTTAATTTATTCCTTCGTTAAACATAAAATAAGCTTGAATAGATAATGAACATATTATGCTAAGTCCAAGTTTTATGGGGAGCTTAGATTCAGACTTGATTGGTAGCAGCCGATAATACCTAAACTGGATTAAAACGTAGTTTAGTCGAAACTATTAGCATTAATAGCCCAAATATTATAAAATGTCTAAAAAGAAAATTAAATTAAGTCCAGGAGATAAATTGTCAATATTTATTGCATCAATAGCCTTGATATCGGCAATTTTTACAACGTATATTCAATTCTTCCATAAAACAACGGACCTTCGGATTGGTAGTATTGACTTTTCAACTGCCAACGACTCTTTAAGTAAACAGGTAGATATTAATATCCTTTTATTAAACACGGGAACAAATCCCGTAGCTCTAACAGAATGGTATTCTTTTCTTTCGGCCAATGAATCTTTGACAAAAGGCATTTGTTATAACAACAATATTAATCCTGATAATACTGCAATTTATACATATGGTTGCGGCTCAAATATTAATGAAATCATAGAGCCTAATGTTGTTGAATTTATAGATCTACATTTACAAATAAGTAGCAACAAATTGGCTGAATATATTGAGATTAATAGTGAAGGTGAAAGTGATGATAGTCCCTATTTAAATGTAGGAATAAACATGCAATTTGTGGATTCTAATGGTAAAAGGGTTATTAAAGAAATAACTATTGGAGAAATACAGTTCAACGATTATGGTAGTTCTGCGACTATGTATAGAAAAAAACCAAAAGAACTGATAATTTACTAATGCCAACGATATATTTAGCGCTTTGAAACGCCCAATATATTTGACCGTGGTATGAAAAAAAATGCAAGATTAAATTGAAGCAAGAAATTAGCATATTAGGGTGTGGTTGGCTGGGAATGGCTTTGGCTTTTGAATTAAAAAACAAAGGCTATAATGTGAAAGGTTCAGCTACTTCAAACAACAATTTTGACAAACTAAAAGCTAAATTGGTTACGCCATTTATCATTGACATTAAACATAGAGAAAATGATATTTCAGGTTTTTTATTAGCTGATATTTTAATTATTTCTATAACCTCAAAAAGCATTGACGATTTTAAAAATTTAATAGCTAAAATCGAAAACTCCAAAGTAAGAAAGGTCATATTTATTAGCTCAACCTCTGTTTACCATAACACTAATGAGGTTGTTACTGAAGAGTCTTCTACTAAGAAATCCGCTTTAACGGAAATAGAACATTTATTTAGAAATAATGATATATTCCAGTCAACAATTATACGATTTGGAGGTCTATTTGGTTATAATAGACAACCTGGAAATTTCATTAAATCTGGAAAAAAAATGGAAAATCCAGAAGGCTATATAAACCTTATTCATAGAGATGATTGTATTCAAATTATCGAACAAATCATTGTGAGAAATGCTTGGAACAAAGTTTTAAATGCCTGTACAGACAGCCATCCGACAAGACGGGATTTTTACTCAAAAGAAGCTGAAAAATTAGGAAAACCTCAAGTTATTTTTAATGAAAAATCAGATAATAACTATAAGATAATAAATAGTCAAAAATTGAAAGACCTACTAGATTATGAGTTTATACATAAAGACCTTATGAATTATTAGAAATTAAAGCCAGCATAAAGCACTGGGTATGATTTATTGCTAGTTTTAACTTTATTACGAAAGCCTTCACGGATTTTCTATCTTGGATTAATAATTCACTAAATTTACCGTAAGTCACTAGTAGGAAAAATATAAATATGAAAAAATATAGAGAACATTTAAGGCATCTGAAGTATCTCTCTTTGATATCAATAGTGATGTTGATTTCTTGCCATCAAAATTTTAGTCGATTAACAAAGGAAGAAAACAGGTATAACCTTACAACTTTGAGTGAATTGAAAGATAGTACTTACAGTCAAAAGATTGAAGATTTTTATGCTAATGGAAAAGAGGGTTTTTTTAATGGGGAAGCTGATATTCAAATTTATTATAAAATATTTGAACAGAAGAATCCCGAAAAAGCCATCGTAATTTCATCAGGTAGAACTGAAGCAGCTATAAAATATAAAGAACTCATTTTTGACCTTTTTAAGAATGGGTATTCAATCTATATTCATGACCATCGCGGACAGGGTCTATCGGGCAGAATGACAGAAGATCCTGAAATGGGCTATATAGATACTTTTCAGTTTTATATTGATGACATGAAATATTTCTACGAACAGTTTTTAAAACCGAAGCGCTATAAAAAAACCTACTTATTAGCTCATTCAATGGGCGGTGCAATAGGTATGACATATCTAGAGCAAAACCCAAATGATTTTAATGCAGCAGCATTCTCCTCTCCAATGCTGGGTTTAAAACCAACAATTTGCAGTATTGTCAAAGTACTGGATGGTGATCAACCTAAATACGCAATAGGTGAGTCGGCATATAAAGATGATAAAAATATCTTTAAGGGGAATACGTTAACAGGCTCTGAATTGAGGTATGACAGAATGATTGATGCTTTTAAAAAAGTACCTAAAGCAAGACTGGGTGGTGCAACTTATGCTTGGACTCATAAATCTTGTCAGCAATTTAAATACTTATTTAGTAATATTGATAGCATACATACGCCTTTCATTCTTTTTTCGGCAGAAAACGAGCAAATTGTATATCCATATGCCCAACAGAAGTTTATAACCGCTGCTAAAAAGCTAGGAAAAGATTGCATGGCCTATGAGGTTGAAAATGCGCAACATGAACTACTCATTGAAAAGGATGAACAACGTATTGAAACCATCAATGAAGCTTTGAATTTTTATTCTAAATACTAATCAGAAAAGAAGTTATAATTTAGCTTAAAATAAATCTGTTATGAATAAATATGTTTTAGTAATTAGTGTCGTATTGCTATTTTCTTGTCAACAAGAAAAAATGCCAACTTCCGAAGATATGCAGGAAGCTCTTAAAGCAGTTGTGGTTGGGGAGACTAATGCTTACATGGAGAAAGATTATCAGAAATGGGCATCTTATTGGGACCATAGTGGCGATGTGTTACGATTAGATGTGTCTAAAGCAGGTTTTGCTCAGACAAGAGGTTGGGATAAAAGTGGTGGAAATTTAGAGTCATTTTTTAAGGAGAACCCTGAGCCCATTACGTCTACTTTTGTAAACTCCAACTATCTTATTTTTTATGATGTCAATTTGGCCTGGGTTGCATTTGACCAAACCTGGACAAGTCAGTCTGGAGAAGAAACTGTTGCAAAAGCAACCATTACTTTGGTTAAAAAAGCTAACGATTGGAAAATCATATCATACACCGCTATTCAATATGAAGAAGAAGATCAAAATGTAGATACTTTGGGAAGGGAGTAGTGAACTAAATTCAATATCACCTATTTGGAAACAAGAGTGATCTTAGTAACCAATTTGCGCTTTTTTTTGAACATTTTTATTCATAGAAATACTTTTCACTTGTTTTCTCAGAAAGGTATTCAACTAGCTCCCACTCGAAACCTGCTTTATCGTGGTAATATGCTCGTTTTCTATGCTTTTCAACGGGTGTGTCGATCCCTCTATGGTAGCCACTATCAAGCAATTTTTCTTCGATTTCTCGTATGTCAGATACAACCAAGGCCACATGATTTATTCCATAATTTTTATAAGTTTGAAGCTGTTTCTTTGGGTCTGCATCTAAGTGCGGCTCTTGCAAAGCAAAATAATACACTTCATTTCCGATATGCGCCCATCGATAACTATTTGAAGGCTTTTCATCTTTTCGCACTTCAAAGTCAGGCGCTACGATTTTGAGAAAACGGATCGCTTCATCTATATCGGGTACGGTGATATTTACATGTTCAATACTTGTCATCATATGTGCAGTAGATTGTATTTACCTAATATAAACATAATACCAGTGTGAGCAAAAAATGAAACCAATAAAAGGAACATTGGTATAACAATGTGTGTTTTTAATTGCTTAGCATACTGGTATTGGGAAAACCCCACAGATTTTCGTTTGGTTCATTTTCTTTTACTAATTTAGTTCATGCCAACGGAATACCCGAGCGTAGCTAATGATATACCACAAAGTTGTGCTTTCTAAGCTCTACAATTAATGATGATCTTGAAGCAATAATATACTATTAATCAATGCCACAAAACCGTCAACTTGCTGCTATTTTGAAAGAATCAATCACAGAAAATGAATAAAGAGGATAATTATATAGAAATAAACCGAGAATCTTGGAACAACAAAACCGAGACTCATTTGAAATCAGAGTTTTATGACCTGGACAATTTTATAAAAGGGAAAACTTCTTTAAACAGTATTGAGTTAGACTTACTTGGAGATGTAAAGGGAAAGACGATTTTGCATTTACAATGTCATTTTGGGCAAGATAGCATTTCGTTGAGCAGACTAGGCGCTGAAGTGACAGGTATTGATTTATCAGACAAGGCTATTCAAAGTGCCAAACAAATTGCAAAGGACACAAACTCAAAGGCAAATTTTATTTGTTGTAATATTTACGATTTACCAAATCATTTAGACAAACAATTTGACATTGTCTATACAAGTTATGGGACAATTGGTTGGTTACCCGATTTAGATAAATGGGCAAGAATCGTTTCTCAATATGTAAAACCAAATGGACAATTTGTATTTGTAGAATTTCACCCCGTAGTTTGGATGTTTGACGACAACTTTGAAAAAATTGGATATAATTATTTTAATTCAGGCGCTATTGTGGAATCAGAAAGCGGGACTTATGCCGACAAAACGGCAGAAATAACCCAAGAAAATGTGATGTGGAATCATAGTTTAAGTGAAGTATTGAATAGCTTGATAAAAAATGGACTTGAAATAAATTCTCTTGACGAATATGATTATTCACCCTACAATTGTTTTAATAAGACCATCGAATTTGAAACAAATAAGTATAGGATAGCGCATTTACAAAACAAAATTCCAATGGTTTTTTCCATAGTCGCGAAAAAGAAGAACAACAGCTAGCAATGATTGTAAATAATTACTCGTTCTTGTTTACTTATGAAAATTGCTGTGCTAGTTTGACTCGTTCATGTCTGCATGAATTTTCGATCTGTGATTTGTTTCTTAAATTAGTTGCCGAAACAGGCAACAAACCATTTGCCAAAATTTACCAAACATTTAGAAATCAAGAGAATGAGTAAAAATATCATTGTAGTCATATTTTTTCTAATTGGGATTCATCAAATAAAATCACAGGATGTCGATCAAATTGTAATCGGCACCAAACATATACTCCAGTCCAATATTTTGAATGAGGCTAGAGAATATTGGGTTAGCCTTCCTGAATCATACAACAACGAGGGATCATCTTATAAGAGCTATCCGGTGCTTATCGTACTTGATGGCAATTCACATTTTAGGTCTATAACTGGTATGGTGAACTATATGAGCTCGGGATACAATGGGAACACTAGAATTCCGGAAATGATAGTAGTAGCTATTCAAAATGTTGATAGACGTAGAGACTTTACACCTGACAAAATTATTACAAAGAGGGAAAATACTTCTGGCGGAGGGGAGAATTTTTTAAGTTTCTTGGAGGATGAACTTATTCCTGAGTTGGATCAGACTTATAGAACAGACCCTTATCGAATACTTTTTGGACATTCTTTAGGAGGTTTGTTAGCTACTCATGCCTATATGAAAGAAAAAACGCTTTTCAACGCATTCATTGCTGTTGACCCGAGCTTTGGCACTTGGGATGCTGTAACTATGGATGAAAAATTAGATGCTGTAACTGATAATTCGTTTGAAAGATTCATTTATATCGCCACTGCAAATTGGGGTAAAAGGAATAGTAGAAATAGAGATCGCCATGTAAGGTTATACGAGGCCTTGAATAGTAAATGTGAAAGCGAGTTTCCTGGGAAATTGGAATATTTCGAAAATGAAAACCACGGCTCTGTTCCACCAATTGCTTTTTACAATGGAATTTCAGTCATTTTTGACGGCTATGGAATTTACTATCGAGATGTTGAGAATACAGTGCAACTAAGCCAACATTTCCAATCCCTTTCTGAGAGACTTTCTTGGGAATTTAAACCCCCAGAGTATCTTGTGAACCGAATAGGTTATCGTATGCTAAGAAGTAGGAATGAGAATGATCAATCTAAAGCATTATCATTCTTCAGACTGAATACAGAAAATTTCCCTAGTTCATTTAATGCTTTTGATAGTTTGGGTGAAGCCCATGAAAATCTGGGAGATACGGAAAATGCAATCGACAATTACGAAAAATCTCTCGAACTCAATCCAGGTAATGAGCGCACTATAAGTAAAATAAAAAGTTTAAAATAGACTACAATTAAAGTAACATATGAAAGAAGGTTTGATAAAAGATGCGTACGAATTAATAATAAAGGAAATCCAAACAATAATTACTGTTTCTTATATCATTGCAGTTGCAGTTGGAATGCTTTTTAATTTTCAAAAATATGCTGAATTCGACATTAATATTTTTGATTATGGAGATGTATTTGATTTTCTAATTGCTCCTTTTTCGGATGTTTATATAATTCTTTTTGCAACCGTCTCCATTTTAATTGTATATCTCTTGTTAATAATGGACTCATACTGGAAAAAAAAATGGCCAAAATCCTATTCAATTGCCAACTTCAGACAAGATAAAAAACGAGGGTTTAGTATTTATAGAACCATCACATTTGCTCTTGCTTTTATTGTTTATTTATCTCTAGCTGCAGATTTTTATGGAAAGTATAAGAAAGAAAAAATAATCCTTCAAAACGAAATTTCAATACGGATGGAGGACGATGAGATTAAAACTGGTAAACTAATTGGAAAAACTAAGGAGATCATTTTTTTACTTGATGGTGAAAGTGTTTATGCAATACCAATTACATCGTTAGTGAAGGAAATCAAAATAAAATAATGACAGTATCAACAAGTCAATTCTTAGATAATAATTAAAACACAATCCCATGACATATAAAAATATAGTTTTTCTAGTTTTATTTTTAACTTCGTTTTTCTGTACATCGCAAACAGTTCGGGAAGAATCGCCTCCAAAGGCTCAAAATGTAATTCTATTAATTGGAGATGGTACAGGTTTATCACAAATATCATCTGCATTTTTTTTTAAAGAAACCAGCCCGAATTATGCACGTTTTAAATCCATAGGGCTTATCAATACAGCTTCGTCAAGAGAAGATATTACAGATTCTGCTGCAGGTGCGACGGCTTTTGCATCAGGAGTAAAGACGTATAATGGTGCTATTGGTGTTGCAGATGATTCTACTGAAGTAAAAACTTTGGTCGAAATTGCTTCAAAGCAGCATATAAAAACTGGCGTAATCTCTACCTCATCTATACAACATGCTACGCCAGCAAGTTTTTATGCTCATGTTTTAAATAGAGGATTATATGAAGATATTTCTGCTGATATGGTCACTTCAGATATTGATTTTTTTGCAGGAGGAGGGATAAAGTATTTTAATAAAAGAGAAGATGGGAAAAATTTATTAGACGATTTAAAAACAAAAGGTTTTGGAATAGACACTTCCGCCTTGGGTGACTTTGAAGGAATTAAACAGTATTCCAAAATGGGATATTTATTGGCTGAAAACCATATGGAACCTGCGGCTAAAGGGCGGGGTAATTTTTTATCTAAAGCCACAGAATTAAGTATAGCGTTTTTGTCTAAGGATGTGGATCATTCTAATTTTTTGGTCATGATAGAAGGTTCTCAAATAGATTGGGGAGGTCATGCCAATGATGCTGACTATTTGATATCAGAGCTAATTGATTTTGATGATGCTATTGGCAAGGCACTGGATTTTGCAGAGAAAGATGGTAATACCTTAGTCATTGTAACCGCTGATCATGAAACTGGTGGATTTACCTTATCAGCAACTCAGAAGACTTCAGAAGAAGGCAAATCTTACAGTGATTACAGTGAAATTACCGGAACATTTTCTACCAATGGGCATTCGGCAACATTAATTCCTGTGTTTGCTTATGGGCCAGGGTCTGAAGCATTTTCTGGTATTTATGAAAATACTGAAATTTTTCATAAGATATTAGAAGCCACAAATTGGAGTAATAAGGATTAATCATTCCTTTGAAAAAGCTTTTGAAGGCGCTACCCAAAAAGGAAATAAAGAAGTTGCAAACTACCTAATTGAAAAAAGGACACATGGGTTAAGTTTGCTTCATCATGCCGAAATTGGAGGAGAAGCGTCAAACTAGTTAAAATATTATTTGTTAGAAAAGGCTTCACAGAAAAGACCTTTTGATCTGAGGTAATTGATTGTAAAATAAGTCATAAGGACAACAGTGGTAGAAAGAAAATAGCTCTTTCACTTATAATTCATAGCCAAATTGTTTTGGTGAGTTTATTTTTTGAATAAGTTTGCCTTAGTTGCATTTGAAATTGGCTAAGAATTGTTTAATCTTTGCCCGGTCTATAATTTTGAATTAAAAATGACAGTATAAACGAGTCAATCCAAAAACCTAAATAGTATGAATTTAATCACTGCTCTTGGTCAGTTGCGCCTCCTGGCTATTCTAGAAGGAATTTCTTACCTCTTATTGATCCCAACCATGGTGCTTAAGTATGGGTTTGAGATAGGGCTACCAAATATGATCGTAGGAAGCATTCACGGTCTATTGTTTATCTTATATTGCGTTTGGGTGGTCTATTATGCCATAAAAAAGAAGTGGAGTCTCATGAAAACCCTTATTTGCCTGGCTGCATCTTTGCTTCCCTTTGCTACATTTATAGTTGACCAACGAATTCTTAAAATGGAAGCTGTAGATGAATTACAACCCATTAAGAACAAAGTATCGCATTGAAGGTTATGCCAGAATGAAAATGTATTTACTATAAAACGTTACGTTTCCTGCTTTACACGTTTGCTTTCATTTTAAACCTGTATTAAATTATCAAACATTAAGGATGAGAATTATATTAGTATTTACTTTGTTTCTAACGATGGCATGTTCAAACAGAAACAAACTGAAAGAATCGCCAACACCTGTTGAAGTCAATAAAAATTTTATTGCAGTTTTAGATACGATTTGGCAAACAGAACAAACCCCAATAAGATTGAGAGATTCATTAATGAGAATCTATGGAGATACATCAAAGCAATACAAGGAGCAACAGGAAATCTATGAGAAGAATCACGTCATCAATGAAAAAATAGTCTTAGATATTCTCGATGAAAATGGATGGCCAACAAAAGAAATGATAGGAGAACAAGGCAATTGGACTATTAGTAATGTCTTACAACATTCGGATATCGAAATTCGATTAAAGTATCTTCCAATGATGAGACAAGCTGTAAAAGAAAAAAAGTTGGAACCACGATTTTTAGTACGAGCAGAAGATAGAATTGCAACTGATAGTGGTGATTTACAGATTTATGGAGGACAGATGAAATTCTATCCCGAAACAAAAACCTTCAATGTATGGCCCGTTTATGATCCTGTTAATATAGATAAAAGAAGGGCAGAAATAGGACTTGAGGGAATCGCAGAGTTCTTAAAAAATCGATTCGACTTTGAATGGAATCTAGAAGAACAAATAAAAAGGACAGAAGAATTCGAAAAAGAGCGACAGCAAATAAAATAGTGATTTAACAATACTAAAAGAGGGATTATGCTCCCAGGTATCAATCAATTCGAAATTACCTATGATTGGTAATGCTTGCCTGCCATCAAGCAGGTTGAGTGCTAGACCGCGCAATTATGCGTAGCCGAGACGACGGCATTAATTGAAAGATTGTAACATTCTTCTTTATTTATTATCTTATATAAAACTAGATCAATCAAAAAAATGAAAAAAACACTTTTAGTAGTGCTGGTATTGCTAATTTTTATTTCCTGTAAAAATGAGATAACTGACAAGGGAAGAATATTGATTATCGTATCAAACACAGAAGACATGGGCGATCCAGAAAAACACTTTGCGGGAAATAACCTTTGGGAAGTGGCACCGCCATATCATATTTTTGTTTCTCACGGATATAAAGTTGATTTTGTTTCTCCAACTGGTGGAGAAGTCCCTTTCTCAATGGATCCCCTTGGAATTAGCAGTTATACTATAAAGTATGAGAAATTTAATGATAATGTTGAAAATTCACTTACGCCTGACCTGGTAAATTATAAAAACTATAAAGCTGTTTTTATTGGTGGAGGATATGGACCATTATTTGATGTGGCTAATAACAAAAGTTTATTATCCATTATAGCCGGTATTTATCAAAATGGAGGAATAGTTGGAGGTTGTGGACACGGACCCGGTAGTTTTGCAAATGTCAAACTTGATAATGGTCAGTTCATGGTTAAGGGGAAGAAAGTCTGGTTTTCCAAATTCTACTGAGATTACTAAAGACTGGGCTAAAAATGGAACTTTATTACCTGTAATGCTGGAAAATCAATTGAGAGCAAATGGCGGGATATTTCAATCTAAAAGTGATTTGAATGATAAAAACGATGTAGTAATTGACAAAAGAATCGTGTCGACCATGTTTCTGCCTTCTTCCGCAATAGTTGCAAAAGAAATGATCATGCAAATAGAAAACTAATGCCAACAACTAAAAAAAAGGAATTGCTGGTAAGAAAATTAGAAAATATTGAATTTGATATAATAATTGATTGCTTTTTAAAGTCTTTCGCCAATTATTTCGTTGACATTCCAACAGACAAAAATTACTATAAAGAAAGATGGAAAATGGCAAAAGTGAACTATGGTTTATCTTATGGAATGTTTGATGGGGAAGAATTAGTAGGATTTATAATAAACGCAATCGATGAACGGGAAGGTATTAAAATAGCCTATAACACAGGAACAGGTGTATTACCTGAATATAGGGGGAAAAGAATTGTAAAGTCAATATATGATTATGCCATACCAGATTTGAAAAAAAATGGAGTTTTAAAATGTTCATTAGAAGTGATTATTGAGAATACCAAGGCCGTAAAGATTTATAAAAGTATTGGGTTTGGCATATGCAAAACATTCAATTGTTTTAGTGGTATTATCAAACCAAATCGTAATGAAAAGGTTGCGATACGTAGCGTAAGCTATAACGAATTTGACTGGAATGATTTGCCTAATCAAGATCTATACTCTTGGGACTTTCATTCAAGGGTGATTAAAAATGGTGACTATAGGTATTATCAAATTTATAAAGAAAATCTTGTAGAATCTTACTTTGTAATTAATCCTAAAAATGGATATTTAGCTCAATTTGAGGTTTTGATAGAAAGCCAAGGATGCTGGAATAGATTATTTAGTGGCATAAGAGACGTTTCAAATTCAGTAAAAATCATAAATGTAGATCATAGATTAAATAAAAAAATAGCATATATCAATTCGATTGGTTTTTTAAATACGGTTAACCAATATGAAATGGAAATGAGCCTATAAAAAGTAGTAAACAACTTTGTTTTGTTCTCTGTAAGACAATATTTTGAAGTAATTTTAGCAATAAATAGACTAACGACAGATCATAAAATATGGAAGACTTAATTACCTACGGCTTAACAGTATTTATGGGCTTTTTTGCTATTATGAATCCAATAGCTAATACACCTATTTTCTTAGGCCTTGTTGAAGGTGAGGATAAAGAAAGCAAAAAGAAGATTGCTAAAACAGCTTCAATTACAGCCTTCATCATAGTTGTTGCGTTTATTTTTGCCGGGAAATATATCTTCGAATTATTTGGACTTACAATTCCCGCCTTTAAGATAGCAGGAGGAATCCTGATATTTTATGTCGGATTTGAAATGCTCATGTCTCAGAAGTCAAAAGTACATAGCAATGACAACCAAGAGGATAAAAGTAATCTCGCAATTTCTCCTCTGGCTATCCCTATTCTTGCAGGCCCTGGTACTATAGTAACCGCAATGAACTTTGTTACAGACGCGACTTATATACATATTGCGATTGTAGTTTCTATTTTTGCCCTAATGATCCTTCTAACTTATTTGGCTTTTTCTTTAAGTGACTTAATAGTTAAAAAAGTAGGAGAGAATTTAATAGCTATAATAGGGAAATTAATGGGGTTAATTCTTGCAATTATTGGAACGGGAATGGTGACAGAGGGAATTAAATTGACATTCAATTAAAAAACGAAAATAACGTGATACTTAAAATTTAGCAATGAAAACACTATACATCATAATCGGAGTAATCCTTTTAGCCTTTATTATTATTCAGCTTTTTGCTATGAGTGGACAAAGAAATATTGAAACCTATCCTTATGAGGTCAATAAAAAATACAATGCGTTTGAAATACGTGACTATGAAGCAAGTTTATTTACTTCTGTTCAACTCTCAGGTAATGAATATAAAGATGTTTCGAGTAAAGGGTTCTCTATTTTAGCAGGATATATTTTTGGTGGAAATGAAAAGAATGAAAAAATAGCGATGACTTCGCCAGTAGCTATGTCTTTGCAAGACTCCATGACTATGATGTTTATGGTTCCAAAGAAATTTAATAAGGAAACACTTCCCCAACCCAACCAATCACAGATTGAATTTCGGGAAGAACCAGCCAAAACTGCTGCTGCGATCAGCTTTGGCGGATGGGCTAATGATGAAAAAATAGAAAAGTATAAACAGCGATTAATATTGGCTCTTGATGCCGAAGGAATAACTTATACAAACCGATTTTACTTTTTAGGATATAATGCTCCTTATGAGGTTTTTAATCGTAAAAATGAGATTATTGTCGAGTTAGAAAGTGAGGCGCTTGATATATTAAAATAAAATCACCAGTAGGGGAGAGCTATTACTCCTGCGGCCTATAAACACTTTGCAACAAAACGCCTTTTAACACTTTTTAAACAGATCTAATTAATGTAAATTTGGGCTATTGAGAGTGGAACTTATGGAAGACAATAAAATGCTGGATTATATTAAGAATGTATTAGAAAATATGCCTGCTGGCTGGTTGAGTCTAACCACGCATCGACTAGATATTTATGATGAAAAATTGGCCAAATCTCAATTTTTAGAACAGTTTGAAACTTTATTTAATGCCAATAATTCTGAAGCATCAAGGCTCCGTGAATTACCTACTGCTTATGACTATATTCGATTAGGTCATCCGTTGTCTTGTATACTGGAATGGGCAGTTGCGAATTTGCATCAGCTTAAACCTGAAAATGTAATCAGTTTTTCATCAAAGACGACTCCTGTTTTAGCAATTCTAAGAAAAAATTTATTAGCGGATGTAAGGACCCAAATCATATATACAGGCGAGCTACCACAATTTTTCGATGCTGAAGTAATCAGGCATGTGTATGGATATAAATTTGAGCTAAAACAAGTTGAAAAAGCAGCAGATATTTCTGCCTTTGATGGTAGTACCGTTTTTATTTCACAACATGAAGAAATTGGTCATGTAGATCTCATCGAAAACATTGATTTTTTTATCAATCTTTATGCTGATCTTGGGAGTGTCTTATTGGTAAATGGCAGGCAAAATGAAAGTTATATCTCAGATATTCAGCATGTCAGAAGAAGAGAGACCATTGCAATGACGCCAGCCAATTGTCTTGCTGCCTTACAATTAATAACGAAGCAATCTTCTCTTGACCGTCAAAAAAGTAGTGTACAAGCCAACAAAGGAATTGTCTTAGATTCAATTAGAACCATTACAGGTTCATATACAAAAGTACTTGTTGGATCTAGTGGGTTATCTATCCAATATGCAATTATGATGGGGCTCATTCACGATGCGATAGAAAATCATAAAGGAAAGGCGATCAAATTTATAGTTCCGCCAAATTGTTATGGAGGCACAAATGATCAGGCAAGACGCGTTGCCGCCTGCATTGAGTTTGTTGAGGTGGTTGATTTACCAGTGGATGGGAACAACGATATGGTTCAAAGCATTAAGATGGTTTTAGATAAGATAGCTCATCAAGATGCTATACCATACATCATCGCTGAAATTCCAACTAACCCCAGAGTTGAAGTTCCGGATCTTATAAAATTAAAGGAGGCTTTAAGTACAATCCGTACAACTGCTTCTGGTGAAATTGCAATCGATCCTGTTTTTATTTTGGATCAAACATTTTGCCCTAATGTTCACTTTTTAGGAGAAGGTGAAATACTCTCAACAGTCAGGACCATTTCATATGCCAGTGGATCAAAATTTCCAAGTGGCGGGCTATGTACTGCAGGATACTGTGTGGGAAATAAAAAAACCGATGCTTTGATGGACAAGATAGAAATGCATCTAAGGCTTTGTGATAATGAGGCTACAGATCTTCAAATAACAATATTAGCCAAACAATTGCCTTCAATGAATCAAAGAATACATGATGCCTATCAAAATACGCGTGAATTTGTAAACTTTATCCACGAGACTTTACCTGCAGCAAAAATCAATTTTGTTTCAGACGAATTGGCAAAACAAGGATTTACCCCATCCGTATTTTCATTAGATCTTCCCACTAAAGGGCATACTGATCAAGAAAAAGAATCTTATAAAAGAGCCTTAAATCATAAATTAATCAATTTAATGATCACTGAGATCCCCGATGAAAGCAAGTATTGTGTGAGTTACGGGCAGTTAAAGGGATGTTACTGGACAATACCTGCCACATCCACGCAGGGGACAACTAAAGAAGGTGACAAAGATTATATTGCCCGTGTAGCGCTTTCTCCCAATATGAATATTGAACTTCATAAAAGAGTCTTTTTAAAATTTGTTGAAAATATTTGATACTGTGTTAACCTGCCTGCACGTTGCGCATGTATCTGCTAAATACTCATTTCCTTTATTTTTGTGAGGTTAGGTGTTTTCTCAACGAATTCTTCCAGAACTTTAAAGAAATTCAAGATGTCTTGCTTTTTATTATTCGCATTAATTGTTACCAATCTAATAAATGTATCGTCATTGAAAGATCCAAATCCTACAACAGTAATTTGGTGTTCATAGAGTGCAGTACAAAGGGTAGTTGGATCAATATTCTTATAATTAAAACAAATAGAAATTGAATCATCGAAACTGTATAATGTGTAATTTGGATTGCTTCTTATGTATTCAAGGGCAACATTTGCCAATTCAAATTGCTGATCTACAATCTTCTCTAAACCTCTTGTTCCAACAGATTTCCAAAGTGTCCAAAACTTTAAGGCATCATTTCTTCTTCCACATTGAAAAGAAGTTTTGCCCAAGTTAAAATCATCACCATCTGTTTGGTATAAATAATCCGCTTCATTACTAAACGAATCGTGCAACTGCTTTTTATCATTCACTAAAATGATTGAACAAGTTAATGGTGTTCCAAGCATTTTATGTGCATTATAACTAAATGAATTTGATCTTTCAACTCCCTTTATAAGATGTTTATATTTCTCACTAAAAATTACACTTCCACAATATGCTCCGTCAACATGAAGCCATATTTTATATTTTTCAGTAATATCAGCAATTTCATCAATTGGATCAAAAACGCCTAAAACTGTAGTTCCGGCAGTTGCATTGACATAGGTTGGAATAAACCCTTTATTGATATCATCAATTATTTGCTCCTCCAATTTCTCTGTGATCATTTTGCCTTTAGAATCGGCTTGAATGTAACGGATATTATTTCTTCCAATTCCAGCAAAACTAGCATTCTTCGCATTCGAATAATGCGATTCTTTGGAAGTGTAAATGACCATCGCCTTCGACATCCCATCTAATCTGCAATTAGGGTCTTTGGCGTCGCGAGCCATAACCAACCCCATATAATTACTCATTGAGCCTCCAGTTGGAAATGTACCATTACTTTGAGAACCATAACCGACTAAGTCGCAAGATTGTCTGATTATTTCTTGTTCAATCCCAACTTGTGGTCCTGCAACTTTGTAAGTATACATACTGTTATTAAGCATTACAGCAAGTAAATCTCCTAAAACTGCTTTGCTTTGTCTTCCCCCAAAAAGTTGATTAAAAAATAAATTCGTGGCAGTTTTTGGGGTAGAAATAAGAACATTACGAAGAACGGTCTTAAACGCATCATCAATCATTGCAGATTCATTCAACGACAGATCAATAGAATCATATAATTTATCCGAATCTATTCTTTCTGCCACAGGGTTCTCCTCCTCTTCATTAATTAAAGCCTCAACTAGTTCATTGAATAAAGCTAAATCTTTACTTATATCAGACATCCTGTATTACTCTTTTAAGTTTAGTGCTCATTATGCAGTAGTATCATAACTCAAATCCTTATTTTCAAAAGTTTTTGAATTTTCATCAAAAATAGTACATTTTCGAATTGGTTTTGCATACAAATGAAGCGACATGCTTCTTTTTTTAGATAGGTTTTCTAATCGATGAAATCCCATAAAATCTTTCATATAGGTCACCTCATTTGCTTTTGAAATTGAAGATTTCACAATGTTTAGTTCACCTTCTTTATTTTTTTTATAAATTGTTTCTTTGAGTTCGCCTTCTATCACTTTTACCCAACATTCTTCTCCACCGTGATCGTGAATTTGCGTCCGATGTCCTTCACACCAACAGATTAAAATCAATTCAAATTTCTCGGTATCAACAATACAATTTCTGGTGTAACAATCATCGGACCATGAGCAATAGTTTTCAAAATCGCCCGCTGAAAGTTTTATTGAATGTATTCTTTGATTGTACTTCGACCGCTCCTCTTCAGAAAGGGCAGTAATTAATTCGTCTAGTGATTGAAGTGTTGCGGAAATGTTTTTGTTAGAATTCAAATAATTTGTTCTTTTTTTTGCTCATTTAATGTACAAATCCAAAGTTATTCTCCAAATTCAACTAAATAACTTGACATGATTTTTTAACCATTCCAATTTTTGCGAATATAGCCTATTTTATACTTTTTTAAGTGTTTTTTTAGCTGTTATATTAAAAAAAACACACATTATGACATTTTTTGAGTACTTTTCAGAATCTTGAAAACCCATATTTCTTTGGTTTTTTTAAGTGTCTCTATTCATAAATCGCTTGAAAGCGAATCACAAGTTTTAATCATTATGCAAGACCCAGATTTAATCATTAAAGTAGCTGTTCTTGCTGTTTATGTAGGAATTTTATTTCTAATTGGAATTTTTGCATCTCGACGCATCAAAAGTATGAGTGATTATTATGTTGGAGGAAAAACAATGGGCTTTTGGGCCGTCGCTTTTTCGGCTAGAGCAACTGGTGAATCCGGCTGGCTACTGATCGGGCTCACCGGGATGGGAGCAATAGCAGGATATTCAGGTTATTGGGTTGTTGTTGGAGAGTTACTTGGTGTCTTTGTTTCCTGGCAATTTATGGCTAAACGCTTTAAAAGGAGATCTGATAAATTCGGCGCTATAACAATTCCAGATTATCTACAGAGCCATTTTAAATCTAAAACACATACGCTTCGAATTATAGCAGCATCTGTACTTGTCATATTCATTGTAATTTACGTAGCTTCTCAAATAGATGTTACCGGTGTTGCTTTTAGATCTATGCTTGGGATTGACTATAAATTAGGGGCATTAATTGGATTTCTAATTGTTCTTGCCTATATTTTTTTTGGTGGTTTTGTAGCAGCAGTTTGGTCTGATTTATTTCAAGGATTACTCATGTTTTTCGGTCTGGTCCTGTTACCAATAGTTGTATGGTTTTCTATGGATCACGGTGCAGGAATTACGGAAGGATTGAATGCCATAGATCCAACCCTAACGCAAGTAATGGGTAGAAGCAGCGATGGCTGGATGAACCTTTTTACAATTTTAGGATTCTCAATGATTGGACTTGGATTCCTTGGATCTCCACAGGTTTATGTTCGATTTATGTCTATTAAGAGTGAAAATGAAATAGACAAAGGAAAATGGGTTGCTACTACCTTTACATTACTAACTGATGCGGCTGCTGTAACCATTGGGATTCTTGCGCGTATCTATTTTACAAAAGAAGGACAAGATCCTGAAACAATTTTAGGAAATAATGGAGAAGATGTATTGAGTATGATTACGGAAAGTTTCTTGCCTACATTATTGGTTGCATTATTTATTGCCATAGTTTTATCTGCTATAATGTCTACTATAGATTCTCTTCTAATATTAGCCTCAAGCGCTATAACACGTGACTTTTATCAGAAAATATTTCGACCTGATTTAAAAGATGAAAACCTAACAAAAATCTCAAGGATTTCAACAATTATAATGGCCTCTATGGCATTAATTATTGCGATTATTATGAATTATGTATCACCAGACAGACAAGTGTTTTGGGTGATTATTTTTGGTTGGTCCGGAATTGCTGCTACCTTTTGTCCTGTAATTATTCTCACACTTTTTTGGAAAGGTTATTCGGAGAAAGGAGCAATAGCCTCAATGATTTCAGGATTTGTAGCTGTGATACTATTTAATTTTGTTTTTAAGGAAATGGACAGTGTTGGTGAATATTTCGTTGCACTTGATGTTCTTTTTCCTTCTTTTGCTGTTGCCATGCTTGTTGGTCTAATAGTATCTAAAAAATACCCTCCAAGAGCTGAAGCCGTAAAAATGATTGAAGAAATTGATGCAGCATCTAATGAGAAATGATGCACTTTAAAACCTGTCCTTGTTTGTTTTAACAAGGCTCATTAAAAATTAAACTGAAATGAAAAAAAAAGAAGTTATTCGCAACGGAGAGGGTGAAAACTATAACTACTCCCAAGATCATTGTTTTATCAAACTTTCTTCAAAAGACACCAAAGGTGAATTATGCTTTGTCGAGGACAAAATAAAACCTGGTTTTTTCTTAGCTCGACATCACCATAAAATCATGACCGAGGTATTTTATATTCTAGAAGGTGAAGTGGAGCTTATCTTTGATAATGAAAGTGTGATCTGCCGGCCCGGAGACACGATTACAGTCCCTCCTAATGTATGGCATGCAGCAAGATGTGAAAAAGGAGGTAAGATGTTAAGCATTTTCAAAAACGGACAGTTTGATCTATACCTAAACAGGTTGTCTAAAATGTCTGACAGCGAATTTGCAGATAAAGATTTAATGAAATCAATTTCAGCTGAATTTGACATTTACGAGTCATAAAAAGCGACACCACTTTACCCATTAAGCAAAACACCCTAAGGATACTGCTGATTAAAACTTCATCGTTGGCCATCTTTTTCTAACCAACTGCGAGCAAATTTGGAGTATGAGTGGTTAGATCAATCAAAAGTCAAATTAATCTAGAACAATTAAAAGCCTTATTTTTACAAATCGATAACTGAAAAAATAAAAATCAAATTTTAAAAAGAAGCATGATTCTAAAATATGCAGCAGGTGCCACTTTGTTGGTATTATTCTTACTAATAATTGTTTATATGTATATCAATAAAATTATAGTAGGCTCAAATACTGGATCGTTACCTGATGGATATACACTTGTTGAGGCAAATGGACATGCATTTTCAACAAAAATAAGTGGGGACGATCAAGATGTCCCAGTAATCTTGCTTCATGGATTCCCCGAATCATCCGTGATGTGGAACAGATTAATGTCTGATTTGAATAAGATAGGCTATTATACGGTTGCTCCTGATCAAAGAGGGTATAGTTTTAGAGCAAGACCCAAAGAAATTGCCCAATATCAAATTTCACATTTAGCCAGTGATGTAATCGCCATAGCTGACTCTCTTGGGATGAAGAAATTTCATCTAATTGGTCATGATTGGGGAAGCGGAATTGGTTGGCAAATAGCGTCAGATTACCCTGAGAGATTGCTCAGTTTCACTTCGCTATCAGTTCCTCATTTAGAAGCCTTTTCGCGGGCCTATCGGGAAGATAGCCTGCAATATGATGCTAGTGATTATATGAGGAATTTTCAAACAAAGAAAATTCCGGAATATATGCTTGCCAAAGACAACTATGAAGTGCTAAAGTCTATTTGGGATAAGCATCAAGATGATGAAATTGCTTCCTATGTTGATTTGTTAAGTCAACAAAATGCGTTGACCTCTTCAATAAACTGGTACAGGGCAAATTTTGAATTGTTTAATCAAGGATTTGATCTTGGAATGATTGAGGTCCCTGTACTTTTTGTTTGGGGAAATAAGGATAATGCTTTAAAGCGATCAGGTGTTGAATGGACGGAAGATTACGTCACAGGATATTATCGATTTGTAGAATTAAATGCAGGTCACTGGTTAGTTCAAGAATCTTATGAAAAAGTTCAAGAAGAAATTGTATCGCATTTGGAAAAATTCTAATGGAACCCTTTTTGCTTCATTCATGAATGCTCAATCTAAATAATACTTGCAGAAATTGCTAAGGCTAATTGTCATCGCTCATGTTTTGTGAGTTTTCTGGTTGCCTATGGCAGGAAAGTTTGGATTGAATTCACTAAATTAGATGCTCAAACTATAGTTAAAATCCTAAGGTGTAATTAAAATAAACTGGAAATAATGAATGAAAATTCACCAGAATTAGATGATTATTTAGACAATCACTACATACATCGCAGTAATTGGTTAAGAGCGGCAGTTCTTGGAGCTAATGATGGAATTTTATCAACTGCAAGTCTCGCAATAGGCGTTGCCGCTGCAACCGAGTTAAGAGAGCCGATTGTTTTAGCTACATTGGCTGGATTAGTAGCTGGTGCCTTATCAATGGCAGCCGGAGAATACGTTTCGGTAAGTTCTCAGACTGATGTGGAGAAGGCAGATATTCAAAGAGAGAAGATAGAACTAAAGGAAACGCCGGCGCTTGAATTACAACGATTGGCAGAGATTTACGAAAAAAGAGGTCTTAAAAAAGAAACTGCTTTTACCGTTGCGCAAGAACTGACAGAAAAAGATGCTTTGGGAGCGCATATTAGAGACGAATTAGGAATTAATGAAATTAGCCAGGCTAAACCTATTCAGGCAGCAATTGCGTCAGGAGCAGCCTTTACTATCGGCGGATTACTTCCTTTTTTAGTGACCCTTTTTCTCCCTTTAAACAGTATGGTATATTCGCTTTATGGCTTTGCTCTATTGTTTCTGATTCTTTTAGGTGCATTAGCAGCTAAAGCTGGCGGATCAAGTATTGGGAAAGCGGTTTTAAGAATTACTTTTTGGGGAACAGTTGCTATGGGATTAACGGCTTTAGTTGGCTATATGTTTAATGTGAATGTTGGATAATATCAGAATGCCCAACATGCATGTGGCTCATAAAGAACTTGAGAAGCAGTAAATTAAAACAAACCAACAACAACTATTATAAGCTATTGCTAAGGTCAGTGCTTTGCTAAAACTTTGTATATTTATTCTCGTGTCGATTTCCCCCCTGAAATTCTAATCGAATTTTTGTTGCAACACACCGATAAACAGCAGGTTGTGCTTAGGTGATCCCTTTATAGCAAATTCTTTTTCAGAAATATTTCATGTAGGTGTAATAATTCAAGGATTAAGCCACTAACTAAAAAAAAGAAATATTGAGCAGCGATTTTTATAAAGTATCCATTATACCTTTTTCGGGAATAATTATCAAGTTGTGCCGGGCATATACCAATTCACAAGAGGATTTTGAAGATTATTACCAAGAGGTCTGTTTGCAGATATGGAGGAGTAAAGAAAACTTCCGCGGCGAATCACAATGGAGCACCTGGGTTTATCGAATTTCATTAAACGTTTGTTTGACCTTGCTTAAGAAAAATAAGAATAAGGGTCATCATTTTGTATCTGATTCTGTAGCAGCTGAAGAAACTGAAGACAATTATGCATTTTCAGATGAATCTCTAAATTTATTATATGCTGCAATTAGACAGCTATCAGAAATAGACAGGGCCATTATTATGCTTTATTTAGAAGAAAAACCTTATAAGGAAATCGCTGAAATTATAGGAACAAACCCAAATAATATTGGGGTACGCGTTAAAAGAATTAAAACAAGATTAAAAAAAATATTAGATGGAAAAATCAATTGAAAATATATGGAAAGAGGGTTTTCTAAAAAGTGATGCACTTGTAGCCCCGAAATTAAATGATTTATACAATCAAAAATCTAAACATGTTATAGACAAGTTTAAGCGAATGTTTAAGATAAATCTGATTGCTATAGTAGTATTTGCTTTTATAATATTAGCAGCAACTACTTTTAATGGACTCCCCATTATTGGCATATCATGGTTTTTAATTTTAATAGGGTTGGTTGTTGTAAATAAAAAACTAACGAGTAGTTTGGAGAAAATAGACTATCACAAAAACAGTTATGAGTACCTGATGTCTTTTAATAAATGGTTGCAAGAACAATTGGCTATAAACAGAAAAATGGCACGTTTATATTATCCGCTGTTTTTTATAAGTGTTGTTGTCGGTTTTTGGTTTGTAGATGCTGAAGGAGTGCCTTTAGGACAAAGACTAGTTGGTGAAGTTCTTTATGGTTTTCCTGATATATATCTGGTAAATGGAATTCCTTTACTAGGGATTGTCTTAGTCGTTATTATAGCAGGTCTTTTGATGTTATTTGGAGGAAGAATTTACAATTTGGATGTCAAAATAGTTTATGGACGTATGTTTAAAAAAATTAAAGAATTGATAACGGATCTTGAAGAATTAAGAAGTTAAACCCTTACTGAAAGTACCTATTTAAAAACTTTTGAATTTTTTATAAAAAATAAAAGTTGTGCCTGTAATAAATAATGATTTCAGCCACTAATCAAGAAAACAGTAACTATTATGACATTACAAGAAGCGTATAATATTTTTGAAAGTTTAAAAACCGAAACAACTAAAAAGCATGAAATAAAGATATATGAAAAATTTCTTCATATACTATCTCAATTGAAAATTAGAGAGTTCTCAAAAGATGAAATTCAATCCATCGAATCGGAACTTGATCGTTTACATTTAAAATCAAATCCCGAAAACAGAAAAAAACACTTTAAAAAAGCATTAACTAAATTTGAAATTTTTTTAAAGAATACGTTTTCCTTAACTTCCAAGGGTTATTACACCAATTTATATAGCGGTTTAGGATTGTCATTCGGTTTGCTATTTGGAGTTGTGTTTTTGTCGAGTTGGGAGCGATCTCTGGGCATAAGTATAGGTCTGATTGGCGGAATGCTTATCGGCTTAATTATCGGTCAATCTATGGATGCCAAAGCCAAGAGTGAAAGAAACGTTTTATAATTCATGGCTAGGGTCAGTGATTTCCTAAAACTTTGTATATTTATTCTTATATCAGCATGCTAGACTTATTTAAAAGTTTATAATCATGAAGAACAAAAGACTTAAATTTATTCTACTCATCGTAATATCTTTATTGTTGATACCTTTGATAGCGATGCAGTTTACAGATGAAGTAAATTGGACACCCTTAGATTTTGCTTTCGCAGGGGTTCTGTTACTGGCCACAGGCCTAATTTTTGACCTTGTCATAAGAAAAGTAAAGAATATCAAGTACCGAATCGCTATCCTGATCATTCTTCTGTTAGGTCTTTTTCTTATTTGGGCGGAACTTGCTGTAGGTGTTTTCGGCACGCCGTTTAGCGGAAGCTAGATGGCTGGTATAAAACATCTCGCAATACATTATAAACGACTTGGTTTTGAGGGATCTCTATGAAATATAATAAATACACAAAGCAAGCCCCTTTAGTTTCTGAGATTGGTTTGGGTACATGGCAGATAGGAGTAAACTCAGGCTGGAAACCAATGGAGGAAAAAGTTGCTGTTCAAATGGTTCAAAAAGCTTTAGAATCAGGGGTCAATTTTTTTGATACGGCCCCAAATTATGGAAATGGTACCAGTGAGTTAAGGCTGGGGAAAGGCCTGAAGGGATTTGACCGAAGCAAAATTGTAGTAAACACAAAATTCGGACATACCGATTCAGGTGGGACAAACTATAATTCGGACTACATTCGCAAATCTTTAGAGGGTAGCTTAAAAAGGTTACAACTAGATTATGTTGATTCACTAATTTTTCACAACCCTCCATTTAAATATCTTGATGGTCATAAAAATGACCACTATGACATATTGGAAAAACTGAAGGATGAAGGGAAAATAAAGGCTTATGGAGCATCTTTGGATACCTATAGAGAGATAAAGTTATTTATGGAAACGACCCAGGGAGAGGTTGTTGAAGCTTTCTTCAATATCCTGCATCAGGATGCGGCAAGAGCATTTGATTTGGCGTCAAAAAGAAATGTCGGTATGATCGTAAAAATCCCTCTGGATTCTGGTTGGCTTTCTGGAAAATATGATGCTGATAGTACATTTAATGATATCAGAAAACGTTGGTCAAGAGATGATATTAAAACCAGGGCTGAATTGATAAAGGGAGTCAAGAGTCTTATAAAAACACAGAATAAATTGTCGCAAACAGCTATTGCATTTTGCCTGGCCTATGATGCGGTGGCCACCGTGATCCCTGGCAATGCCACAATTGCTCAGTTAAACAGTAATTTAGAAAGTACTTCAAAGCCCATTTCAAAAGAGCTGCTGAGAAAATTAGAAGAATTTTATCAGCTTGAAGTGAAAAAATTAAAGCTTCCCTGGTAATATAAGTTTATCGCATAGTTTGTTGTACAATGAAAATAATTTAAATTAGAATATGAACTTAAATCAAATAACGGTTCCTTCATTAGATTTGACAGAATCAATTCCTTTTTACGAAAAATTGGGTTTAAAATTGATTGTCAAGGCTTTACCTCATTATGCGAGGTTTGAATGTCCGGATGGTAACGCAACTTTTTCCATACATCAAACAGACAATTTGCCAAAGGGAGATGGAATTCATGTTTATTTTGAATGTGAAGAGCTTGATCAGCATGTTGATGAGCTCAAAACTAAAGGAATTCATTTTGACCTTTTGCCAACAGATCAAGGATGGCTGTGGAGAGAGGCCCGATTGAAGGATGTTGACGGAAATCAACTTATTTTATTTTATGGAGGAGAAAACAGGTTAAATCCACCCTGGCGCATCGAAAATAAAGAAACGGAATAGCTTTTTATATGAGCGAAAGGCTTTTTTGGATCTATCCCGAATAAATTGATTGAGAACATAAAAGGCTCATAAAGAAAAATATTATCGAATCATATTTGATATAAAGTAACATTAAAAGATATCTTATATTTGATTAGATCTAACCTAAACATTACCTCATGGAGAAAAAAAACAAACCTGATGGAATGAAGCGACGAAATTTTTTACAAAAAACATCAGTTTTTGCAGCAACTGCAATGTTTTTACCAATCAATGGACTTGATTTATTAAGCCTTAACACAGCAATTATTCAAACAAGTTCTATACCGAATGTTACACTCAACAACGGTATACAGATGCCAATGCTTGGTTTTGGCACCAATACCCTAAGAGGGGCTATAGGGGTGCAATCTGTGGCTGACGCAATTTTGGTGGGTTATCGCCTTATCGATACAGCTCATATTTATGGAAACGAAGAGTCTGTAGGAGAAGGTATAAAGCAAAGTGGTATCAACAGAAAAGAACTCTTTGTAACATCAAAACTTTGGGTAGATGATTCGGGCTATGAAAGTACTAAGAAAGCTTTTGAAACATCAATAAGTAAATTGGGCACGGATTATTTGGATCTGTATCTAATTCACCGTCCACGGGGAGACGTAAAAGGAACATGGAAGGCCATGGAAGAGCTGTATCAGGAAGGTAAAATAAAAGCCATAGGTGTAAGTAATTTTGATCCAAAACAACTTGATGAATTGATGACCTATGCCAAAATCAAGCCTATGGTCAATCAGATAGAGACCCATGTATTCTTTCAGCAAGGTGATTCTTATAAATACCTTAAGAAATCTGACATACAAATGGAAGCCTGGTCTCCTTTTGCCGCTGGTCGTAATGATATTTTTAACAACAAAACGCTGGCTGATATAGGTAAAAAGTATGGTAAGAATAATGCTCAAGTTAGTTTAAGATGGAACTACCAGAGAGGGATTATCGCGATTCCAAGATCTAAACAAAAGGCACATATGATTGAAAATATAAATATTTTTGACTTTGAGCTTAACGAATCAGATATGAAAGCCATTGCCAAACTTGATCTGAATGTTACTCAGTTTCCAGAGTGGGAATGAAGATGTGACTATTTTGAAAAAGAGGTATTTGTTTTAAATGCCTTTAGTAATTCTATATTTTTTAAAACTTAAGACATAGTTAGACTTTAGTTTAAATTATGATAATCATAAGAACCAATGCAGATTAGACAGGTAAAGGAATCAGACAATCGATTCTTATCAAAAATAATAAAAAAAGTTTTTGAGGAATATGATGCTCCGAAAAAAGGAACTGTATATTCGGATCCAACAACGGATTCTTTATATGAATTGTTTAAAATGGACAAGTCTATTTTATGGGTTGCTGAAGAAAATAAAACACTTGTAGGATGTTGTGGAATATACCCTACCAAGGGACTTCCTGAGTATTGTGCTGAGCTGGTTAAATTCTATATATCAAAACAGGCAAGAGGTAAAGGTATTGGGAAAATATTAATGGAAAAAAGCCTTGATTCGGCAAAAAAGTTGGGATATTCAGAACTCTATATTGAAAGTTTACCACATTTTTCTCAGGCCATAAGAATCTATGAAAAGCAAGGGTTTATGAAACTTGACAATCCTTTGGGGGAATCAGGGCATACGGGTTGTAATATCTGGATGCTTAAAAAGGTATAGAAAATCATTATGTAGTAGCAATATGCAATTGCATACCTGTATCAAAATCCATGTAAATGATGATGATTATGTATTGAAATATATGAGATAAAAAATGACGAGCATAAAATCGAATAAAACAAAATTCAAAACTCAAAACTATGGGAAATAATTCATCAAATGATTTTGAAATTCAAGAATGGCGGACGAGATTAAGGTTTTTAGCAGATATCATTTTTGCCACTGCCATGACTATAATGATCTTGAATATTGAAATTCCCGAATTCGGTCATATAAATGACACGAAGCAACTGGCCGTATTTTTAATAAAGCAATTAAACAGTATGTGGGTGTTTTTTATTGCTTTTATCGTTATTGCAGTATACTGGATGAAGCATTTAGAGCATTTTGGCGCAATCAGGATTGTAAATCAAACTTTTATTTGGTTTCAACTTCTTTTTTTATGCAGTATAATGGTTATTCCTTTTTGGAACACTTATATAGAACAGTTTCCTGAAAATATTGCAATTAGGGTGTTATTGAGCATAAATATGGTGTTAGTGGGTTGCTTCTCATTCTTAAGCCTAAATTATGCAGCAAATCCAAAGCACCGCCTTCTGCACGAGAGTGTAACTGATCAAATGACAAACGAAGCGAAGAGACAAGCATTGACGGAACCATTGATTGCAATTTTGGCAGCTGGTCTGGCACATATTGATCCTGTTTTATGGGACGTAGCTTTTATTTTGGTACCTGTCATGTTTTTTGCTCGAAAAAAACTTATAAAAATCAGTTATTTTAATTTTATTGGTTCCAAAAAGTAGGGGTATACCACTGACGAGTTTAAAAAAAATACCCCGATAACCAAAAAGCTTTTCATTTAGAAAATAATACCCTAATCTTAGTGCGCCATGCCCATCTAAACTCGATCAAAACATTCAATTCATATTTGATATCCATCTGATATGTAGATCTTTTTTGCACAACTACACCTTATAATGGTAATTTAAAACCATAAAAAACACACATTATATTCGAAATGTGAATTTTTAAGTTATCAATTTGGCAAAATAATTACTGTAGATTTAAGAAGCCACAATTAAATCTTACTAAATTTTTTAAAGTGGTAATTTATTGCGCCATTTGTTGAAAATCACATCATATTTTTCTTAAAAATGTATCTTTAACCGATACGAACCCTTAATTATTGAGTATGCGAATAGGTATTATTATTGGTAGAATTGGAGGTGTTGATGGTGTGGCACTTGAAACGGAAAAGTGGATTGACATATTAAAAAAATTAGGTAATGAGGTGTTTATCATTTCTGGAGAATTTGAGTCCTGGACTATGGATTATGAACATGATTATCTTTTTCCTGCCTTGTCATTTTTTTCGGCTGAAGCCGAATGGGAACAACGGAAAGCATTTTTTGAACCGGATAAAGATCCACAGCCCTTATTAGAGCATGTCGAGAAATGGTCAACTATGATTGAAGGTGTATTACTTAAATGGGTTAAAAACAAGAAAATTGATGTGATTCTTTCAGAAAATGCATCGGCGCTTCCTTGTCAATTATCGATGGGAATCGCTATTAAAAAGCTTATCAAAGGCACAGGTTTGCCAGTAGTGACCCATGACCATGATTTTCATTGGGAGCGAGGTCAGCGTTATATTTCGATTCATCCTGAAATTAACCAATATGTAGATGATAATTTTCCATTACTACTGCCCGATGTAAGACACGCAGTCATCAATACTTTTGGAGTTGAAACCTTTAAAAAACGGTTTGACATTGATGCTACATTGGTCCCTAATGTGATGGATTTTAATCGTGTTTATGGTGTTCCAACCCCTGAAAATGAGATGTTTCTGAGAGATGTCGGTGTGAAATCAGATGAAATTGCCTTGTTGCAAGTAACACGAATTGTACGGCGTAAAGGAATTGAAACGGCTATTGACTTAATAGATCAACTACATGACAAAAAACTAAAACTTGTTATCACAGGAAATAATCATGATGATGAAAACAAAGAATATTATAATGAATTGATAGATCAAATCCATGAGTTAAATCTATCCAGACAAATCATTTTTGCCTCACATAAAGTATTGGATCATAAAGATTTATCCGATGTTTATGCCCATGGCAGGGCCTGTACTTATTTTAGTACTTATGAAGGTTTTGGAAATGCTTTTGTGGAAGGTGTACTCGCAAAAAAACCAATTTTTGTGAATAATTATAAGCCGGTATATATGCAAGATATTGGCAATAAGGGGTTTGAAACCGTAATGATAGACGACAGTAACCTGACTAGTGAAAAAATTCAACAAATGTCTGACATCATCTACGACCCGATACGATGTAAAGAAATAGGTGAATTTAATTTTAAGCTTGGTAAAAAATATTTTTCGTATGACGTACTTGAGGAAAAATTGAATGCATTATTTACATTTTAAGAAATTAAACTATGAAGGATAAAAGGCGTGTGAAAGTTAATGAAGTATTAAAAGAACTAAACAACGAGAAAATAAATACATGGTTTGACCTGGGTTTATTCATAGATAGATTTAAAGAGAAAAAATTGAAAACGGCCTTTAATGGCAGTATTGATTCATTTGACTCTAATCTCGAAAAAGGTGGTGTGGCATTTGTTACATTTTATTTTACCATAGATGGAATTACCGTTGAAACCGAAAAGTATGCGAAGACTTTTAAAAATCGATACCCAAATATTCCTATTCATTTTATTGCAGGGGATATTAAACAGGAAGCAGATGAATTAATCCCAAAAGATGCTTTTAAAAAAGTGATACCCGAAATGGAAGCATTTGATGCTTGGCCATTATATGAAGATTTTTTTAGGATTAGAATGGAGCGCGGGAGTAAGGAGTATAATGAGCTGATTGGTAAGTTTTGGAAGGAAGTGTTGGTTCTGGTCGAAAAGTTGGGTACTTATATTGAGGAAAATGATATCTCACTGCTTTATTTAATTAATGTTTGCTCCAATCCGGGGAATGTTTCTTTGGCCCTCGCTACGGTTTTGATTTCTGAATATTTGGGACTTCCTGTCATTAATAATAACCACGACTTTTACTGGGAAGGTGGCAATAAAGAAGTGGACATAAAAAATAAAGGACTAAAAAAGGGCCCAAGGGATTTCTTTTTCCACAACGCCCATGTTGGTGAATTTTTCTCCTTGATTGAAATGATTTATCCTTGGGAGAGTCGTTCCTGGATGAATGTCAATATTAATAAAATTCAACAAAACCACCTTATTGATATCAATGGTCATAATCCGGCAAATGTTGCTTTAATTGGAACGGCAGTTGATACCAAGACACACCAGATGAGTAAGCGCGATATCATAAAAGCGTTTATGCAAGTGTCTACGATTTTTGCTAACAAAAAGGATACCATTACCGTACATACAGCGGGAAAACATACCAAAAGTGAACGCTCTTTGAAGCCCATATTATTGGGTTATAAATCCATACGCAAATTTGATTTTGTAAATAACAATATAGTTTTTCTACAGCCAACAAGAGTGATTAGCAGAAAGTCGATTGAGCTGAACTTTAAACTTATTAAACGTTTATTTTCTTATGATTCGTTTTATGAGAAATTTATAACCAATCCTCAGCTAAAACTGTCATTAATAGTTTCCGGACCCATACCTCACGGACAACAGGATTATTATCAAGAACTAAAAAAAGATTTTAAAAAATTCCTGGACGGGCTCCCAAAAGAATTCCAATCAAGGGTGCTTCTCGGCTTTTTATTTAGTGAATTCGATAAAAATGAATTTAAGAAAAAACACAAAAAGCCATTAGACATTGAGCAATTATACGATGTAGCCTCTCTAATTTTATTACCCAGTCAAACAGAAGGCAGGGGCCTGCCAATTATCGAAGCTGCTGCTTGTGGTACACCAATATTTTGCAGACAATACGAACCCAGAGAGGTATATGATGAAGTTATAGGTCGTCATTTGGATGAATCATTGCGTTTGAACGTTTTAGAATTTAAGGGGTCTAAAATCCCAAAAAAATTAGCAGAAAGGATATGTGACCATGTGTTTTATCCGCAGAACAGGATGGTAGATGTAACGCATAACAGAAACGTAATCAACAAACGATATAGCCTGGAGTCTTTGCAAAATAGCATGGAGTATATTCTAAAAAGGTTGCATTTACAGTTGAGAGCTAATTCAATTGAAGTTGATCCTCAAGTTGTTGTTTTATTAAAGAAGTATAAAAAATCGGTCAATTTTGCCAATGAAGATCTTGATGCCATTCTCAATAAAAAAACAAGACATTATCTACCAGGTTATGGACGATTGTCTTTTATGCTCTACCTCAAATCATTAATTGATCCAAGTTTTTTTAGGGTTGAAGAACAACTTATAAAGGGTAAAGTAATGACTTACGCCAGAATGATGGAAAATGATATTCCGGAATTGGTTAACACCAATTTGGAACTCATTCATACTTACTATAATGCCATAGATGATATTTTTAAATATGTTGACGGAGAAATTTCGACAAGGCATGACCACGCTTTGGCATACCGACATAGAAATAAAAAATCTTATGCCTATCAGGCTTTTACTTACCATGAAGTCACTGGTTTGGTCAATATGATCTATAATGATGTTTTTAAGCCAAAAAACTTAGCTGATTTAACCTTGGCACCACAGTTTTTTGCGGATTGGGAACTGGCCTTATTTCAATTGACCAACAGTAAATTTTTGGGAATTGACGATAGGAAAATATTAACTAAAAATTTAAAGAACAATGTGCCTAAAGGATATTTCCCAGGGCGTTATATAAAGCATGAGTTAGAATATTTTGTATTACAACCTATTCGAGCCCAACTCAAACTTACCATAGAACAAGAGCTTACTTCAGAAGTGCTAAAAACCAAGGGCCAGGAATTAGAAAAAGTCTATATTTTTATACATGAGCCAAGAATTACAAAATGGTTTTCAAGTGCCAATATCAAAGAGTATTTAGAAAGTGAAAAGGAGCCTGAATTAGGACTGTTGTATAAAGCAGGTGTTGTTCAGATCATTGAAACCAAACAATGGTCAGAAGGTGTTCATTTTCCGCAAATGGGTGCCAAGGCTATCAAGATTTTAAGAGAAATCAAAGAATCAAATGGCTTTATTATTACAAATGGCGAGTATGCCGCTATGATGACTGACATAATAGAAATTGATCATTTCCATATAGGAAAGGTGTTGTATGAAATGACGGCTAAGATCATGGGGATTCCAAAAGATAGTGGATTTATTCAATTTGTGCCTGCAGGTGTTCGCACTACATTGGCCTATCCGACGCCAATTCAAACTGCAAAGGATTTTGAAATGGTGCTAAAAAGCGACCTGTACAATGAGCTTAAAGCGTCTGTTGGTGAAAAGGAATTGTTGCATATTATTTCTAAAGATGCTGTTGAAAATGGAACACCTTTAGCTGATCTTTTAGCGCAGATAAAGGAGCAAATGAAAGTAAATAAAACTGTTGAAAAAGTAACATCTTCATTTGCGGGTGGGGTGTACGATGATGGTTTGCCTTGGAGCGGTGTCTTGGCCGAAATTGACACGAAAGAACACAACTGGAAGTTTGCCGCTCATATTGCTAACAAGGAACCCAAAAATGTACCTGCCCTAATACAAGAGTACAAAAAGAAAAATAAAAATTCGAATAAAATTGAACTAGCCTGGAATGGTGGCTATATTTTAAATCCTGAGTTGGTTGGGAAGTTGGGCTTACCGGAAACATATATCGGATCTCCTTTAGGTTTATTGATTATGAATAACAAGGTGTTTTGTCCGCCACTTTTCAATAAACCGGCGTTCATTATTTATAAAAATGGACACGTAGATATAAGGAAGGTAAATAGTAAAGCCGGTTTTGTGATTAAAGGGAAGCAAGCTAATCTTGTTTTTGGAGCTGATCAATATAATAGCCACAGCACTACAAAACCCTGTTATTATGATTTGTCATTTACTGAACAGAACATACAAGGTGATGGTAATGTAATTATAAGAATCGCTGGAAATACAGTGAAAGAGGTTATTAAGACAAAGGCCAAAGAAACAGTGGGGATGATTCCTGTCGGAATAACTTTATCGGTTCCTTTTAATTTATTTTCAAGTGATTTATTTGAAGAAGGGACATCTGTAGATATGGAGTTATTAGACCCAAAGAAGAATCCTTATCAATGGCAAGACATATTGTATGCTATTGAGGCAGGACCTATGTTAATCGATAATGGGAAGCAAATTTTGAATATGGAAGAAGAAGGCTGGAAAACAACTAATTCGATTAAAACCCAAGCAGCCAGGTTAGATTTTACGGATATGAGAGGACCAAAAATAGCGGTAGGAATGACCAAAGAGGGTAAACTCATGGTGCTTATGGTAAATGGAAGGATTAGAGAATCTGTTGGCGCAACACATTTTGATATGGCCGATATCCTATTGAAGTATGGCATGCATAAAGCGATGGGTTTTGACCCAGGCGGAAGCAGCACTTTGGTAGTAGGTGGTAAGATCATGAATATTTCACCTTATAATAAAAATTACGAAAAAAACATTTATTCTTTACCTCCTGAACCCAGATTTGTTGCCAATACCGTTATGGGGTGGATTGAAGAATGAGTTGCTACATTTGATTGTAAAACAAGAAAATAGGTGACTTCTAAAGGGGTTAGTGCTACAACAGCTTTGAACTCCATGTAAGAAAATCTTATTTGGTGAAGAATAGCTTCATTCCTTTTTTGTAACTTCGGATCAACAAAAGGAATTCATACATAAACAATAAACAGATACGATCATGTCAAAAGGTAAAGACGCAAAGAAGAATGTTAAAAAAGAAGCAGCTAAAACTCCTAAAGAAAAAAAGGCAGAAAAAAGATTAAAAAAAGCCAATAAGATTTGATGTTTTTCTGAAATGACCTATCATAATAATGGGTTACCTTAAAAGATAAAAAAAGTTTAAGAAAAGAGGTATGGGCTGTATCGATATCTCTTTTTGATGAGAGACTATATTTGGATTGTTCCTGTTACTTGAGTTGCGATATTGGTACTTGGACACAAAATGAAAAGCGTTGCAAACCCATTCAAACAGAAGCAAAATTTCCTACACAAGGTGTTTGTGAAATATAATTTTTATGAATAACAAACTCATCTTAATCACGGGAGGATCAAGCGGTATTGGAAAAGCCGCAGCCATTGAACTTTATAGACAAGGAGCAAGGATAATTATTCAGGCAAGGTCCATTGAGAAGCTAAAAGAGACTGCCTTAGAAATTGATCCCACCTATGAGAGAATAAGCTATTATTCAACGGACCTGACGGATGAGGAAGCAGTTAAGTCTTCGGCTAAAAAAATCATTGAAAATGAAGGTGTCCCGGATGTTGTTATCAACAGTGCCGGAGCAGGCGAATGGCTATCATTTAAAGAGGCTACTGTATCTCATTATAAGGAAACGATGGATTCACCCTATATAGCAACGGCGCTAACATGTAAGGTGTTTTATGACAGCATGCAAGAACGTGGAAGCGGGCATTTTATCATCATTAACTCTGCGGCGTGCTTTTTTTCATTTCCGGGTGCTACCGGATATACTCCTTCCAGATGGGCCATGTTAGGTTTTTCAAGATCATTACAAGCAGATCTTTTTAATACAAATTTTAAGGTTTCTATGATTGCCTTTGGAAAAGTAGAATCACCATATTTCGAAAACAATCCGAGAAGCGAAGAACGTATCCCAAAAATTGCCAATTGGTTAATTCCAACAATGTCATTAAAGGATACGGCACAGGTTATTTCAAAAACTGTTAAGACTAAAAAGAGAATGATTATCAAACCATTTATGCTGGCTTTACTGGTTTTTTTTAACCGTTTTTTTCCAGGTACTTTTAGTTGGTTGATGAGAATTACAGGATATGATTCTGTCTAAGAATTGAGCAACAGGTAAAGTTTTGAAAATAAATTTTTATAAATTAGTAAGGTAACCGGGCATTTCACAAATCTAATACCCTTGCATGTTAAATCTAGAATAAGATGACTAAAATTGTAAAAGTAGCAGCGGCACAACTTTCATCCATTTTTTTGAACAAAGAAAAATCGATTGAAAAGGCCTGTAAGGCAATTCTAGAGGCAGGCGAGAATGGTGCTGATTTAATCGTATTTCCCGAGGCTTTTATTTCCGGTTATCCGGATTGGGTTTGGCTCATTCCAAATAGTAAAGGGGCTGACCTGAATGAGTTGTATGTTAAACTTGTTGAAAATGCTGTTTCTGTTCCCGATGAGGGCACAAGACAACTTTGTAAGGCTGCAAAAGATGCCGGTGTTAATGTGGTGATGGGGATGCATGAAAGAAATTCTGAAACCAGTAGTACAAGCTTATTTAATAGCTTACTTTTTATAGATGATCAGGGTTTGATTATAGGTAAGCACAGGAAGCTAATTCCAACGGGAGGTGAACGCTTGATATGGTCTCAAGGTGACGGCAGCACTTTACGCTCTTATGACACTTCAGCCGGAAAAATAGCCGGATTGATTTGTTGGGAGAACTTCATGCCTTTAGCGCGAAATGCCATTTATGAAAGTGGTGCTCAATTATTAGCTACACCTACCTGGGATAAAAGCGCTAATTGGATCCAATCAATGCAGCATATTGCCAGAGAAGGAGGTCTTTTTGTGATCAGTTCATGTATGGCATTAAAAATGGATGATATTCCTGACCACTACGAGTTTAAAAAGCTTTACCCCGAAGGAAGAGAATGGATCAATGTTGGTAATAGCGCCATAATTGCTCCAAATGGACAAATTTTAGCAGGGCCTTTAGAGGCAGAGGAAGGTATTTTATATGCCGAGATTGATTTTGATCAGGTGATTAAGGCCAAACGAATGTTTGATGCTGTTGGTCATTATTCCAGACCCGATGTATTCACTTTTAATGTAAAGAGTACACCGAGTTGATTAATAAATAACTTAGCTAATTGATAGAATTAGCTTTCAGATGTTTGGAGTTTAGAATAAACACGCATTTTTATTAGTTTTGAGTAAAAGAAAATGACAGATACTAAAATAAGCATTAGGCCAGTAATAAAAAATATTGGCATTATTGAAAATAAAAACGAAGCGGAGAACTTCCAAAACACAACCCTGCGGCCCATTCTTAAGTTACAGCATGAATTGTTGATCCTGTTTTTTGAGAATTATGTTAAAAGAAAAAAGATTGATTTCCAAGGGTTAAGCAGTATAAAAAAGAATGACTTGCTAGTCACTATTTTTAAAAATGACACGATGTTTAAAACAGAGCTACGGGGCATGATCATTGGTCATTTTACAGTGAGTGAATTTGCCTTGTATCAGACCATATCCTCCGATGCCAGCAAAAGAATCTTTGCCATGGCTAAAGAAAGATTACATTCTGTATTTTTATAAATGGAAGAAACCTATTCTCTTCAATGAAGGGAGTTAACATTTCTTAAAAAAATTTAAAAATAGATGAAAAACGTTTTAGTTATAAATGCAATTATTTGGGCAGTGGTCATACTTTTGGCGTCCTACTTATATAAGGATACAGAAAACTATAAATTTCTTTTTGGTACTTTATTGGTTGCAGCCGGATTAACGAATGCTTTTATTTATAATGGACTAAAGAAGGGGGAATAGTTGGATTGGATCGAAAAACGAACTAAATAGATCAATATGAATACTAAACATATATTTTTAGGTACTATTTTATTAATTCTTGCTGGCTATAATGGCTTCTCTCAAACTACAGAAACGGGAATGGCCTCTTTCTATAATGATAAGTTTGAAGGAAGAGCAACCGCTAGTGGCGAGGCTTTTAGTCAATCAAAATTGACAGCGGCACATAAAACCCTTCCATTTAAAACCAAAATAAAAGTGACCAATTTGGCCAACCAACGATCAGTTATTGTGACTATAAACGACCGCGGTCCTTTTGTTGAAGGCAGAATATTAGACCTTTCTAAAAAGGCTGCTATCAAACTTGATTTTGTTGACAATGGTGTTGCCAAAGTAAAGTTGGAGGTAATTGGAGGCAAATAAATGTTCAAAGAGACATTTATGAGAAACGCCTATGTTAAATTTGGCCTAAATAGATTCAAATACACCTTAAAATAAAAAAATGAATGAAGTAGATTGGATTGGTTTTGCCGGAGTTTTTCAAATACTATTGGCCTATGTGCTAAATGTTATAGGGAAAGTTGGGAAGAACGATTTGGCTTTTATATTATTGAATCTAATAGGGGCAGGCATGGCCTGTTACGCTTCCGTTTTAATGAATTATATGCCGTTTATAGTATTAGAAGGTATCTGGGCGGGTGTATCTCTGATCTCATTAATAAAATATTTTCAAAGAAATTTAATACGGGTTAATTGAAAAATGTGAGCATATTTTAAAGCGCCTGGATATAAAATAATATGTACTGCATTTATTGAAAATAGTAAGAATGAATAATTTAAGAAGCATTATAAGCAAGCACTTGTCTGGAAAAAAAGTGTTGCTATTATTTGTGCTGACCAATCTGGTCTATGCAGTTATGATTTTTTTAACCATCCCTAAAGTAATGGCTTTTTCGGGTGATATGAAATTGTTGGATATGATGCCAACGGGATATGATTTGGATTATGTTAACCGATTATTCAACACTCTGGGAGAAAAAGGACGTGAATCATATCTATACCATCAAATACCTGTTGACATGATTTATCCATTTTTATTCGGTATAAGTTATAGCCTGATCTTGGCCTACTTGTTGAACAAACTTGGTAAACTGAATTCAGTTTTTTTCTCTGTGAGTTTATTGCCACTTCTTGCAGGGATGGCTGATTATTTGGAAAATATTGGAATAGTCGTTATGCTCACTAATTTTCCAAATATATCTTCAGGTTTAGCAGGTCTTACAAATGTATTCTCAATAACAAAAAGTATGACAACAACACTCTTTTTTATCGTTTTGATCATTTTATTGGTATCACTTGGTGTAAAAACTTTAACTACATTGAAGAAGGGTAAAAAGTCTAGATAATACAACCGACTTGTATCATTAATAATTGAAAAAAATAAGCAAAGATTCTTTATGGTAAACAAATATTTTAGGGGCAAAAAGCGAAAAACATCCTACCTTAGCATCAAAATTTATAATGGAAGATATTAGCAATCCTAAGCAAGAACAACCCAACAATCCTTTGCATGGGGTGAAATTGAAAGACATATTGGAATGGCTGGTAGAACATTATGGCTGGGAACAAATGGCATCAAAGGTAAATATCAATTGCTTTAATAATAATCCTACGGTCAAGTCCAGTCTTAAATTTTTAAGAAGAACACCTTGGGCGAGAGACAAGGTCGAGCAACTTTACCTTCATTTAAATAGATAACATGTTCTATAGAATTATAATTTTTTTAGTACTTAATTTTGGCGCCTTAGGTATCGGTGGATTCTTTACAGGTAAAGGTGTTCCATCTGAATGGTACAATGACTTAAATAAGGCACCTTGGTCTCCCCCAGGTTGGGTTTTTGGATTTGCATGGACAACTATTATGATATGCTTTGCAGTCTATATGGCCTATGCATGGACTAAGGTTTCTGATTTGAAACTTTTAGCTATTTTATTTGCGATACAATGGGTTTTAAATATTGCATGGAACCCGGCATTTTTTTATTTTCATCACGTCTCTATAGCCTTAGTCATCATCAGTTTACTTACGGTGCTTGTGGGTTATTTCTTGGTGGCTTACTGGTCTGATTTAAAAATGTATTCTTTGTTGATCATGCCTTATTTTGTTTGGTTATTAATTGCCACGTCATTAAACGCTTATATTCTTATAAAGAATTAAACTAAAGATGAAACATTTAAAAAGAATCAATGTATTCCAATTTGCTATATTCCAAGCCGTTCTTATGGCTTTGATAGGCATGTTATGCGGGATGCTCTATTCCTTTGGAGGCCTGCTTATAGATACCTCTGTCGCTTTAGGGGTTTTATCTTCTGAGGCCATGTCTACACCAGGTCTGAGCTTTGGTACGGTGCTTGCCTTTGGCGCCTTGATAGGAATGCCAGTCATTTTTGCTGTTGCTGGATTTTTACTTGGAATTGTTGAGGCAGTACTTTATAATATATTTACAGGCTTATTTGGCACCCTTAAAATAGATTTTAGATAATGGAAGATGGAATGAATATCGTAATGGTGATTGCCATTATTTTGTTTGCAAGGTTAGGGGTAAGGCTTTTTATGATGTATAGAGAATCCAAAAAAGAAGATAAAAAATAATTCCAACCCGGATATAGAGGATTATTTTTTTCAGATTCAATATGCTCATATTAGGGTGGTTGAGCTATTAAAATGTCTAAAATTGCACAACGCATAGGGTTGATTCAACTTAACTCACTGAAGACGATTGTCTCAATAGCAAAGCCTTAAGAACAAATTATGTAACATAATGTTTAGCTCTCCGTCTCCATTATAACCGAACTTAGAAACTACGATGCTTAAAAAACTTTCTAAACAACGTCAAGCTGGACGAACAATAGCCATATTTTTATCGGTCTTAACCTTCTTTAGCTCATTTGCCTATTACGCCATATTAAAATTGAACCCAACAAGTATTTATGTTGGCGCATTGATGTTGTCTCCGGCCTTAGCGGCTTTTGTTACCTTAAAAATTTTAAAAAGACCTCTTTCAGTACTACCCTGGCGCTTAAAAAAGTTGAAATATCTGAAATTTGCCTATATAACTCCTGTCTTATATATTTCGATTGCTTATATCCTGATCTGGTCATTGGGTTTTGGCGATTTTTTCAATACCAACCAAATTCTAGACTGGAGTAAGGAATTGGGAATTGATGGTTCCGGATCATTTGAAGTTGCTGCTGTAATGATTTTTTTGCTCGCCTCAGTGGGTGTTGTAAAGAATATTGGATCTACTCTTGGAGAGGAAATTGGGTGGCGTGGTTTTTTTATTTTCGAATTGAGAAAGATCTTTTCATTTAAATGGGTGTCTTTGATAAGTGGATTGATCTGGTCGATATGGCATTGGCCCGTTATTTATCTTATGTACAATGGAAGTGGAAACCTTATGTTTCATATCATCGCTTTTACTGTAATGATCGTCGGCATGTCTTTTATATTGGCTTATTATACTTTTAAATCAAATAGTCTATGGCCGGCAGCACTTTACCATTCTGTACATAATATCTATATCCAGAAAATTTGCACACCGCTTACAATTACGAATGAAACATCAACTTTTTGGATAGATGAATACGGATTAATGATCCCAATCATTACTACTTTATTCGGCTTATACTTTTGGCGAAAAGCTACAATTGAAAACCTGTAACGCTTTAAAAATGGTCGCTGTTTATTTCATAAAACAATTTTCATATATCTCTCCTTTAAATTTTCAGACTGTAGCCTGAAATAGTGCTTCTTTTGTGCTAAATTAGAGGAATATAAAGGAGTTGTCTTAGGATTTCCTGCAAAGGCTTAAAAAATGAAAGCTATCAATAGGTGGGTTAAATGCTATGGATATATCCGGAAAACTAAAAGAATCATATAACAACAATCAGCTTCATAAAAACTTGAAGCATAACATATCATAGAATGAATTTAAACTTAGCCGTACTCATTGATGGAGACAATATACCATCGGCACATGTAAAAGAGATGATGGAGGAAATCGCGAAGTATGGAAATCCAACCATAAAAAGAATTTATGGAGACTGGACAAAGCCTCATTTATCTAAATGGAAAAATTTATTGCTGCAAAATGCAATTACACCAATTCAGCAGTATGCCTATACGACTGGTAAGAATGCAACGGATTCTGCGATGATTATTGACGCTATGGATATTCTTTATTCTGAAAAAGTTAACGGCTTTTGTTTGGTGTCAAGTGATAGTGACTTTACCCGGTTGGCTACCAGATTAAGAGAAGCCGGAATGCAAGTTATTGGAATAGGGGAGAGAAAAACACCAACTCCATTCATTGTAGCTTGTGATAAATTTATCTATGTCGAAATCATTAGAACTCAATCAGAGAAAAAGGAAGGAACTGATCAAAAAGACAAAGCGAAAGAGAGCATTGATAAAATTACGCCTAAAGTAATTAATTTGATCGCTACGACCATTTCTGATTTGTCTGATGAGGATGGATGGGCATTTCTTGGTGATGTAGGGAGTTTGCTACAGAAAAAGCAACCCAATTTTGATTCAAGAAATTATGGGTTTGAAAAATTGACACCCTTGATCAAGTCGATAGGTCATTTTGATCTGGAGCAAAGAGAGAACCCTAAAAGCAGGCATAAATTGATATTTGTCAAGAATAAAGATAAGCGCAAAGCAAGGAGTAAAAAATAATTGATTAATTCATTTTATTATTTAAGAGGAAATTCTTTGGCTGTGAGCTGTAAATTATTCTTTTGAAAAAGAAATAATTATGAAAGATGTCAATGTGATTTTTCTGATTTTGGCACTGGTTGCCGAAATAATTGGCACCATTGGGGGTTTTGGCTCCTCAGTTTTCTTTGTCCCTTTAGGAAATTTTTATTTTGATTTTCATTCTGTATTGGGTCTAACGGCGATCTTTCATGTATCGAGTAATTTGAGTAAAATCTTCTTATTTAAAAAAGGATTAGATAAAAAACTGCTCTTAACCATTGGAGCACCTGCGGTAGTTTTTGTTATTGTTGGTGGTTTACTTTCCAAATATGTGGTCAGCGCCTCTTTGGAAATTATTTTGGGCGTATTTTTAGTCGGTTTCAGCTTGTTTTTTTTGATCAAAAGAAAAGTTAGTTTCTCTCCCAATAAGAAGAATGCGCTGGTTGGAGGGGCGTTTTCCGGATTTTCAGCTGGTTTATTAGGAACAGGTGGCGCCATTAGAGGATTAACCATGGCCGCCTTTAACCTGGAAAAAAGTGTATTTATTGCCACCTCCGCCTTTATAGATTTCATGATTGATTTGTCAAGAACATTTGTGTATTATAACAATGGTTATATCCATAACCATGATTTGAAATATGTTCCGTTTTTACTCGTCATAGGTCTTTTAGGCTCTTTTATTGGTAAGAAAATACTGGTTTATATACCCCAATCAAAATTCCGTAGGTTGTCCTTATTTTTTATTCTTATTATTGGGATTGTTACCATAGTGCAATTGTTCATTAAATCTTGATGCTAAAAAATGAATCAAACCACTTTTTAGCTATTTCCTAAAGTATCCGCCAGGAAAGAGCCAGACTATGCAATCGTGAAAAAGGCACTACCTTTGAGTTTGAAGTAATAGCTGATTATTTTGAATTCATGAAAACTGGTTTGAAAAAACAAATAGAAATGAGATGGAGAATCACTCATTATAATAGGTTAGATGTAAAGTGTTTATGACCAAAAGGATACAGACTGTAAATTTTATTGAGCTCAACCTTGCGATCCTTTTTATAAGTACTTCAGGCGCTTTAGGAAGATATATTGACTTGCCAATACCCATCACGATAGGATTAAGATCATTAATAGGAGGTATTGCCTTGTATCTTTTCTTGAGATGGAAGAAAATCAGTTTTTATGTTGAAGGACGTGATCGAAAAACCATCTTTTTTGGTGGCCTCTTATTGGGACTCCATTGGATAACTTATTTTTATGCCTTGAGATTATCAAATGTGGCTATTGGCATGTTGTCTCTTTTTACCTATCCCGCTATAACAGCTATTTTAGAACCTTTATTTCTCAAAACCAGAATTTTAAAAATACATTTGATATTAAGTATTTTGGTTTTGGTAGGTATTTATTTTTTGGTACCCGATTTCGATATTCAAAATGATGATTTTAAAGCGGTAGGTTTTGGTGTTTTTTCTGCGCTTTGTTATGCGACAAGAAATATTATTATGAAAACAAAGATCAACCATTATGATGGATCCTTGTTGATGGCCTATCAATTATTGATCATCACGGTTGTATTGAGCCCGTTTGCCTTTTTCCTTGACACATCAAGTGTCGCCGATTATTTGCCGGCAACCATTTTGTTAGCTTTATTGACAACTGCCATTGGGCATACGTTGTTTCTTCATAGTTTAAAACACTTTTCTACAGTTACTGCCAGTATTGTGAGTTGTATCCAACCTGTATATGGTATCATTATCGGAATGATTTTTTTACAGGAGTACCCAAAAACGACCACAATCATAGGCGGGGCCATCATTATATGTACGGTTATCATAGAAAGTTTAAGGGTGTTTAAATTAAATAAAGTTTGATGTCCTGAATTTAATCAATTGCTCTTTTTTCAATTTAATAAAAGGTTCAGAAGCAACAAATCATTTGAATGAGAGGGTAGATAGCATTATATTTGTTAAAACTGAATAGGTTATATCAAATACTGAGCTTCACAATTTTTGTTCTTTGCTTGTAGATTACTAAATAACAAGTCAGATCATATCTAACAATAATAATTCATAAGAAAAATCAATTATGCATATTAAGAAAACTTACTCCACTTTTGAAATGGCTTGGTGGACCCGTTTTGAAACATTTTCATTTTTGTTGATTATAATTTTTTGGGTATCTATTTATTATTTTTTAGACATATCATGGTTAAAAATCCCCTGGACACCTTTGGCATTGATTGGTACGGCAGTTGCTTTTGTTATTGGGTTTCAAAACAATGCCTCTTATGGACGAATTTGGGAGGCCAGAAAAATCTGGGGAGGAATTGTAAACACCTCGAGAACTTTCGGTGTATTTGTTCAAGATATGGTGAGCAACGAACATGCTGAAAAACCTGTAGATGATGCGGCCCTAGATATGGAAATTAAAACACTGACCAATCGACATATCGCATGGATGACTGCTTTGCGATTCGCCATGCGTCAACCCAGGCGTTGGGAAACAACGTCAAATCACAGGACCAACCAAGAATGGGGTTTTCGACCTCCAGAGAAAGATACAATGCTGGAATGTGAATTGAAATCGGTGATATCTGAAAGTGATTTTGACTATGTGATGAGTAAAAATAATAAGCCCACGGCGCTGTTATACTTGCAATCTCATCATTTAAAAGAATTGAAAGAAAAGGGTCTTGTTTGGGAATTTTCTTTTTTGGAACTGGAAGGATTAGTCCAGGAATTATTTAGTTTACAAGGGAAGAGTGAAAGAATAAAAAACTTTCCTTATCCCAGACAATTTGCTACACTGAATCACTTTTTTATGTGGATTTTCGTATTACTACTGCCCTTGTCTCTCGTACCTCAATTTGCAGAAATTGGAGCAAATGTTATAGACAAAAGCCCTTTGATTGGAAAATATTTTATGTGGTTTTCGGTGCCGTTTTATGTCATTGTAGCATGGATTTTTCATACCATGGAAAGAATTGGTCGCACTGGTGAAAATCCTTTTGAAGGTACTGCCAATGATGTGCCTATTTCAACAATTGCCAGAGGGATTGAAATAGATTTATTACAAAATTTAGGAGAGCCTGATGATCAGATTCCGATACAATTTCCAACGAAAAAAGACACTCAATTTTAAGGGCAAGGCCCTTCCTGCAAAGAAAAGGCATGGTTCTATTTTGTTTATAAAAACAGGTAGAATGGAAGGTTTTGAATCATTTGGAAATTATTCAGAATAGACACATATATGTTGAACTACTCGAGAAATTTAACTTGTAGTCATATATATTTAGTATTTTCATGCTTATAATTTATACCATTTTATGAAATACCTAAAGTTTATAATTTCTTTACTGCTTACAGTAGCTGTTTTTTATGGCCTCAATAACAAATTTGGTTCTATTCCGCCTATAGGAAAATTTCTAAACCCATATACTGGGATTTGGCAAAATGAAACCGATGAAACTATTGACGGTACAGCCTTTTTGAATGGGCTTAAAGAAGAAGTAATTATTCATTATGATGCGCAATTGATACCACATCTGTTTGCTCAGAATGATATTGATTTATACAGAGCACAGGGCTATATCACGGCAAAACACAGATTATGGCAAATGGAATTTCAAACACATGGTGCTGCAGGGCGCATCTCAGAAATAATAGGTGAAGTTGCCTTAAATTATGATAGAGGAGAGCGCAGAAAAGGTATGGTGTTTGGTGCAGAACAGGCCTTGATGAAGATGAGAGAAGATCCAAAAACTTCTGAATTTGTTGAAGCATATGCACAAGGTGTGAACGATTATATTGATCAGCTAGATCCTAAGACAATGCCTGTAGAATATAAGTTGTTGGATTATGAACCAGAACATTGGACCTCTAAAAAAACGGCTTTATTGTTGATGCTTATGACGAAAGATTTAGCATCAGGTGATTATGATTTGGAACGAACGAATGCTTTAAGAATATTTGGAAAAGAAAGGTTTGAATTTTTATTCCCTGATTATCTTGATGCAGGGTCACCAGTGATTCCTAAGGATACCGATTGGAGTTTTATCGATGTTCCTATGACTGAAACACCTGCTGCTGAGATGCTGTTAGATTCTATTTCTAAGGTACTAGATAAACCAGATCCCGATAACGGAAGTAATAATTGGGCGGTTTCAGGAAATAAGTCATATTCTGGATATCCAATTTTGGCGAATGATCCACATCTGGGCTTAAAGCTGCCTTCAATTTGGTTTGTGATGCAGCTTAGCACGCCGGACCACAATTCATTTGGTGCAACCTTGCCAGGTGCTTTAGGGGTTATTTCAGGTTTTAATAACCATATATCCTGGGGCGAAACAAATGCAAGGAGGGATTTGGTAGATTGGTATAAAATTGAATTTAATCAAGATAATCCATCACAGTATAAACATGATGGGCAATGGAAGGGCGTCACCTTTCGGATAGAAGAGATTAGAATAAAAGGAGGGCAAACATTTATCGACACAGTTAGATATACCCATCATGGTCCTGTAACTTATGATTTGAACTTTAAGGGGAAGGGAAGTTACGAGGGATATGCAATGAAATGGATTGGTCATATTGGAGGGAACAATCAAAGGACATTTCTGGAGTTGAATAAGGCTAAGAATTATGATCAATATGTACATGCGTTAAGTTATTATACAGCGCCTGCACAGAATTTTGTTTTTGCCTCAACAGAAGGAGATATAGCATTATGGATTCAAGGGAAGATGCCCAATAAATGGAAAGGACAAGGGAAATTTTTGTTGGATGGGAGTAATCCTGATCATGATTGGCAAGGGTTTATTCCACAGGCCTTTAACCCCCACGTAAAGAACCCGGAAAGAGATTTTGTCAGTTCAGCCAATCAACGCCCTGTTGATAAGGATTATCCCTTTTATGTGTTTAATGATTGGTATGAAAATGATAGAAATCGGGTCATAAATAATTTCTTTAACTCAAAGAAAGAGTTTGATATTCAGGATTTTAAAGACTTACAGAATAATAATTACAATATTAGGGCAGCAGATCTTTTACCCCTTATGATTACGAGTGTAAATGAGGCCGTTTTGAATAAAGAAGAACTACAGATCTTAGAAGAGCTCAAAGCATGGAATTATATGAATGATATCGAAGAAGTTGGCCCTAGTATTTGGCAGTATTGGTGGTGGAACCTTTATGATTTGCTATGGGATGAATTTGATGTTAAAGATGAGGTTTTAAGGAAACCTGCCTATTTTCATACGGCTTCCTTGTTAAAGAATCATGGAAAAGATGTTTTTATGGATATCAAAGAAACACCTGAAACAGAAACCGCTAAAGATTTGTTTTTAATCAGTTTTAAGGAAACCGTAAAGTCAATGACGAAATGGAAAGCTGAAAATGGTGACTATAATTGGAAGGCTTACAAGTCAACTCATGTTGATCATTTGTTACAAGGTTTACCTGCTTTTTCCAGATTTAGCCTTCCCATTGGAGGAGGGTCGGGAATTGTGAATGCCACCAAAAAAAATCACGGCCCATCCTGGCGTATGATCGTAGAAATGAGTTCTCCACCTAAAGCATTAGGTATTTATCCAGGTGGACAATCCGGGAATCCGGGGAGTAAGTACTATGATAATTTTATTGATGACTGGGCCGGTGGAAAATACCACGAGCTGAACTTTCTACAAACGGATGAAAAAACAGATGCTGTTATCTCAACACAAACCTTAATTTCGAACTAAATGAACAAATATATTCTCAATTTAATCAGTACTCTTGTCCTCGCATTGATATTTTCCTTTTTTATGCCTTGGTGGTCAGTAATGCTAGCCGCATTTCTTGCTGCAGTGATATTTCCATTAAAAGGTATATCTGTCTTTTTTATTCCTTTTTTGGGCATTTTTTGTTTTTGGTTGGGTTATACCTTTATGTTGTCAAGTAACAATGATTTTACCTTGGCCAGTAAAATAGCGGTTTTATTGCCTTTAGGTGGTAATGCCTATGTCTTGATTGCAGTTACCGCTGCGATAGGAGGTATAGCCGCAGGTATTGCTGGGGTATTTGGTCAGCAATGCAAAGAGCTGCTTAAAAAGTAATTCAATAAAAAAAATAAATCTTAAATTAGAAATAGTATGAATAAAGGCAAGTATCCAAGATCGTTTTCTCATATAGGTATAACAGTGCCTGATATAGATAAAGCAGTTGAGTTTTATCAAGAGGTTATGGGGTGGTATGTCATCATGTCTCCTTCAACTGTTACAAAAGAAAGAGATACTGCCATTGGTCAAATGTGTATAGACGTATTTGGTGAGGAATGGGAAACATTTAAAATCGCTCATATGTCAACTTCAGATGGCATTGGTATAGAGTTGTTTTCTTTTCCGAACATGTCTGATGAAAAACCTGATTTCTCTCCTTTTAAAACGGGCCTATTCCATTTTTGTGTTCAGGATCCGAATATTGAAACTCTGGTTGAAAAGATAGTAACACACGGAGGCAAACAGCGCATGCCCATACGAGAATATTACCCTAATGAAAAACCATTTAAAATGGTTTATGTAGAAGATCCTTTCGGAGTCGTATTCGAGATCTATACACACAGCTATGAATTGACTTATTCTTCAGGTGCTTATCAGGATAAATAGAAAGAAATGAATATTAAATCAGGGAGATAACAGAACAATTAACTCCCTGATTATTTTTTAGTATAAGATTAATCTACTTGGAATATTGACTCTATGGGCATTTGAAATAGTTTAGAGATTTTAAAAGCCAATGGTAAACTTGGATCAAATTTACCTTTTTCAATGGCGTTGACGGTTTGCCTTGACACTTCTAATTTGTTGGCAAGATCCGCTTGGGTCAGGTCATTTTCTGCACGAAGTACTTTTAGTCTGTTTTTCATGAGTATCGTTTTTGACCGATCACGACACTTGCCAAATAGGTAAGTGCGATTAAAATGACCAAATATGAAATTTCAGCATCTTGTGCGATAAGATTTGTAGTATCTAAAAGAGAATAACTAAGTCCTCCAACGACTCCAACTCCTAAGGCAAGACCCATACCTTCTAATTGTATCTTCTTTTGAAGTTCATCTAAGCCCTTCAAATGTTTGATGTTGGCCAGAATCATAAAAATCCCGAATATGGCATTGACAAAGACTCCAATAAAGGTGAGCGTTTTGTTCTCTTCCCAAATAAATTTTGGTCCAAATGTGGCAATAGCCATTGAAACCGTCCATAAGGCGGTATAAATCGCCAGATTTTTTGTGTTTTTTTTGATTTGTGTGTTATAATTTTTTTCTTCCATGTGTAAATATAATTTGATATAATGTAATGTTAACTTGACACAAATGTAAGTATATTTGTTTAAATGTCAAGTAAACTTAACATTTATTTTTAAAAATTTTGTTTTTAGCCTGTTTTTGAGCGTATTTATGCTGGCTAAGAAGAAATGCAAATTTTATTTTATTGAAGTCAGCATTTCTTTGATTTCTGACTTTCTAACCCTTGAGTAGGATGCTATTTATTTTGGAAGTATATAATTGGTATAAATTTCTTATTTTTTCAACATAAAAATAATGCTCAAATTGATCTAAGTTGTGGCATAGTTTGGTGCATTTTGAACTGAGGATGTACCAAAGGCTATTAACCTTTTCGAATTAAACGAATTATTACTTTGATGAATGTATATATCAACAAAAAGAATTTACATCTGATCTTGTCAGCTATCATTTTGATTCCTGCATCATTATTATATGGTTTGTATCCGGAGGAAGCGTTACCTCGATTGTTTGAAGTAGATATAGCATCTGTTGATCTGAGAAATATATTCAGAGCCATCATGTTTTTATATCTTGGGATTGCCGGGATTTTGGTTTTAGGCGTTTTGACATCTGACTATTGGAAGTTTGCCACCCTTCTGTTGATCGTATTTATGGGAAGCCTTGCTTTGGGAAGAGTCATAAGTTACTTTATAGACGGTAAACCCTCGCTGCTCTTTATACTTGGTTTATTTGGAGAATTGATATTAGCCGTCTTTAGTTATCGACAACTTAGGCATTTCAAGGCTTAACGTTTATTTGGTCATATTAAAAATGTAAACTTATTTAATTTTTATGTCTGCTTCGTCAAAACATATCAAGGAAGTCTTTTTTTTATTCTTAAAATTAGGATGTATTGCTTTTGGAGGTCCTGCGGCCCACATTTCAATGATGGAAGATGAGGTTGTGACCAGAAGGAAATGGATGACAAGACAACATTTTTTGGATATGGTAGGTGCCACCAATTTAGTGCCTGGTCCTAATTCCACACAAATGACCATGCATTGCGGCCATGTTAGAGCGGGCTGGATAGGTTTATGGGTCGGTGGAATTTCCTTTATAGCACCGGCTGTTCTATTTACCTTGATACTTGCTATTATTTATGGCGAATATGGAGAAGTACCTGCTGTGGCTCCCTTCTTTTTTGGGATAAAGCCTGCTGTAATCGGAATTATTCTAAACGCAACCTATAAATTAGGGAAGAAGGCTTTTAAGGGATGGCAGCTCATCGTAGTAGGTATTCTTGTTGCCCTTTTGTCTCTATATGGTGTGGATGAATTTATTTTGATTCTTGGAAGTGGAATTCTTGGAATGTTTTGGTTAAATTTTAACAACAAGTCTGGAGAGAAGGCGATGTTTGGTCCATTATTATTGCTGGTAAAACCAGTTGGAATTGCGATCTCGAACCAATCTATTTTCTTAGCCTTTTTAAAAATTGCATTGGTTTTATTTGGAAGCGGCTACGTTTTAATTGCCTATATCGATGCGGAATTGGTGGACAAGCTGGGCTGGTTAACAAAGGAGCAACTTTTGGATGCCATTGCCATCGGACAATTTACTCCTGGACCTGTTTTGACAACAGCTACTTTTGTTGGTTATCAACTCAATGGTATCTCAGGGGCACTCTGGGCTTCATTAGGTATGTTTTTACCTTCATTTTTCCTTGTGGGATTATTGGTTAAATTGATTCCTTTACTAAGAAAATCAATATGGCTGTCTAAATTCCTGGATGCCGTTAATGCTGGAGCTGTGGGTATCATGATCGCCGTATCCCTGCAGTTGGGTTATGAATTGGTCTTTGATTGGCGGGCAGCAGTACTGATGGCTTTAAGTATTTTTGTAACTTTTAGATTTACTAAAATTAGCGCTTTGTGGATCATTTTATCAGGAGGTTTATTGGGTTATGTTCTTTTGATGGTGGGTTAGAGAGAAGTATCTTTATAGATGAATTATTATTTTTCGCAGGGTATTTGATTAGTACAACATAAGACAGTTTTTAGTGAGATGTCATGAAAATGAGCTATTTTAGATAGGGATTTTATCTGCCATCATATTTTTAGTAAGCGATTTAAAAAGACACAGAAATATTTGAAATTATACGATGATACATCATAAAATAATTAGCGTCATAAAAACTACTGCGTTCTCTTTTCTCCTTATCGCATATACTTTAAATAGTAATGGTCAGGATCAAGGAAGGTATCAAGGGGTTTCTAAGATGGATAACAAAGAAGGAACCTATTTAGTTGTATTGGGTACAGTTCAGGATGCAGGCTCTCCCCAAGCAGCTTGCCAAAAAGCCTGTTGTGAAGATTTATTTGACAAACCTAATCCCGGCCGTAAGGTTGTTTCTTTAGGATTGATCGATCAGAAGTTTGGGAAGAAGTATCTTTTTGAGGCGACACCTGATATGACCACACAAATGAAAGCGCTGACAAGATTGAGCCATCATGGAACCAGTGAAACTCCGGATGGTATATTTCTTACCCATGCGCATATCGGGCACTATACAGGATTGATGTATCTGGGAAAAGAGGCCATGAGCTCAAACGAAGTACCTGTTTATGCCATGCCCAAAATGAAGTCGTTTTTAGAAACGAACGGACCCTGGAGTCAGTTGGTTACCAATCGTAATATCATAGTTAAAGAAATTCAGCATCAAAAAGAGGTTTCTTTGACAGCTCACCTTAAGGTAAGCGCAGT
>CAJQNF010000030.1 GCA_905479625.1 uncultured Flavobacteriaceae bacterium | reverse complement strand
GGTATAAGTAGGAATCTCTAAATGTATAATCTTAGAAAGAATATTACTGACAATTGACTGAACTAACTGGCTGTCTTCAGGATGGTTTTTGTCAAAAACAAAGGGTAAGTCTATATTTTTTTCATTATACCCAAACATCTTCTTCATACCGCCAAAATGTAAAATTTTACTTGTGGTCAAATCAACAACAAAGAAGCATTCTCCATAAATAGGAGCTATTTCTTCAAAAGAGCTGTCATTCGAGATATTCATCTGTCTTAATGCTAGCTGTTTTTCTACTTCCTTAAAAAAAGAGGCAAGCTGGTAGTTTGTAGAAGCCATATTATTGTTGGGGGTACAATAAAGTTAGGTTTATTCGTAAATTTTTCAATATTTTACGAATTTAAGTTAATTATTTCTTTTTTATATACCCTCTAGAGGGTATATTGGAGATTAAACTACTTACTATCACATATAGTGATAGTAAGTAGTTTAATCTAGTCAAAAAAATGTTTATTTAAAATGATCCTTCGACTTATTCCAATAGACATCCATTTGCTCAAGGGTCATGTCTTTTAGCGATTCACCATTTTTTTTTGCCTCAGTTTCTAAGTATTGAAACCGTTTGATGAATTTTTTGTTGGTTCTCTCAAGAGCGCTCTCCGGATCAACATCTATAAAGCGGGCATAGTTGATCAGCGAAAAGAGCACGTCACCAAACTCAGCTTCAATTCTTGTCTGGTCCTTAAGTTTTACTTCTTGATGCAGTTCTTCTATTTCTTCCTGAACCTTTTCGAATACTTGCTCAGAACGGTCCCAGTCAAAACCAGCACTGGCAGCTTTATCCTGAATTCTACTGGCCTTGACAAGGGCAGGTAATGATTTTGGAACTCCTTCCAATATCGATATTTTACCTTCCTTCAATTTTAATTGCTCCCAGTTTTTAGCGACTTGTTCTTCAGTGTCTGCTACCACATCTCCAAAAACATGTGGATGTCGGCTGATCAGTTTTTCATTGATTCCATGGATTACATCCTTAATATCAAAATCATTTGATTCAGATCCGATCTTGGCATAAAATACAATGTGCAGTAGGAGGTCGCCTAATTCCTTTCGGATCTCAGGTAGATCATTGTCAAGAATGGCATCGCCGAGCTCATAGGTTTCCTCAATGGTAAGATGACGAAGAGAATTCATGGTTTGCTTTTTGTCCCAAGGGCATTTTTCCCTTAGCTCATCCATGATGTCTAAAAGCTCGCCGAAGGCCTGAAGCTGAGATTCTCTTTTGGTCATAAAATAATTGTTATAAGATTTTATTCTTCTGAAGCCTCTTCTTCTAATTCAGCTTTAATGGCCGTAAAATCAAAATCAGCCTTCACAAGTGCATTGTACCAGGATAGTAATTTCTTAATATTCGAGGCATATACTCTTTCTTCGTCATAGTCGGGAAGTACTTCACTAAAGTAGCTTAGTAAATCATTTTTTGATGACTTTGGGTCAATTGATTCTTTCCCTTCCTCTTTTTCAAAAATACTCAAGAATACTGCTTTTAAAGGCACTTCTGTTTCATAGGTATAAATGGCAATATCATTTAAAGTACTGATATTATGTAATGAGTTAACAGGAAATCTTTTCTTATCTGACAAAGATTCAACAATCACAGCTGATTTAGATTGTGAGATGATCTGGAAGAGTCCTGGTTTGCCCGTAATGGCAATTACTTTTTCTAATTTCATATGTTATATTATATTTATTGGTCATATGGAACTCGTATAGAAGATCATTTTGTAATTAATATGATTATCTTATACTCGTTTCATATCTTATTTTCTATTTAATATTTTGGTGATATGGAACTCGTATAGACGATTAATTTGTAATTAATGCGATGATCTTATACTCCTTTCATATCGTATTTTCTATTTTCTATTTTTTTAGTTTAGGGAATTTCATTCTATAAGCCACGTCAACAATTCCCTTTGAGATGTTATCTAGTTTCTTTTTTAACAAACGTTTTTTAAGACTCGACAACTTATCTGTAAACAAGACACCCTCAATATGGTCGTATTCATGTTGAAAAATTCTTGCCGCCAGCCCTGAAAGTGAATCTTTTTTCTTTTCAAAATTTTCGTCGAGGTATTCTATATGAATGGTTTCATTCCTGGAAACATCTTCATTGATATTCGGAATACTCAAACAACCTTCATTGAAAACCCAATCCTCACCTTCCTCTTCTATGATCTGGGCATTAATAAAGATCTTGTTGAAACCTTGCAAAAAGGCCTTTTCCTTTTCTTCCAGTTCATCACTCTCAGCAAAAGGTGAAGCATCGATTAAAAATAACCTAATATCTTTTCCTATTTGAGGAGCGGCAAGGCCAACGCCTTGCGCATTTTTCATGGTCTCCTTCATGTTAGCGATCAGTTCATCAAGCTTAGGATAATCTTTTGTGATTTCCTTACCTACTTTTCTCAGTACAGGATCGCCATAAGCTACAATTGGTAAAATCATGTTTTCTATTTATTTGTTATACAAATAACTCTGTAATATAATTGTGGCACTGATTTCATCGATCAGCGCTTTGTTTTGTCTTTGTTTCTTTTTCAATCCACTATCGATCATGGTTTGAAAGGCCATTTTTGATGTAAACCTTTCATCAACTCTTTTGATTGGAATGTCACTAAACATTTTGGCTAATTTACTTAGAAAAGGCGTAATGAACTTTTCACTTTCCGAGGCCGTATTATTCATTTGTTTTGGTTCTCCAACAAGAAAGAGTTCTACCTTTTCATTTTGTAAGTACTTTTTCAAGAATTCAAATATTTCATCGGTAGGAACTGTAGTCAAACCGGAAGCAATGATCTGCATCTCATCAGTTACCGCAACTCCAATTCTTTTTTCGCCATAGTCCAAGGCAAGAATTCTTGACATTCCTTATAATTTTTGCAAATTTACCTATTTTTTTGATTTAAAAGAATATAAAAAAATCGGATTTATTATTTCTTGCTTTTTTATATTTGCGACTTAATTTAGCCTTATGAAAGATTTACGTCAAATAATTGAAAATGCCTGGGACAATAGAGAACAATTAACCGAATCTAATGTGCAGGATGCCATTAGAAAGGTTATTGACCTATTAGATGCTGGAGAATTAAGAGTTGCAGAACCCGTAAATGATGGTTGGCAGGTCAATGAATGGGTAAAAAAGGCCGTTGTATTGTATTTTCCCATACAGAAAATGGAAACCTTGGAAGTCGGTATTTTTGAATATCACGATAAAATTCCACTGAAAAGAGGCTATAAGGAAAAAGGAATAAGGGTTGTACCTCATGCAGTTGCCAGACACGGGTCGTATATTTCTAAAGGAACCATTTTAATGCCGAGTTATGTGAATATCGGTGCCTATGTAGATGAAGGGACTATGGTTGATACCTGGGCCACTGTAGGAAGTTGTGCACAGATAGGGAAGAATGTTCATTTAAGCGGAGGCGTTGGTATTGGAGGGGTGTTAGAGCCCTTACAAGCAGCACCAGTGATCATAGAAGACGGTGTTTTTGTTGGATCTCGTTGTATCGTTGTTGAAGGAGTAAGGGTAGAGAAGGAGGCCGTTTTAGGCGCGAATGTTGTACTGACCATGAGTACTAAAATTATAGATGTCACCGGTGATGAGCCTGTTGAAATGAAAGGTAGGGTCCCTGCAAGATCAGTAGTAATTCCAGGTAGTTATACCAAGACATTTAAAGCAGGTGATTATCAGGTACCTTGTGCTTTGATTATTGGGGTGAGAAAAGAATCGACCAATAAGAAGACTTCATTGAACGATGCTTTGCGTGAATATAATGTTGCTGTTTAGTTTGGGCGCAGTACTTTAGGCAGCAATCGTTTCTACTGGTAAAAGATCCATCAAATTTTCATGTAAATGATAGAAAAGATCACAGCCATTATACCTACTCTTAATGAGGAGCGTAATATTGAAGGAGCGTTAGCATCCTTGGCTTTTGCCGACGAAATCATTGTCATTGATTCTTTCAGTACCGACAAAACCCTATCGATCTGTGAAAAACACAATGTCAGGGTGATCCAACGCGTTTTTGATAATTTTTCGAGCCAAAAAAATCATGCCATAGATCAGGCTGCTCACAATTGGATTTTTATTTTGGATGCAGATGAGAGAATTCCTCCTGACTTGTCAAAAGAAATTATTGAGAAAACTAAAGATCCTGAGGGATGTGTAGCGTTCAATATTTACAGGACATTTTATTTCAAAGGTCATATAATCAAATATGGAGGATGGCAAACAGACAAGGTCATTAGGTTGTTCAGAAGGGATACATGCAAGTATGACGGAAAGCTCGTTCATGAAAGGGTAAGCTGTGATGGCAGTGTTGGATCAATGAAAAACCGGATGGACCATTATTCATATCAGAGTCGAGAACAATATGAAGGAAAGCTGTCATTCTATGCAGCACTGCAGGCTAAGGAATTGAATGAGAAACAAGGAAAGTATAGCTGGTTGCATCAAGTTGTAAAGCCGGCTTTCAGGTTTTTTGTATTATATATCTTCAGGTTTGGATTTTTAGACGGGAAAAGAGGCTATATACTGGCACAGGTTCAGTCAAAGGGAGTCCTGCAGAGGTACCTTAAATTTAAGGAGCTGAAAAATTAAAAGATATCTATTTCTCTATATGACGGAGCTTTCCCTTATGCTGCTTCATCCCAAAATCAGTTTCAACAACCTTGTTCTTTTTATTAAAGGCTCTGATCGCTAAATTTTTGTCAATGGATTCCTGATTCTTGTAGCCTCTTGGATGATCTAAATGCAAGGTGATGGCTCTGTGCCTGATCTGAATTCCTGAAATTCCTGCATTCTCAAGTCGTTCTCCAAAATCTCTGTCAGGACCACCGTATTGCATTCGCTCATCATATCCATTGATGAGAATAAAATCCGATTTCCAACCAGAGGAATTACAATTATTAAACGTAGGGTTAGTTGGTGTATATTTGTCAAGAATTTTTCCAATTTTCTTTCCACTTCTCAATTTCAAGGTATTGGAGAGTCCTAATTTTTCTTGTGACTTTAACCATTTAAAGTCAAAGCAAATGCCATCTTCAACCTCCTTTTTTGAAATACTTTCACTCAAATATAAGGAGAGTTTACAGTAACCCCCAGATAAAAAACGACCCTTTTCCGCATGATTGGCATGGATCTCCACAAAATCTTTTTTGGGTATACAATCACCATCTGTCATGATGATATAGTCACCTTTGGCAGCAAGGATGGCTTCATTCAAAATAGTTTGTCTCATATAGCCTTTATCCTCATGCCATATATGTCTAAGTGTATATGGAAAGTCTTTTCTAACTTCGTTGATGAGAGCCGCTGTTTTATCGTCAGAACCATCGTCAGCGATCATAATTTCTAGGTTTTTATGTGTCTGCAAGGCATAGCCCCATAAAACTTTTTTTAGCCAATCTATTTTATTATAGGTGCTTATTATAACGGTAATGCTTAAGTTTTTCATAATAAATTTTTAGATCGACAACAATTCAATATTTTAGCCACAAAGTTACTATTATGATTTTTATTAAGAAAATTGTTTATGGCTTAATAAAGAGAAGCAGGTGCCTCCCCCATGGAGTTTTATGCCAATATTATTGTTGCTGACATGTCAAAACTGAATAGAAAAAATCTAAATCACTAATATATACATGGATAAACAAAAATCCTTATAGGAAAAAAGGAAATTACAAGTATTTCATGAAAGAAGAAATCAAAGAAGCTTTGAAAGTTTTAAAATCAGGTGAAATCCTGATTTACCCGACAGATACCATCTGGGGTCTTGGTTGTGATGCCACAAACCAAGCGGCTGTCAAAAAGATATTTAAGATCAAAAACAGGTCTGAAAGTAAGAGTTTGATTATCCTTGTGGACGGAATGGATATGCTCAAGAAATATGTAAGCCTTGTTCCAAAAGTGATTGAAAAATTCTTAAAAACGAGCACAAAACCTACAACAGTAATCTACAGTCATCCAAAAGGATTGGCTCAAAATGTGATTGCATCTGATGACACAGTGGCCATTAGAATTGTTCAAAGTGATTTTTGCAAAGCCCTGGTTAGCGAATTTGGCAAACCCATAGTTTCCACTTCTGCTAATTTTAGTGGTCAGCCCTCAGCCTCAAGTTTCAAGGAAATTGATCCTTTACTTTTGAAACAAGTAGATTATATAGTAAATTTGCCGGCAGCCGAATCCAAAAATTCGGCTTCTCAAATCATTAAACTAAATGATCTCGGTAAGATCGAGTTCCTTAGAAAATAACATGCTACAATTGAATACTGATTTTAAAAAGGCAATTTCACAGCCTGCTTTCGATTATATTGCCCAAGCCGCAGAAGCATTGCAGTTGGAAACCTATGTGATTGGAGGATATGTACGCGATTTTTTACTCGAAAGAGAAAAACCAAAAGATATTGACGTAGTCGCCGTAGGAAGTGGAATCGATCTGGCTAATAAAGTTGCTGATTTACTGCCTTTTAAACCAAAAGTACAAGTTTTTAAAACCTATGGAACGGCGATGCTTAAATTCAAAGATCTTGAAATTGAGTTTGTTGGTGCAAGAAAGGAATCCTATGTGGAGCATAGCAGGAATCCAATGATAGATAGCGGGTCATTAAAGGATGATCAGAATCGCAGAGATTTTACCATCAACGCAATGGCCATTAGTTTGAACGCTTCTGATTATGGCACCTTAATCGATCCGTTTGACGGGATAACCGATCTTCAGAATAAGGTCATCAGAACACCGCTTGATCCCGATATTACCTTTAGTGATGACCCCCTAAGAATGATGAGAGCGATTCGCTTTTCAAGCCAATTGGGTTTTGAAATTGAAGCCAAGTCTCTGGAATCTATTACAACAAATGCCAAAAGAATTCAGATTGTTAGCAAGGAAAGGGTAGTGGATGAGTTGCATAAGATCATGTTAAGCGATAAGCCCTCTATTGGTCTTAAACTATTATTTCAAACAGGTCTTTTACCTTTTATATTGCCAGAGTTATCTGAGCTACAAGGCGTGGAACAAATTAAAGGGCAGAAGCATAAAGATAATTTCTACCATACCCTGCAGGTGGTTGATAATATAGCTGAAAAAACTGATAAACTTTGGTTGAGGTGGTCTGCACTATTGCATGATATTGGTAAGGCACCGACTAAAAAATTCGATAAAAAATTAGGCTGGACTTTTCACGGTCATGAATTCGTGGGATCTAAAATGGTCAAAAAGATCTTTATAAGACTTAAAATGCCGCTGAATGAGAAATTGAAATATGTTCAGAAGATTGTGATGATGAGTTCAAGACCGGTCATTTTGGCTGAAAACGTGACAGATTCTGCGGTAAGAAGATTGATCTTTGATGCCGGGGATGATCTTGATGATCTGATGACACATTGTGAAGCTGATATCACGACTAAGAATAAGGCCAAAGAAAAACAATACTTGAATAATTTTTCATTGGTCAGACAGAAGATCAAAGAAGTGGAGGAGAGGGACCATGTTAGGAATTTCCAGCCTCCTATTTCTGGAGAACTGATCATGGAAATTTTTAACCTACAACCATGTCGGGAGATTGGGACCATTAAAGACGCCATCAAAGAGGCCATTCTTGAGGGAGAAATCACCAATGATTACGATGAGGCCTATAACTTTATGCTAAAAAAGGCAGCAGCTATAGGATTAAAAAAATAAATATTTAGCTTAAAATATTTCTGGAAATTACCAATTTCTGAATTTCAGTGGTGCCTTCACCAATCGTACAAAGTTTAGCATCCCTATAAAATTTTTCAACAGGAAAATCTTTTGTGTAACCGTAACCACCATGAATCTGTAGCGCTTCATTGGCGACTTTTACGCAAACTTCAGAAGCATACATTTTAGCCATGGCGCCGATTTTAGTCATTTTTTTACCCATGATCTTGTCATGAGCCGCTTTGTGTAATAACAATTCAGAAGCCTCAATTTCTGTGGCCATATCAGCAAGTTTAAACCCTATTGCCTGAAATTTACCAATTGCCTGACCAAACTGTTCTCTTTCTTTGGCATATTTAAGAGCAGCTTCGTAAGCTCCTTTAGAAATACCTAAAGAGAGTGCGCCGATAGAAATTCTTCCACCATCCAAAACTTTCATTGATTGAATAAACCCTTGACCAACTTCTCCAAGAATATTGTCTTTGTGAATGCGACAATTTACAAAGATGAGTTCAGCAGTTTCTGAGGCTCGCATCCCCATTTTATTTTCTTTTTTCCCGGAAGAGAATCCAGGGGTTCCTTTTTCAACGACAAAAGCTGTCATCCCTTTGGAATCTCCTTTCTCACCCGTTCTTACGATCACAACAGCTACATCACCACTGATACCATGAGTAATAAAATTTTTGGCACCATTGATCACATAATGATCTCCGTCTAAAACTGCGGTTGTGCTCATGCCCCCTGCATCACTACCTGTATTATGCTCTGTAAGTCCCCAGGCTCCAATCCACTCACCATGTGCTAATTTTGGTAGCCATTTCTGTTTTTGAGCCTCATTCCCAAATTCTAGGATATGATTCGTACATAACGAATTGTGAGCAGCTAATGAAAGCCCCACAGAAGAGTCTACTTTAGAAATTTCTTCAATAACGGTGATATATTCATGGTAATCCATGCCGCTTCCTCCATATTCTTCAGGAACCAGAACGCCCATGTAACCCATAGCGCCTAATTGATGAAAAAGTTCTTCAGGAAAGGTCTGGTGTTCATCCCAATCCATCATAAACGGCTTTATATGTTTTTTAGCGAAATCTCTTATAGAGTGCGCTATTGTGTTCCTTGTTTCGGAAATTTCAAAATTCATAGTTGGAGGTTTTATTCCGCCGACAAATATAAGGCTATTCTGTCAAATTTTTCGATTGGGAAAGAGTCAATTTTTTTTAATTCATGTAAGCTCTCGAAGAAGTCATTTTGATCTCGGTATTGACAAATTTTCTTGGTTAGATGATAATCTAAATAGGGTGTTCGAAGTAATTCTTTAAAGCTTGCCGTATTGATGTTTATCTTCTTTAACTCAGGTCTCTCTTTGATCTCAAAGTATTGCAATAATCTCAAGGCTGTATCCTTATTGAGATAATAGACCTCGAATAGTTGTTCGTTAGTTGAATAGCCTTGTAATAACTTTCTATAAGCAACTATTCGCTTCGCCAATTTAAGATCAACACCTTTCACACTTTCAAGCTCTTCTATGGTTGCCTTATTAAGATCTTTAACCACTTTTGGAAGATCTTCTGTTGTATACTTTTTCTTTTTGGATGTTTTTCGCTTTGTCCAGTTGGGGAATTTAAAATAAGGTGAAATGACTTGGAGTAAGCTATCATTTACCCCTGAAACAATTTGAAATTCTTCTGCAGAATTAACAAACTTTCCCTTTTCGCGAAATGCAAACAAACGATCAATTTGATCGGTACTTAAGCCTAACTGATAGGCCTTAAAATCTGTAAGGTAGTTAGGGTTAAATGGGTAGATTTCCTGCTTAATGCTTGTTTTATTTATATTTCTTAAGGAGTCTATTTTAACCTGAATCAAAGCAAATTCCTGGTCATTAAAGTCATTTTTAGCTGAAAAATCAACGAAGTACAGTGCAAGTTGGACAGAGAACAATATCACAAACAAAAATAAAATCCCATTTCTTTGGCTTTTACTGTACCAGAAATGGGATTTAATAAATTTCATTTGCAGATCTGTCTAGCTCTTTTTAGATTTAATGGCAGATAAATATTTGTCGAGTTCTTTTTTTACTGTAGGAGCCAAAATAACCAGTCCCACCATGTTTGGAACCATCATAGCAAAAATCATTGCGTCTGAAAATCCAATTACAGAACCTAAACTAGCAGCGGCACCAATGACTACAAAAATTAAGAATAAAATTTTATAAGTGTATTCCATTTTTTTTGATCGTCCAAATAAATAGGCCCAACCTTGAAAACCATAATAGGACCATGAAATCATCGTGCTAAAGGCAAATAATACCACAGCTATTGTCAATACATAAGGAAACCACGATATAACAGATGCAAAAGCACCCGATGTAAGTAAAATCGCTTGAGCATCATTAAGGCTTGCATTTTCAGGATTGACATTACCTGTAATAACCAATACCAGTGCCGTCATTGTACATACCACAACTGTATCGATAAAAGGTTCTAATAAGGCCACCATTCCTTCGGAGGCAGCATATTTAGTTTTCACTGCAGAGTGAGCAATTGAAGCTGACCCTACACCTGCTTCGTTTGAAAAAGCTGCCCTTCTAAATCCTTGAACTAAAACACCTATAGCGCCTCCTACAACTCCTTCAGGGCTAAATGCACCATTATAAATTTGTAAAAAAGCATCACCAATCATATCGTATTTTGCTATAAGAACAAAAATTGAAGCAGACACATAGATGACTACCATAAAAGGTACAATCTTATCTGTTACACTAGCAATTTTTTTAATTCCGCCAATGATGACGATACCTACAAAAATTGCCATGACTACACCAAACAGCCATCCTTTGCCATGCAGAATAGATTCCGTTCCACCAGTTATATTTTCAATTAATTGAAATGCTTGATTCACCTGAAACATATTACCGCCGCCAAATGAACCGCCAATGACAAAAATCGCAAACAAAACGGCTAAAATTTTCCCTAACTTTTCGAATCCTTTGGATTTTAAACCCTTTGTCAAATAATACATAGGGCCTCCATAAACAGTCCCGTCCGGTCCGATATCGCGGTATTTTACACCTAGTGTACATTCCACAAATTTCGAAGCCATTCCTAGAAGACCGGCGACAATCATCCAAAATGTTGCACCAGCTCCTCCAATTGAAACAGCAATGGCAACACCAGCAATATTCCCTAAGCCCACCGTTGCAGACAATGCAGCCGTTAATGCTTGGAAATGAGAAACCTCTCCTTCATGTCCTTCTATGGCGATCGTGTCCTGAATATCCCCTGACGGCGATGCTTCAGTAACTCCTGGTAGCGCTTCATGATGATCAATATCATCGTATGCACCCCTTATGATATGAATAGAGGTCATGAACCCCCTAAAATTTATAAATCTAAAATAAAAAGTAAAGTAAGTCGCACCCAATATCAATGGAAATAATACCCAATAAATTTGAATGTCATCAGAAAATGGAATCTGATAAAAAATAAAATTCACGAACCAACCTGTCGCTTGACCAAAAACTTCATCAATTTGCTGATCAAGGCCTTTGTCTTGTGCAAATGACATATATGGTAGCGCTATAAAAAGTAAGCTAAGTAGTTTTTTCAACATAATTCCTTAAGGTATTTTGGATTGGATTGCAATATCTAAAAAATAATACCTTATATCAAAAAAAAAGCATTAAAATGTGAGAATTCCTTACTAAGTCTATGAATTCACCCTACATCAATTCTTTGTGTGTTCAGAAGTATATGCCATAATCTTTAATTGACTTCTTAAAATTATACTCGTTAATACGATAGTCGCCATTCATGGTTTTTTTGGCTTACTTTTACAAATTGCTGTAAGGAATATGAAACAGGAATATTTAAAAGAAAAATTGATGAAAAATGTACTGGTTTTAGGTGCTTCAATGAGCGAAGATCGTTATTCCAATATAGCCATGAGAAAACTCAAACTGAAAGGGTTTTCTGTTTTTAGTATAGGAATAAAAAAGGGAAACGTCGAATCTATGGAGATCAAAACAGAACAATTCTCAATTGAAAATCTGTATGCGATCAGTGTGTACCTGAATGCTACAAACCAAAAAGGATACTACGACTATATATTGCAATTAAAACCTGAGAAAGTCATCTTTAATCCCGGGTCAGAGAATAAGGAGCTTGAAATTCTTTTGGACCAACAAGGGATTCCTTATGAAGAGGCCTGCACACTGGTTTTGTTAAGCCTAAATCAACTGTAAGTGTCGATATAAATTTGTTTGCCTGCTTCGGCAAGTTCCGTATGAGCGAAAACCTGATTCGCCTCTTTTAGGAAAACCTCCAGATTTTTATAGCGACTGGAATAATGGCCTAGTAATAATCTTTTTACATTCGCTTTTGATGCAATTCTACCGGCCTCCAAGGCAGTGCTGTGTTTTGTCTTTTTTGCCAATTCAAGATGTTCCTCCAAAAAGGTAGATTCATGATATAGTAAATCAACCTGTTCAATTAAAGGGATGATAGTTTCACTATAAGCTGTATCACTGCAGTAGGCATAGGAAAGTGGTTTAGGAGGATCAAGCGTAAGTTCTTTATTTTGGATCACGCTGCCATCTTCTTTTTTAAAATTTTTACCGTTTTTAAGGTTTTGATAATCACAAATCTCTATGTCCGGATGGTGATTTATGGTTCGCATATTGAGCTTTCTTTCCTGTTTTTTTTCTCTGAACAAGAATCCATTGGTGTAGATCCTGTGTTTGAGTGGAATCGTGTAAACCTCGACCTTTTCATTGTCCAGGATCAGCTCACTTTCAGTAGCATGCAGCTCATGAAAATATAAAGGGTATTCCACCCAAGAGTTCGATAACTTTAATTGAAGTTGTATAATCTCCTTGATTCCCTTTGGTCCATAAACATGAAGTTCCTTATCCCTGTTAAGGAGATTAAAAGTAGAGATAAGTCCAATGAGCCCAAAGAAATGATCTCCATGCAAATGAGAAATAAACACATGTTTGATCTTCGAAAATTTAACCTTGTATTTTCGCAATTGTCTTTGGGTACCTTCGCCACAGTCAATTAAGAAACAATCATTGTTCAATTCCAAAAACTGCGACGATGTATGCGCAAGGCTTCTGGGCGTAGCAGAATGACAGCCTAATATGGTGAGCCTTAAACTCATTTGATCACAATTCGCTTAGAAATAACCTTAGTTTTGGTCTTTAATGAGTAAATATAAATACCAGATTCAAGTTCATCTCTAAAGAAAGTGATGGAGTTATGGCCTTTTTCAGCTTTCCGTTTTTCAACAAAGACGGTATTTCCCAATAAGTCTTTGACAAGAAAATCGATTTCAAACGCTTCGTCTGCTTCGAATCTGATCCTTGTGGCAACACTAAACGGATTGGGTGAGGCCACAACTTCGTGGATCCCAATCAGCGCGTTTTCCAGAATCTCAAGATCCTTAGCATCATCATCTTGTGCAAGAAGAGCTGTAGAAAAGGTTAATAAAAAAATAATAGAGAGTAGTTTTTTTACCATAGATTGTATTTATATTCCTAAATCACGTTCAATATCTTCAATTTCAATGATGTCTTCTGCTTCTTTAAAGGTCGGAACAGCAACTATTTCATCCGGTATCTTATCAAAATCTAATCCCTCACACACAATGACAAAAGACTTGTTATTATTTCTATGCGTTTCACTTGCCTGCGAAAATAACAAGATTTTATTTAAATCAATGTTAATTATCTTAGAAAAATCTAAGATCAGATTTATGTTCTTAAAGTTAGTATTATTTTTTAAAAAAGTATTAAAAAAAACCTGAAAACCATCTTTCTCAGAAATTAATTCATCTTCTGACGGTGATATACTATAGTAGGTATCTGTTTTATGGATTTCCATTTTATTAAATTGGTTAATCTCTTTTGATTTGTTGCGCAAGAAGGTAAATAACAGCCATTCTAACCGCAACACCGTTTTCTACTTGATTGAGTATGATCGATTGTTTTGAATCTGCTACGTCGCTTGTCAATTCAACACCCCTGTTAATAGGTCCAGGATGCATGATGACGATATCCTTATCAATGCTGTCCAATAAATCTTTATTGATTCCAAACAATTGGGTATATTCTCTGATCGATGGGAAGTATTTGATGTCCATTCTTTCATGTTGTACTCTTAGTACATTCGCTACATCACACCATTCCAATGCTTTTCTTAGGTTTTTCTCATAACTCACACCAAGTTTGGTAATGTGTTTTGGGATCAATGTTGTAGGGCCACATAGCATAACTTCAGCGCCTTGTAACAGTAAGGCGTATATGTTTGATAATGCAACTCTTGAATGCATTATGTCCCCGATAATCACCACTTTTTTACCTTTAACAGCGCCTAGTTTCTCCCTGATTGAGTAAGAATCAAGTAAGGCCTGTGTGGGGTGCTCATGAGCACCGTCACCCGCATTTACGATCTTGGCATTCACATGTTTTGCTAAAAAATCGCCAGCTCCTTCGTTGGGGTGTCTCATGACGATGATATCAACTTTCATCGATAAAATATTGTTTGCCGTATCAATAAGTGATTCTCCTTTTTTCACAGAAGACTGTCCCGCGGAAAAATTAATAATATCAGCTGATAATCTTTTTTCAGCAAGTTCAAAGGATAGTTTGGTTCGGGTGCTGTTCTCAAAAAACAGATTGGCTATAGTGATATCTCTAAGTGAGGGAACTTTTTTGATGGGGCGGTTGATAACCTCTTTAAAATGATCTGCCGTTTTGAAAATCAAATTGATGTCATCAAGATTCAGATGTTTTATCCCCAGCAAGTGAGATACACTTAAATTAGCCATTTCTTTTTTTGCAATTGAATTTAATAATCCCGTTTAATATGTTAAAGTATCATCTTCCAATCCTATGAAAGGTCTGGTCGCACGATACATACTTTGTCTTTCGGTTCGTTTTCCTTCCACTCAACTTTTACATGTTCATTTTTAATCACATCTACCTGACGGCCTTTGTAATCTGGTTGTATAGGCAGGTGCCTGCTAAATCTTCGATCAATAAGCACCAGTAATTCAATGTTTTTTGGCCTTCCGAAGGTCTGTATAGCGGTTAAGGCAGCTCTGATACTTCTTCCTGAAAACAAGACATCGTCAATAAAAACAACATCCTTATTGTCTACAATAAAATTAATATCTGTAGAGCTTGCACTTAGCGGATCTTCGCGTCTCCTGAAATCATCTCTGTAAAAGGTAATATCGAGTTTGCCTAATTTGATGTCTTTGACATGATAATCTTCGGTCAAAATTTTTACCAAACGATTGGCAAGATGAATACCTCTCGGTTGAATTCCGATTAATATGGTATTACTAAAGTCATGATGATTTTCGATGAGTTGGCAAGCCAAACGATTAAGAATGATAAATATCTCTTTTTCGTCAAGTAAGGTCTTTTTGGCCATAATAGCATTAAAGGC
>CAJQNF010000029.1 GCA_905479625.1 uncultured Flavobacteriaceae bacterium | reverse complement strand
TCATTTCAGGGTATTGCTCAAGAATTAGCAACATCTGACCTACAGAAAGCGATGCATTTACTATGTATTTTCCATAATCACCTGCATCGTACCAGCCTCCCGGAGAATTCAAAGTTCCTTCTGTTCTGCCTGATGACGGATGATACAAACATTCATCATCCATATGGCCTTCTTCTCTTTGGTAAACACCTCCAAACTCCTCTTCAATTGGCATAGAAGCCCTTTGAAAATAATAACTTTTAATGGCTGCTTTTAGCGCCTGGCTATAGAGTTCTTTTTTGATCTTAAAAGGATATGATGCAATGGTGTCGTTGATAATCACATAATAAGCTCCCGGAGCCGTAAAGGAGGAAAAGTCGCCCAGCATCACCTTTTCACCCGAAGCATCCCAGGTTCCCTGATCAACAAGTTCTCCGGCATACACTTTGTTTTTATACGCATCAACAAGCTTAAAGCTACTGGCATCAGTATCTACTACTGTGAATTGTTTTACTGAAGAAGGATAAAATCCAATTTGATTAATCCTGATCTGATCAGAAATTTTTGCAGATCCTTTTTTAGAATCGCAGCCATAAGTAAAGAGTAGCAAAAAGGCGCTTAAGGCAATGAGCTTTTTCATGGTATGTATTTTAAGAATTCAGATAAAATGTACTTCAAAATTAATAGAATTTTGATGATTAATTTAATATTAAATTGTCACAAATCTATTCTAATTAACCATGATTGTCAATGATTTATATCATCGTTGAATTAGATTGAATCCGGGGAAAACTTGATGTTTGTTTTATTCCTCTTTTTTTAGAAACGGTTGCCATTTCATATAAGTACCGCTTCGCCATAGCCATTCAATAGGGCCGTATTTAAATTTCATAAGCCAGTATTTACTGACCGTGGCCTGAACCGTGATCAGTAGTAAAGCCATTATAAACAGAAAAGAAAACCGGATCTGTCCCAGATAACCCAGACCCCAGCCAAATAAAATAAATGTGCCAATAACAGATTGTAAAATGTAGTTTGTCAGTGCCATCTTACCATAAGGTGCAAAGAACAGCAACCTGTCTTCCCATTTTTTATTTTGATAAAGAAGCAAAAAGCCACAAAAAATGATGATTGCCATACAGATATTGACCCAGTCCATAAAGTTCATACCCAAAGTAAAATGGAAAGAAGTATTATCTATGGGTTGGGCAATTGTGGCGAAAGTTGCAAAAGTGATCACAACTGAAACCAGCATTACTGCGACGGACCACAACATTACATTTTTTATTTTTTTAGCGTATGCCTCGAGGTTCTTGAATAATTCGATTCTTCCGAGCCATAAACCAATTAAAAAGTAACCAAAAGTATAGTAAAACCTACCAAATATGGACATTTGAAAATCTATTTTGGTCAGCATACCATATACCGCATTAGTTTTAAAAACTTCGATCAAACTTCCATTTTTAATGGTCTCAAAATACGCGAGTACCTGAGGATTCGTTATATCCATCATCGGATGTATGCCGGTGATACTTTCACCTCCGAAAATAAAATATGCGATAAACCTCGGAATACCCAGAAAAATAAAACCAGCCGTGATCAGTATCCATTTTGTAGGGATCTTGTAAAAAGGGATCAGCAATGGAGCCAAAACCGCGTAGACTGTCAGAATATCACCCCGATAAAACAGTTGGTGGATATAACCTATGACAAATAAAAGTGCCGCTCTCCATAAAAATCGGCGTCCAAATTGTATGTTTTTGTCTTCCGCTGATTTCATTTGTATCGTGAAGCTCAACCCAAAAAGAATAGAAAAAAGCGCAAAGAATTTACCGGTAAAAAATAGCTGAAGGATTACTTGAACAATTTGATCCGGCAAAGAATTGACCCCTTCCATAAAACCTTCAGGAGTAGGGCCTGCAATGTATTGTTCGACCATGTGTACCAGCGCAACTCCTGCGAGGGCAAAACCCCTTAAAGCATCAATACTGTGGATTCTTTTGGTTTGGATTGATTCGGTCATTTTTAAAAGGCAATTGGATTCCTAAAAAGGACGCTAAAATCGACGTTTTGTTACGGAAAAATTAGATTAAATCATCCGGTAATTAAAATTACATATGCATTCCGATTAAAGAAACAAATTGCATTTAAAAGTAAATAGTAAAAAGCAGCTAAATGTTATTTACGGTTTTCTTTCCATTGCTCAAATTCAACCTTTATATCTTCATCAAGTAAAGGATATAGACCAATTATTGGAGCCCCTTCGATTACTTTTTCCATGACGAAATTTTCATAAGCTGTCATTTTGTTGCCTTCGACGGCGATTTCATCAACAATGTCTTGAGGGATAACAATAACTCCATCCATATCTCCAACAATTATATCACCAGGAAAAACAGCAACATCACCACAACCAATAGGTACTTCAAATTCTAATGCCTCATGAAGGGTTAAGTTGGTCGGTGCAGAAGCTCTGTGTTGGAATGAGGAAAAAGCGAGAGAGGCTATTTCTGAAGTATCTCTAAATCCTCCATCTGTAACGATTCCTGTCGCACCTTTAACCATAAGTCTTGTGACCAGAATGGATCCGGCAGATGCGGCTCTTGCATTTTTCCGGCTATCAATTACCATGACACTTCCTGAGGGACATGCTTCAACAGCTACTCGCTGGGGATGCTTAGGGTCTTTAAAGGCTTCAATAGGATTTCTATCTTCTCTGGCTGGGATATACCTCAAAGTAAAAGCAGGGCCAACCATATTTTTTCCATGTATATGTAATGGGCTAACCTCTTGTATAAACTGATTTTTGAATCCAGCTTTAAAAAGGGCCGTTGCAAGGGTGGCAGTTGACATATTTTCAAGAATACCACGAGTATCACTAGATAATGTATTTGTCATTTTTTGGATTTTGATTATTTATTGCTGAAAGGTTTGCATAGTTGACAAATATACATATATTTGGTCAACCAATTTGGTAAACCAATTTTAAATATGCAAATTTATGAGAAAATATTTATTGATTTTTTTAGCAGCGGTTTACCTTCAGGCAGGACTTTACTCATGTTCTACAAGTGCAGATAAAGGTCATCTAGTGAAGAATGTGGACGAATTTAACAGAGCGGTAGAAAGTGCCACACCAGGTACGAGAATAGTTTTGGCGAACGGTATTTGGAAAGATGCGGAATTGCTGTTTAAAGGCGAAGGCACTGAAAATGACTCAATAGTTTTATCGGTAGAAACAAAAGGTAAAGTGATTTTATCAGGAAATTCCAACTTGAGAATTTCTGGCTCTTTTTTAAAGGTAGAAGGATTGGTATTCAAGGATGGTTTTACTCCAACCAATGCCGTAATTTCATTTCGTGAGAACAGAGATGAAATGGCAAATAACTCTCGTTTAACAGAATGTGTCATCGATAATTTCAATAACCCAGAACGTCATGTTCAAGATTATTGGGTGACTATCTTTGGAAAAAATAATAGGATTGATCACAATCATATAGAAGGTAAGAAGAACTTAGGAGTTACTATGATTGTTGGCCTGGACACGAAAGGAAGTGTTGAAAACCATCATAGAATAGATCATAATTATTTTGGTCCTCGTCCGACTTTTGGAAATAATGGGGGAGAAACCCTCAGAATTGGAACAAGTCATACTGCTTTAGAAAATTCTAATACTGTAGTGGAGTCTAATTATTTTGACAGATGTAATGGAGAGCATGAAATCATTTCTAATAAGTCTTGTCAAAACATATTTAAATACAATACTTTTTTCGAATGCACCGGGACCTTAACTATGCGTCACGGAAACGAAACTTTGGTAGATGGAAATGTATTTATTGGGAATGGAAAACCAAGTACGGGCGGAGTAAGAGTTATTAACGAAACTCAGACGGTAATTAATAATTATCATATAGGTTTGACCGGATATCGTTTTAGAGGTGCATTTGTAATGATGAATGGAGTTCCGAATTCGCCACCAAACAGATATGTTCCTGTCATTGATTCAAAGGTAAATAACAATACATTTATCAACTGCGATCATATTCAATTATGTGCCGGTAGTGATACCGAAAGAAGCCAGGCACCGCTAAATTCAGAAATTGCTGGAAATATTTTTTATCATAAAAATAAAACGAATTTATTTACATTTTACGATGATATAAGCGGTATCAGTTTTAAAGATAATATTTTAGGAAGCAATTTAAAAACAACAATTTCTGATGGTTTTGAAAATACAGAGATTAGGTTAGAGAAAAATGCTCAAGGTTTTTTAATTCCTAAGTCGGATAAAATAAAAACTGAAGTGACAATAAGTGCAGCTATTGCTACAAAGGAAAACACAGGAATTGTTTGGTATGTTAAAACAGATGAAAATGTAGCTTTAAATTCAGGAGAAACCATAAATGTAGCCCCGGGTATCAACACCCTGTATGAAATAGTGAAAAAATCAACACCCGGAGATATCATAGCATTAGAAGAGGGAGGTGATTATTTGTTAACCAAAGCGGTGAAAATAAAACATCCCTTGACTTTTAAAACCTCTGGACAAAATAAAGCTACAGTGTTGTTTGAACGAATGATGGCTTTCGAGATTCAAAACGGAGGGAGTTTATCACTGGAGAATATAAGATTTGATGGTGCAAAATCTCCAGATTATGCAGGTAATTCGGTCATAAGTACCAGTAAAAAATCAATGAATGAAAACTATAAACTATTTATTGATCACTGTGAATTTGTAGATTTAGTTGTCAACCATTCTTTTGATGTGTTAAGGGTTTCGAAGGGGACATTTGCAGATACGATCAGTATTTCAAATTCGAAGTTTAAAAATATATCTGGACATATAGCAGCACTGGATAAAGAGACAGATGATATTGGAGCCTACAACGTAGAGTATTTGATTATGAGAAATAATACGATTAGTGATTTGCAAGGAGCCGCGCTGCGTCTCTATAGAGGAGGTAAGGATGAAAGTACTTTTGGTCCATTTTTAGAGTTTGATCACAATGTTTTGGATCATGTTGGTTATGGTAAGAAAAATAAATACCAAAGAGCTATGTCATTATATGGTGTCCAGGTAAATGATATTGAAAATAATATTGTCAGCAACTCTAAAGCTATGGAAATGCATTTGGTAGTCGGTGAACCAATCGTGAATATCTTGAACAATAATTTTTATAAATCTGATCAGTTGATTATTACCGGTGATCAAAAATACAATCTAAAGAATGTTTGGAATTTAGATCCAGACTTTATTGATGGAACCTATAATTTGTCTGAGAAATCGAAGCTAAACAATAAAGGAACAGATAATTTAAACCTTGGTCTAATTTCCAATATGTAAAAATGAGTACTAAACTAAATATTTTAATTTTTTCGATTGCCTTGGTTTTGGTGTCCTGCAAAAGGCCTGAAACGCTTGAAAAACAGTATAACTTAGATCAACAATCTCATCCTAGCTTAATCCTGACCAAACAAGGTGTAAAGGATATTAAATCAAATTTAGGATCGATACCAATTTTTGATAAAACTTTGGTAGCAAGTCAAAATGAAGTTGATGCTGAAATAGAAAAAGGTTTCGATGTTCCTATTCCTAAAGATTATTCAGGCGGATATACGCATGAGACACATAAAAAGAATTATGTCTTGATGCAAAAAGCAGGCGCACTTTATCAAATTTTAGAAGATGAAAAATACGCCAAATTTGTAAAAGACATGCTGTTTGAGTATGCAAAGCTATATCCAACATTACCAGTACATCCAAAGCCACGATCATACGCAAGGGGTAAATTATTTTGGCAATGTTTAAACGATTCTAATTGGTTGGTTTATACGAGTCAAGCATATGATTGTATTTATGATTTTTTATCGGAAGAGGAACGTAATACTTTAGAGACTGATTTATTCAGGCCGTTTGCAGATCACATATCAATAGACAATCCACAATTTTTTAACCGGGTGCATAACCATGCAACCTGGGGTAATGTAGCTGTAGGAATGATTGCTTTGGTTATGGATGATGATAAACTTTTGGATAGAGCTTTGAATGGCGTAGTAGATGAGAATTTTAATCCAAATGAAAAGGATAATGACGGTGGTTATATTAGAAAAGATAGTCAGGAAATTGGATTTTTTGCCAATGTAAATGAACCCTTCTCTCCAGATGGATATTTTACAGAAGGACCATATTATCAACGCTATGCTTCTTACCCGTTTTTAATTTTTGCACAAGCACTTCAAAATAAAAAACCCAAACTAAAAGTATTCGAATATAAAGAGGGTGTGCTTTTAAAAAGTGTCAATGCCTTATTGAATCTATCAGATACTGATGGTGAGTTCTTTCTGTTAAACGATGCTCAAAAAGGAATGTCATATTTTAATACTTCTTTAATTGCTACTGTAGATATAGGATATCATTTTGGAGGCAATAATCCCGAATTATTAAGTATAGCCAAAAAACAAGATGAGGTTACGCTTGATGATGCAGGATTGGCAGTGGCTCTTGGTATTAAAGAAGGAAAGGAAAGGCCTTTTGTTAAAAAATCGATTGAATTGTCTGATGGTGCTAATGGAAATGAAGGTGCTGTGGGAATTTTGCGCAGTGGCGGTTTAGAATTGGTTTTTAAATACACAGCTCATGGCTTGAGTCACGGGCATTATGATAAATTATCTTTTGCCTTATTTGAAGATGGTAATGAGGTAGTGCAAGATTACGGCATGGCTCGTTTTGTGAATATTGAACAAAAAGGTGGGGGTAATTATTTAAAAGAGAATACGACTTGGGCCAAACAGAGTATTGCTCATAATACTTTGGTTCAAAATGAAACATCTCACTTTGAGGGCAAATATGATACTGGAAGCAAATACCATTCGAATTCATATGTATTTAGTGTAGAAGAAGAGAACCTGCAAGTTGCCAGTGCTAAAGAAGAAAATGCCTATCCAGGAACCCAACTTCACAGAACCATGGTCATTATAAAAGATGAAGATGATGCGAGTCCTTATGTCTTAGATATTTTGAGAGTGTTATCGAATAATACGAATCAATATGATTTACCCTTTTACTTTCTAGGACAAATTATGCAAACCAGTTTTGAGTATTCAAAATTTAGTAGACCAGAAATTTTGGGAAAATCTGATGGGTATCAGCATTTGTATAAAGAGACTTCGGCTTATGCTAAAGAAGGTAATATAAAATTAAATTGGTTGCTGAACAACAAATTCTACACCTATACAACGGTTACAGATATGAATGACGAAGTAATTATTGGAAGAATAGGCGCCAATGATCCAAATTTTAATCTACGTAATGAACAAACCTTGATCATTAGAAAAAAGAATGTTAAAAATGCAATTTATGCTTCTATAATTGAGTCACACGGAACATATAGTCCGGTTTCTGAATTGGCGGTGAATGCATATAGTCAAATAAAAAATATTGCTGTGATTCACAACTCAAATGAATATACAGCCATTCAAATTAATACAAAAAACAATAAATCAGAAGTCTTTATCATTTCAAACGAAAACAATGCTAAAGAATCGGGGCATAAATTAACAATAGATAATAAAGAGTATACCTGGAGAGGTTCCTATATATTAACAGATTACAAATAAATTAATAATTATGAACCTTCCATAACGAGAACTTGATACGCCAGGGAATGATTAAATGGAAGCAACATATGACCTTAAAAAACAAAAAAATATAAACAAATGAAACGATTTAGTGAAAAGTATGTCATCACAAAAGAAATGAAATGGGAAGAGCTTGGTGGTGGAGTATCAAGAAAGTTCTTAGGCTACGATAATCAAATCATGATGGTAAAAGTGAAGTTTGAGAATGGAGCATTAGGTGCCCCACATCAACATTTTCACACGCAAGCTACCTATTGTGTTTCAGGTAAATTCGAATTTGAAATTGATGGAGAAAAGAAAATTATAGAAGCAGGTGATGGCGTTTATATTGAGCCTAATTTATTGCATAGTGCAATTTGTTTGGAAGAAGGAATCCTAATTGACACATTTAGTCCTGTAAGAGAAGATTTCTTAAGTGGTGATGGGGTATCTTATTTTGGAGATAAACAGTGATAAGAAAAAATTACTAGTCCAATTCGGGAAGATTTTATGGAATAAAAGCCGCATTGAGTCAAAAAAATATCATAATAGTTTGTTAAATTGGTAAAATAGTATATATTTGGTCAACCAATTTGGTAAACCAGTTTGGAAAACCAAAAAACAAGAACTATTTATAACTCAAAAAAAGCCAAAAATCATGAAAACTTGACTCAAAAAAAAAGGACAGGTGCACGCCTATCCTTTCGTAAACAAATTACTTCTTGTTGAGGGAAGTAAAATTCAAACATGTAATTAGTTATAACTACACGCTTTTACAAATTTACTAAAACTTTTCGGTTTTGCAGAATGTGTTTTTATGAGCTAATAGGATAAAGAAGATGCCCGGGCCCTTTGGTAAGAGGTATTTCATTAAATTTTATATAGAACATAACAAAATAATTATGAATTTTAAAGCTAAATTAATATTGGTCGTAGTATTACTACTTAATATTCCTTTAATTGCTCAGAACACTTTTCCGTTATCGGGAACTGTTACGGCTGAAACGGATGGATCTCCTATTCCGGGGGTCAGTGTCTTAATAGTCAATACGGATGATGGTGATGTTACAGATTTTGACGGTAATTTTCAACTTGATGTAAAGAGCGGAGACCAATTAAAGATATCCTTTTTAGGATACGTATCCCAAACGATAACTATTAACAACCAAACAAGTATAGATATTACTATGGTTGAAGACCTTAACCAATTGGATGAGGTTGTTCTTATTGGATATGGTACACAGAAAAAATCACATTTAACTGGAGCTATTTCGAAAGTGACCAACGAAAACCTTGATCAGATTGCTGTACCGAGGGTTGACGATGCACTGGTAGGGCAAGTGTCAGGTGTAAATGTTCAACAAACTAGTGGAGAAGCAGGAGCTGCTCCAACAATCAGAATTAGGGGTACAGGATCTGTAGCCGGAGTTGCTGGACCTTTGGTGGTAGTTGATGGAGCAATCGTTGATAACGATTTTTTGACTAACATGGATATGAATGATATCGAATCATTTGAGGTTTTAAAAGATGCTGCATCCGCTGCTATTTTTGGAGCCAGAGGTGGTAACGGTGTAATTCAAATCACGACCAAACAAGGTAAAGAAGGTAAAGCGATTTTCAGTTTTAATCATTATACAGGTGTTAAAACAGCACGTAAAAGTAGTGCCTATGATTTTTCAGTTGAAGAGTGGGCCGCACAGGAGCTAGCTGCTACGGGGTCACTTACTGACAGAACACTTGTCAAACAACAAATAGGTGTTGATGAGGATTGGCAAGATATCATTTTTGATGGAGGAATCATTACCAATACAGCTCTTGCTGTGCGTGGTGGAAGTGCCAATACAAAATTTAGTACAGCTTTAAGTTACTTACATGATGAAGGCGTTTTGTTAACTGATGATTTTAAGAAATATAATTATAAACTGAGAGTTGATACAAATTTCAATGATAAATTTTCTGCAGGAGCCAGTATGACAGCGTCTTATTCAGATACTAGAAGAATGGATGGTTCCACACATGATATTACAAGACAACCGCCATGGTTGCCACTCTATTTAGACGAAAATTCTATTCAATTTATAAACCGTGAAAGAGATGGTGGCAGATATGCCGATGCTCAGATTGGAGATTATGCGATTCAAAGAATGTTCGATGACTGGGATTTAGAGACTGGAGCGCCGGTAGCTTCAGGTGGGACTGATATCAGTAATACATCAAACACGAATCCAGGAGCTAAAGTATTGGAACGTGAAAGATTGGATAAAAAATTCAAATTAAACGGTCGTTTCTATGGTCAATATAATATTATTGATGGCTTAAGTTTTAGATCTGCCGTATCTGGCGATTTTCAGAATACAAAAAGAACGAGATGGCAAGGTGTATTGTCGAACAGAAATGGTGCTGCTGCTGCCTCATCTCAGGATCGAAATGAAGAACGTATCCATTTAATTTGGGATAATATTTTATCATACAATAAAACTTTTAATGAAGATCATGAAGTAAGTGCAATTCTTGGTACATCAATAGAAGGGTTCAACAACTATTATTCAAGTATAACAGGAACTGGATACGAATCAGATGACGTTCAAACGATCAATAATGCGGCGACTATAGCTTCTGCTACATCTTTTGCGTGGGAAAAAAGAAATCAATCATATTTTGCCCGTGCAAATTATGCCTATAAAGACAAGTATTTGTTTTCTGCAAGTTTCAGAAGAGAAGGTAGTTCAATATTTGGGTCAGACCTTAAGTATGGTAGTTTCCCTGCAATCTCTGCTGGATGGAATATTAGCGATGAAGATTTTCTAAGAGATAGTAAAGCAGTTAGTTACTTGAAGTTAAGAGTTAGTTACGGGGTAACTGGTAATGACAGATTAAATACCGGAAACGTGAATCCTAATGTATCAAGTGGTAACAATTCGCTTTCAACGGGTAACACAATGATCGATAACTATCCATCTTATGCATTGCTTGGAGCAACTACAGCCATTATAAATGGTGCCGTAGTTTCTGGTTTTGATCCAGTAAATATTGCTAATCCGGGCCTACAATGGGAACGATCTGTTGAAATCAACCCAGGGGTGGACTTCGGATTTTTAAATAATAGAATTACAGGTTCATTTGATTATTATAATCGAACAAGTGATCAGCTCTTATTGAATAACCCTGTATCTGCTACAACTGGTTTTACAGAAGCATTGGTAAATATTGGAGAAGTAGAGAATCAAGGATTTGAATTTGAATTGAGAACTAAAAACATCGTAAAGGAGAACTTCTCCTGGTCTTCAATGGTAATCCTATCACATAATAAAAACACATTGAAAGATTTTGCGGAATCCAATGGGTTGATACAGAATGTGGATAGTAAAAGAGCCTCCGAATGGATCAACCTTGAAGGAAGTCCAATTTCTTCTTTTTATGGTTGGGTAGTAGATAGAGACATCCCTCTGGAATACATCAATAACCCTTATCATCCAATAGGTGGAGAGGCTCAAGATGTTTATGTTAGAGATTTGAACGGTGACGGATTAATTGATGATGATGATAAAACAATTCTTGGTGATCCTTACCCAGACCTAATCTGGAGTTTTACCAACACCTTTAAATTAGGTGATTTTGATCTTAGTTTTATGTTCCAGGGAAGTCATGGTGCCAAAGTGAGAAATATGGGTGATCAATATATTTTCAATCACTTTAACTCAAGTCAGGATTTCGATCCGGCAATTACACCTGATCAGGAATTTATCAAGCAAAAGATCTTTACAAATGACATCATTCAGGATGCTTCATATGTAACATTGAGAAATGTAAATTTAGGATATAATTTTCCACAAGAATGGATGACAAGATCAAATGTATTTACCAGAGGTAGAATATATGTATCAGGACAGAATTTAATGTACTTGACAGCAGATGATTATACAGGTTATAATCCAGAGTCAATTGATAATACAAGTTCAACAACTTTAGGTTATCAAAGAGCAGGCGCACCTGTTTTCAGTACTGTTTCACTAGGTTTTAACCTACAGTTTTAATTTAACCAATAATAAAATAATATTATGAGACGAATAAAAAATTTGACGTTATTATTATTAGCGGTATATGTATCTTCTTGTGAAGACTTTTTATCACCAGAACCGATTTCTGCAATAAGCGCTGATACTTATTATACATCTGATCAGGAGCTACAGGCAGCTGTAGATAATTTATATGATGGACTTCAAGGTGTTAATGATACCCAATCTAATAGTAATCATGGAACGCAAGTTGAGTATCAGCTTACCGAAATGAGAAGTGATAACACCAGAACAAAGGCTAGTGAGGGTGAGCCCGCACAATTTGAAAGTTTTAGTGTAGAATCCACCAATGGTGTTGTATTTGATTATTACAGAAGTATTTACAATGTAATATTCAGAGCGAATACTGTGTTGGATAATTTAGAAAATGCAACTCCAGCAGCTGCAAGTACATTTGAAGGAGAAGCAAAATTTGTAAGAGCTTATTCTTACTTTAACTTAGTGAGACTATGGGGTCCGATTCCATTGATTGACGGAGTTGTTGATCTATCAGACGAAGAAACCCAGTTTGGAAGAGTTGATGTAAGTTTAGTATACAACTTGATTGTATCTGATTTAGAGACGGCAGCGGCTAATCTTGATAATTCAAATAAAGGTCGTGCTTCCAAAGCAGCGGCAGAGGCTTTATTAGCTAAAGTTCATTTAACCTTAGGGAATTATTCAGAAGCCAGATCTTTATGTGAATCTGTAATGTCTTATGGATTTAATCTTGAAGACAATTTCAAAGATGTCTTTTACGATGAAGGAAACGGCGAGGTTATTTTTGCCATTGAATATATTGGTGACGACACAAGAGATAGTCAAAATTTCTCAGCTGAATGGTTGAATGCTGTCGGTAGGTCAAGTGGATTGAATTATGTAACAGATGAAGCTAAGGCTGCCCTGGATGCAACAGGTGGAGATAGAACGATTTATTCTTACAGAATTGATTCGGATCAGCCCACACAAAATCAGGTGGTAAAGTATATCCCCAATGGTGACTCCAGTTTAGGTATTGAGCCTACTGCAGGAGATCCAAGGCTTGCCGGAAACGACTGGATCGTTCTTCGATACGCAGATGTTTTACTAATGCATGTTGAGGCAATCATGGCAGGTGGTGCAAGTACTGCAGATCCGTCAGCTATAGCATCTTTCCAGAAGGTAAGAGACAGAGCAGGTCTGACAGATGCATTTGCCAGTATTTCAAAAGAAGAATTGCTTAATGAAAGAAGGGTAGAACTTGCTTTTGAAAACCAACGTTGGTTTGACTTACTTCGTTTTGACATCGGAGTTGGAATCTTAGAACAATTCGCAGCAGATAATGGATATGGTTTTAGCGCAACTGATTTGTTGTTGCCATTTCCACAGGCTGAGGTTAATTTAAGTGGCGGTTTACTGGAACAAAATCCAGGTTACTAAGAATAGATTTAACTATTAAAATATTATTATGTATAAAATGATAAATTTAAAAGAACTAATCAATGCTAAGGTATTGATGGTTGCAGCAGTAGCGATGACATTTTCCTTGTCTTCATGCTCTGATTTTGAACTCCCCGAGGCTGGTTCTATACCAGATCTTACCCCGCCAGAAGCAAAGTTTGGCGCGTCGGTAAGTCCTGACAACAATCTAAAGATTAATTTTGCAAACCTTTCGACAAGTGCGACAGATTATATGTGGGATTTTGGTGATGGGAACAGCTCTACAAGTAAAGATGCGTCGAATACGTATGCTGACATAGGGCAATTTACTGTTACGTTAATCGCTTCTGATAAATTAGGTGCAAGCAGCACGATAAGTCAAATAGTAGTTGTAGAGGAATTGAAGGCAATTTTACCAATAGTTCAAGAAGCTGGCTTTGAAGATGGCACGCTTCCTGATGGATCGGGAGATGGTCGTGATTCATGGAGAAATGACTTGGGTGGTGTAATTCAGATTACCAGTTCACCCGTATATAGCGGTGATCAGGCAGCGAAGTTCCCATCTGCCGGGGATAGAGTTGGATACCAGGCATTAACAGTTTCAGCGAATACTGATTATGTAGTTACTTATTATTATACCATGAAGGAAGATGGAGCTGGATCTATGACGGTAGCTATTTTAGGTGGAGGAATAACTGATCTGGATGATGCGGAAGCAGCAACTATAGTGAAAAAAGTTGGTACAGATCAAACAGATTCTGGCACTTATGTGAAAGTGGATCTATTCTTCAATACTGGTGATAATACCACTATAGCAATTTTGATGACTAATGAAGGAGTAGAATCAAGAGTTGATGAAGTTTCTATAGCATTGAATGAATAAAGATTAGTGAAGGTAATTTCATATGAGATTTTATATTAAAATAGTGTTTTTATTCTTGAGTCTGTTGTTCATTGCGCCTGCTGCTATAGCACAGGATAAGAACGAAGGGAACTCCACTAAAAAGGAGAAAAAGAAAAAAAAGCGTAAGTATAAATTACCTGATATAGATTTAAGTCATTGGAAGGTAACCATTCCCGCAGGTGATCCTGCGGAAGTGGAACCTCCAGAGATTTTAGATTATGCGACAAATGAAACATTGATGCCTTATATGTTCAATGATTCAACCAGAGGTGCGCTTGTTTTTTATGCAGTTCCCAATGCGACGACAGCGAATACAAAATATTCGAGATCAGAACTAAGGGAGCAACTGGAGCCGGGGAACAATAATGTGAACTGGACCTTTAAACAAGGCGGGAAGATGAAAGGTAGATTGGCCATGGGAGAGGTGTCTAAAGGAAAAGATGGGAAATACCATAAGGTAATGATCATGCAGATTCATGGACGATTGACCAATGAGCAACGTGACCTGATCGGACAAAAAGATAATAATGCACCGCCAATTTTAAAAATATATTGGCAAAATGGTAAAATTAGAGTCAAGACCAAGCAATTGAAAGATCTGAGTATGTCAGATACGGATATTTTAAGAACAGGTTCCTGGATAGATGATAAAGGCTTTAATTTTGAGGAAAAGGTAGATTTTAGGCCCTTTGACTTAGAAGTAAAAGTGTCTGAAGGAAAGTTAGTTGTATCTTTAAATAAAACAGAATACGCCGTTTATGATGACATTCATATAGAGAAATGGGGTGTATTTGAAAATTATTTTAAAGCAGGTAACTATTTTCAAACCAGAGATGAAGGAGCTCATGCCGAAGTAAAATATTTTTCACTAGAAGTAAGTCATTAATTCAATAAGGTAATTTCACTTTGAAAAAAACGATCAGACATAAGATTAAATTAACAAGTTTATCAGTAGTTGGTTTCTTGTGTTTTGCTTGTCAAGGAGAGGATGAACCATTAGTTCCTGTTAATGAGGCAATACCAGAGGAGATTGTTACGGAAGAGCCTGAGTCTGAGAAAGAATATAAGCTTCCTGAAATTGATCTGAGTCACTGGAAGGTTACTTTACCTATTGGAAATCCTACGGAGGTTTACCCACCTGAGATTCTTGATTATGGTAATAATGAAACACTTAAGCCATTTATGTTCAATGATTCTATCGATGGGTCATTGGTGTTTTATACCTATCCGGAAGCGTCTACTGCTAATTCTTCTTATTCAAGAACTGAATTAAGAGAATTGATGGATCCTACTGACCTTTCTAAGAATTGGTCTTTTGATCAAGGAGGAAGAATGAAGGGTACCTTGGCTTTAGAAGATATTTCAAAGGATGGTGATGGTAAGTATCACAGGACGATCATTATGCAAATTCACGGAAGATTGTCGAACGAGCAGAAAGAACTGATTGATGCCAAAGACAATAATGCTCCACCAATTTTAAAAATTTATTGGTACAAGGGTTTGATTCGTGTAAAAAGTAAGTATCTGAAAGATAAAAATGCAGATGAGATAGAAGTATTGGAAACTGATGCCTGGGGAGATGATGAAGGCTTTAACTTTGAGACAGAAGTCGGTTTTGAACCATTTGATCTTGAAATTATAGCAAGTACAGGAAAAATGGAAATTATCCTAAACGAAAATGAATCATATATTATTGAGAATAATGATATGCTTCGTTGGGGAGTTTTTGAAAATTATTTTAAAGCTGGAAATTATCTTTCAACAAAAGATGAAGGATCATTTGCTAAAGTCAAATATTATAGCCTTCAAGTAACGCATTAAAAATGACGGAATGGCCTTTTAAAAATTGAACAAAAAGAGATTAATTATTTGAGTAAATTGAGAAGAAGTCTAGTTTGAGCTTACCGGAATACCCATTAACCGGTAAGTTCGCAGACTTTAATAAATCAAACCGATTATTTTAGTTAAATTTACTTGAAAATTTTGGTTAACCAATTTAAATTTGAAGAATGAATTTAGAGTTTATTGTAAAATCTGAGAATCATAATGTTCAGAAAGAGATTATTTATAAGATCAAAGAGTTGATCAATTATAAGAATCTTGAACCTGGAGATAAATTACCTTCTGAGAGAATGTTGTCTGAAAAATTTGGAGTGACCAGAAGCAATATTAGAGAAGCGATTCAAAAACTAGAATTTTACGGCCTCCTAAAATCTATTCCCCAAAGCGGCACTTTTGTAGCAAACATTGGAGTGATTGCGATGAATGGGATGATCGATGATATTTTACAACTCAAGGACCCTGATTTTAAGTCTTTAGTTGAAACGAGGATTCTGCTTGAATTAAAATCGGTTAGGCTGGCAGCTTTGAGAAGAACTGATAAGGAACTTGAGAATATCAAAAAGGCGCTTGAAGCTTATTCTAAAAAAGTCCTCAAAGGCGAAGATGCTGTGCAAGAGGATCTATTATTTCACCTGGCCATTGCGAATGCCTCTGGTAACAGTACCTTGAATACATTCATGCTTAAAATAACACCTGAGATCATTACCAATTTTGAAAAATACCATGTTTGTGATGATGATCAAGCACTGAAAGGAATTAAAGAACATGAGGCGATATTTGAGGCCATAGAAAAACAAGATCCTTCAATGAGTAAGCTCAAAATGAAGGAACATTTTAAAGCATTGTATCAGTATTGTTACAGTACATAGATTGATAGGTTTTAATTGGATAGAAATGCACGATTCTATCAAGTAATAAAATAAGTTAGAGGGAAGTATTACTTACCGACTTTGGAAATATTTTAATTTCTATCTGTCCGGAATCTTTTACGGATAGTTATTTGGCAAAGGCCAAACAAAACATGTAGTAATATAGTAGTAATAAAATGATTGAAGGAGTATTATCTCTTATTGATAGAGTTTAGTGCGTCCAATAGGTCTGAGAATTAATTATAGTTAGATGAAAATAAAAGGATTAAGATGGTGGGTTATCGCTTTAATTGCTCTGGCAACTGTAATTAATTATATTGATAGACAGGCATTAGTTGTATTATGGCCAAGTATATCAGAAGATTTGTATCCAGATAAGTCAATGACGGAAAGAAAAGAAATTTATGCACTGATTTCAGTGGTTTTCATGTTTTCTTATGCATTTGGGCAATCTATATTCGGAAAAATATTTGATAAAGTAGGTACGCGAATTGGCTTTGTTTTATCAATTGGTTTTTGGTCAATTTCTACTGCACTTCATGCATTTGCAAAAGGTGTAGTGAGTTTTTCCATTTTCAGGTCTTTGTTAGGAATATCTGAGGCAGGAAACTGGCCAGGAGCGGCAAAAGGAAATGCAGAATGGTTTCCTTCTAGCGAAAGAGCTTTTGCTCAAGGTATATTTAATTCCGGAGCTGCAATAGGTGGTATTGTTGCTATACCAACGATAGCTTTTCTAACAATTTATTTTAGCTGGCAAATGATATTTGTTATAATAGGTCTTATAGGTTTACTGTGGTTGATTCCATGGTTAATAATCGTAAAATCGCCACCCAAAAATCATCCTTGGTTAACAGAAGATGAGAGAAATTATATACTTGGAGGACAAAAGGAAGATCAAGAAAAATTACTTCAAAAAACAGATGAATATAATCCTAAAGTAGGTGAATTACTTTCACGTAAGCAGAGTTGGGGTGTTATTATTGCTTCTGCAGCAATAGATCCAATATGGTGGTTATTCGTTTTTTGGATCCCTATCTACCTTTCCGAAGTTTATAATATGGATGTTAAAGCTATTGGTATTTATGGTTGGGTACCCTATGTGGGGGCTATGCTTGGGGCTTGGTTTGGAGGCCTATTGGCTCAGAATAGATTAAAAGCTGGATGGAGTGTTAACAGAACACGTAAGGCAGTAATAACGCTGGGATGTGTTATTATGCTTCCAGCCTTATTAGCCTTATCAAATCCTGGATCACCAATTAATGCAGTATTAATAATGGCTGCCGTTCTTTTCGGGTTTCAAACCTCAATTGGAAATGTTCAGACACTGCCTAGTGATTTGTATGGAAAAAAAACGGTGGGTACACTTTCTGGTTTTTCAGGTACTGCTGCGAAGCTAACTGGTGCCGGATTAGTATCCTTAGTTCCAATGTTGACGGTAGGTGGTAATTATACCCCTGCTTTTGTAATTGGTGCGGCCCTGGCATTGATAGTAATAGCTAGTGTATGGATCTTGATTCCTAAGATTGAGCCATTGAAATCAATAAAGAAATAGATGTTTTAAAAGAGAATAAAGTTTTTAAAAAGAATAAATATTTAATAATAAAAAAAATGAGTTTAGAAAATAAGGTTGCGATCATCACAGGAGCTACAGGTGGAATTGGATTTGCAGTAGCTAAAAGATTAGGTAAAGACGGATACACAGTAGTATTAAACGGTATTGAAGATGAAGCTGGAGCTAAAAGAATAGAAGAACTTACTGCAGAAGGAATTACAGCAGAATATGTTGGATTTGACGTAACAGACGATGACGCCGTAACTTCTAACATAACAGCAATTGGTGAGAAGTATGGTAAGATTGATCTTCTTGTAAATAATGCTGGTGGATTAGGTGGAAGATCTCGATTTGAAGAAATGACAACTGAATTTTATAGATTCGTCATGGCCTTAAATCTTGACTCAGCATTTTTTGCTTCCAGAGCTGCGATTCCTTTCCTTAAAAAAGGTAAGAATGCTTCTATTATAAATTACACATCAAACGCTGGTTGGAATGCAGGTGGACCTGGAGCTGGTATTTATGGTACATCCAAAGCAGGTGTCCATGCACTTACCAGAGCACTGGCAAAAGATTTAGCTGAATATGGAATTAGAGTAAATGCTGTATCTCCTGGTACTATTGACACACCATTCCATGCTAAAACTAAAGAAACTAAGCCAGAAGTTTTTGCGACATTTAAAAATAGCATTTTATTAGGAAGATTAGGAGAGGCAGAAGAGGTTGCTTCAGTTGTATCTTTCTTAGCAAGTAAGGATGCATCATTCATAACAGCTGAAACTATCCAAATTGGAGGTGGACAAGCTTTAGGAATTTAAAAATAAAGAAATGAAATTAAAAGGTAGAGTTGCCGTTGTAACAGGTGGCGGTCGTGATATTGGTCGCGCCGTATGCGTGAAATTAGCGAAAGAAGGTGCCAAGGTTGTTGTGAACTATTTTGACAGTGAATCTGACAAAGAAATTACCATGGCAGAAATCAAAGCCGTTGGGGGTGAGGCTATTTCCGTTTATGGCGATGTAACTAAACGAGAAGACATCAATAATATGGTCGCCAAAACTAAAGCTGCATTTGGTGAAAAAATTCATATTTTAGTAAATGTTGCCGGAGGTTTGTTTGCGAGAAAGACTATTGAAGAACTAGATGAAGATTTTTATGACCTGGTGATGAATGTCAATTTTAAAGGGACTGTATTTGTTACGCAAGCTTTTAAGCCATTAATGGGGAAAGGAGCTTCAATTGTAAACTTTGCTTCCCAAGCTGGTCGTGATGGTGGAGGACCTGGTTCAGCGCTTTATGCTTCCTCTAAGGGTGCAGTAATGACTTTGACAAGAAATTGGGCAAAAGAGTTTGGTCCGCAAGGAATTAGAATTAACGCGGTTTGTCCGGGTATGATTGCCACTAAATTCCACGACGATTTTACAAAAGATCAGGTTCGTGCTAATGTGGCAAATTCAACGCCACTTCGCAGAGAAGGTTCTGCGGAGGAAGTAGCTGATTTAGTGGTTTATTTAGCCGGAGATGAAGCTTCATTTATAACAGGTAATAATGTAGATATTAACGGAGGTTTAGCCTTCAGTTAAAAAAAAATATAAGATATTCAGCAATGAAAAAAGTAGTAACATTTGGAGAGATTATGCTAAGATTAGCACCTCCAGGTTTTTTAAGATTTTCACAAGCCAATCAATTTGACGCAATCTATGGAGGAGGCGAATCCAATGTGGCCGTTTCTTTAGCCAATTACGGTGTTACTGTAGATTTTGTTACCCGTTTGCCGGATAATGATATCGGTCAATGTGCCATGATGGAAATGCGTAAAAGAGGTGTAGGGGTAGATAAAATTGTTTATGGTGGCGATCGTTTAGGGATTTATTTCCTTGAAACCGGAGCCGTATCAAGAGGCTCTAAAGTGGTGTATGACAGAGCGCATTCAGCGATGAGCGAGATCAGCGCCGGTATGATTGACTGGAAAGCAGCATTTAAAGATGTCGCCTGGTTCCATTGGACAGGAATTACACCTGCTATTTCTCAGGGAGCAGCAGACGCCTGTTTGGAAGCTGTTAAGGTGGCCAGTGAGATGGGAATTACCATTTCAACTGATCTTAATTACAGGGCAAAGCTTTGGAATTATGGTGGAGATCGAGAAGGGATCATGTCTGAACTAACCTCATATTGTGATGTTATTTTAGGAAATGAAGAAGATGCTGAAAAGCATTTTGGGATCAAACCTGAAGGATTAGATATCACGACTCAAGGACATGATGTAAAAGCAGAAGCATTTTTATCTGTTTGCGAACAGATGATGGATAGATTTCCAAAGGCCAAAAAAGTAATCACAACTTTAAGAGGTTCAATTTCTGCTTCTCATAATACATGGGCAGGGGTACTTTATGATGGTAAAACCATGTATGAATCCCCACAGTATCAAATTACAGATATCGTGGACAGAGTTGGTGGCGGTGATTCGTTTATGGGCGGCCTGATCTATGGATTATTAAAATATCCTGAAGATGATCAGAATGCATTAAACTTTGCGGTTGCAGCCTCATGTTTAAAACATACCATTAAAGGAGATGCGAACCTTGTGACAGTATCAGAAGTAGAGAAATTAATGGGCGGAGACGCTTCAGGAAGAGTTGCACGTTAGCAAAAACAAAATCTATACAGATGGCTCAATATACAAGATTAGAAGTAGCAGCGGTGATGAAAGAAACGGGTTTGGTGCCCTTATTTTATCATCCTGATCTGGAAACAAGTAAAAAGGTTGTAGCGGCCTGCTATAAGGGAGGCGCGAGACTTTTGGAATTCACAGCTCGTGGAGATTTTGCCCATGAGGTATTTGGTGAGCTGGTAAAATTTGTCATCAAAGAATTACCTGGAATGGTGATGGGAGTCGGCTCTGTTACAGACGCAGCAGCAGCCTCCAGATACATGTCTTTGGGAGCAAATTTCATCGTAACTCCTGTACTTAGGGAAGATATTGCAATTGTTTGTAATAGAAGAAAAGTACTATGGTCACCTGGTTGCGGTACCTTAACCGAAATTGCAAGAGCTGAAGAGCTCGGTTGCGAGGTCGTTAAATTATTTCCCGGGGATATTTATGGACCTCAGTTTGTAAAAGGAATTAAAGGGCCACAGCCCTGGACTAGTATTATGCCAACAGGAGGCGTTTCTCCAACGAAAGAAAATCTAAAAGCATGGTTCGATGCAGGGGTAACCTGCGTAGGAATGGGATCAAAACTCATTAAGAAAGATGCCCAGGGAAATTTTGATTTGGAAAAGATTCAAAGCCTGATAGAAGGTTCTTTAAAAATTATTCAGGAAGTACGTTAGAACTTACCTTATAAAGGTACCCGAAGGTGCATTAGTGCCTTTTGGTATGCCAAACAAGATGGCCGCAGAAGTCATATAAATCAATCATTATGTCATTGACCAATTCAACTTGGCAAAAAAATACTTTTTTAGGAAAAGTGATTGCCTTGGTGCTCAGTTTTGGCCCCGGTATTTTTGCTATTGGTTATACCATTGGCACGGGGAGTGTGACTTCGATGATCGTTGCCGGCAGCACCTATGGCATGCAATTGTTATGGGTATTAATGTTGAGCTGCCTTTTTTCAGGTCTTCTGATGTTTGTTTATGGGAATTACGCCCTCATCACTGGTGAAACAGCTCTATACAGTTTTAAGAAGCATATCAAAGGTGGTAAGGTCATCGCTATTCTAATTATCATCGGAATTACTTTTGGCCAATGGAATAGCCTCATGGGAATTCTTGGTATATCAGCTAATATTATTTTTGAATTGGTCAATGTCTATTTCCCTGAAGTGGGCCCGTATAAGTATAAAATGGTATTGGGCATAGCAGTTGTAATCATTGCTGTATTTTATGCCCTATTGCTGGTTGGTAAGTATACCTTCTTTGAAAAGATCCTTGTGATTTTTGTGACCATCATGGGCTTGTCATTTTTAGTTTCACTCTTTTTTGTATATCCTCAGCCTATAGAAATCATTGAAGGCTTGGTTCCTAGCATTCCTGATGTTAAAGGAGGTAAATTAATGGTAGCAGCTTTTGTCGGAACTACTATGGCAGCCGCAACCTTTTTATCCCGTCCACTTTTTGTTCAAGGAAAGGGCTGGACCATCAAGAATCTCATCCAGCAAAAAAAGGATGCCATTATTGCGGCTATTTTGGTTTTTACGATCAGTGGTTCGGTTATGGCTGTTGCCAGTGGGGCATTATTCCATCAGAATATGCCGGTAAAACAAGTATTAGACATGGCCAATACCTTGGAACCCATAGCTGGAAAATTTGCAATGACATTGTTCTTTTTTGGAACCTTAAGCGCCGGACTATCGTCTATTTTTCCATGCCTTTTGATCGCACCACTTCTTTTGGCTGATTACCAGTCAGGAAAGTTGGATACAAATTCAAAACAATTCAGAATAATAACAGCCGTTGCTTGTGTGGTGGCTTTAATCGTTCCTGTTTTTGGTGCCAACCCCATTGAGATTCAAATTATATCACAGGTTTTCAACGTGTTTGTATTGCCAATCGTAATTCTGGGGATTATTTTATTGATCAATAACAAAAAATTAATGGGAACTTATACAACAGGAATATGGATCAATTCGGGTCTTATTTTGGCTTTTATATTTTCCTGTTTGGTATCGTATGCAGGAATTCTTGGCTTGCAAGCCTATTTCTAAAATCATCTATTTTAAAGACATCATCATGAACCGTAAATTAATAATAGTCTGTTTTTTCATAGTGCTTTTTCTTTCGTCTGCTGAGGCAGTTAATGGACAAGGGATTTTAGTTGCAGATAATGAAGCGCTGACAGCAGCGTTGAACAATGCAAAACCAGGAGATGAGATTGTCATGGCTGATGGTATTTGGAAAGATGTTCAAATAAAATTTACTGGTCAGGGTACAGCGGAGTCACCTATTACACTTAGAGCTGAAACGCCAGGTAAGGTTTTTCTTGAAGGGAAATCAGAATTAAAATTCGGAGGAGAATATCTGATGGCTAGCGGACTGTTTTTTAGAAACGGTCAAACCCCGTCAGATGTGGTGGTTGAATTTAGAACACATAAAGATACGGTGGCCAATCATTGTAGTTTGGTCAATTCAGTGATCCTTGGTTACAACCAGTTAAAGCGAGACCGACCAGATCGTTGGGTTGAGTTTCACGGAAGGCATAATAGCATGGATCATTGTTATCTAGCCGGAAAATCAAATCGAGGGCCAACCGTAAGGGTCAGTATTGAGGGCAATAAAAGCATCAGAAACTACCACCAAATCACCAATAATCATTTTGGACCAAGACCTCCCAAAGGAGGACCTAGCGGAGAAACTATTCAGCTAGGGAACAGTTTCACGTCCATGTCGCCAAGCAATACCTTAGTGGCCAATAACTTATTTGAAAGATGTGACGGTGAAGTTGAGGTAATATCCAGTAAAACGAATTTCAATGAATTTAGGAATAACGTTTTTTATAAATCGGAAGGTTCTCTGGTCATGAGGCATGGAAATTACTGTATGATCGATGGAAACTATTTTATCGGTGATGAAAATTCATCGCAGATAGGGGGCATCAGAGTGATTAATACCGGACACTGGATCGTTAATAATTATTTTTATAATTTAAAGGGAAGTAGTTTTCGCAGTCCGCTGGCTGTTATGAATGGTATCCCAAAATCACCGCTTAATCGATATAATCAGGTAACGGATGTTGTTGTTGCTTTTAATTCTTGGGTCAATTGTACTTCTCCTTGGCAATTTGGTGTAGGCACCAATATTAGCCAAAAAGATGTATTACCTGCTTCAGAAATCAGATCAGCAAGAGCTGTTAGAACTTTAGTGGCCAATAATCTGATTTATAATGAGAAAGGAGATGCACAGCCTATAGTTGCGCATGACTCTATTGATGGCGTACTATTCAAAAATAACCTGATCAATAATCAAGGGGTCGCTTTTAAAGAGAACCAGGGATTCGTCACTGATGATTTTGGCATCAAAGCGGTTAGTGATATTATCTTCGTTCCAGATACTGAATTAAAAGATACTGACTTATATCCTGGATTCGAATTTGACAAAATCACCAAAGATATTTTTGGCAATTCAAGAGCCAGTTCCAATAGACCGGGAGCCTCAGTTGCTTCAGATGGTCAAAAGCCGGGAATCCTGGACAAATCAAAATACGGAACAGACTTTTACTCTAATGAGGCCAAAGAAAAGAAAGTAAAAACAATTAAAGTAAAGCCAGGAGACGGCGCTTTAGCTGGAGCTTTAGCCGAAGCTGAAAATGGAGATATACTAAGTTTAAGTAAGGGAAATTATCGCATTGCCACTTCTCTGGTCATTGATAAAAAGGTGACCATCAAATCGCATAAAGCAGGCGCGAAAACACAGCTGCAATATGAAGGAATGGAAGATACGGCTCTATTTGAGATGCATCCAAAAGGAGATTTGGTATTGGAGGGAATAAGCCTTCAAGGATCAGGAACACAAATGGCATTCGCATCCTTAAAGGATAATATGTCGAGCTTATATAATATTCATGCAACTCATGTTGAGGTAGACGGGTTCAAATACATTCTCAAAGCCTACAAGCAATCTTTCTCTGATGAAATTACTTTTATTGGCTCCCAATTTACAAATTGCACCTACGGGATCGAGCTGGCTGAAGAGACCAATGACAAGGGGGATTATAATGTGGAAAATCTAGTGATTGATGGCTGTACATTTGATCAGATCAATGGCAGTCCAATCGACTATTACCGTGGAGGGTATGATGAATCTACCATTGGAGGGTATTTATCGGTTAAGAACAGCACTTTTACAAATTCTGGTAAAGAAGCCAAGGCTGATATCCTTATCAATTCTTATGGCATTCATAATGTAGATATCTCTAAAAACACCTTTAAAAATAATCCTGTAAAAATGGTAGCGCTTTTATGGGGTGCCAAAAATAATTCCCATTCAGGTAACACGCTGATTGATTCAGGAGAGATCAAGGTAGAAGAGAATTTAAAATTAAGGTTGTTGTATTAGTTCCATCCAGGCGGTTGTTTAAACTGTCAGGCATCTATGTTTTTACAAAACCTAAGCTTGTTTCATACACTAAAAAAATGAACATGAAATATTTGAAATCTGTAAAACCCTTTTTAGTGCTTTCTTTTTTATTCACACTAAATAGTTGCGCTGACAAAGCTGCAAAGTCTTCTGATAAAGACGCAATTAAGACGCTTTATCCAAGTGACGTCATTCCTTTTATGGATCAATGGAAAATACTCTTAGGCGATGGTACACGATCAGATACATTGGATAAATTTGAAAAAAAAGATTTTTTTTATGTTGCAAATGATGGCATAAGGGATTGGGTAGTATATAAAACGCCAAATTCCGGAATTACCTCCATGACATCGAACAATACAAGAACAGAATTAGGGCAAATAAAACATTGGATACCAGAAACGGGTGGTAAATTAACAGGAACCTTAAAGGTTCAACATGTTTCAACTTCTGGTGATGCCAGAGTAGCTGCTTCGTATTCGGTTGTTGTGGGTCAAATTCATAGTGATGTAGGGCATGAAAACGAACCTTTGAAAATCTTTTACAAGAAATTTCCCGGGCACACAAAAGGATCTGTCTTTTGGAACTATGAAATTAACACAGAAGGTGATAATGCCAAAAGATGGGATTATTCAACGGCAGTTTGGGGTTATGACATATCAACAGTTGGTTCATCGTCAACTACATATCCAAAAGAGCCCGCAGATGGTGTTGAATTAGGGGAAGAATTCAGTTATGAAATAAACGTTTATAAAGGAATTATGTATCTTACTTTTTCAAGTGAAGGTCATGAAAATATTAAATTCACCAAAAACCTGTTGAAATCAGAATTCGAAACTTACGCAAGCATTCCTGAACAAATACGAACATTATATGCAGCAATAGGTCGTGATGGTGTTGAACGCGAAAATGCTTATGCTGGTGAAATCCAGTATTTTAAACAAGGGGCCTATAATCAGACTAACGGAAAATTTCCAGAAGACAATATTGTTTGGAATACAGGATCAGATACTTATGATGGGGATATCGCTAAACAATATGCAAATGGATGTTATGCAGAAGTATGGTTTAAAAAAGCAACAGTAGGTCCCGGTACCGCACCAAATGAAGATTGATTTTAAGGAGTAAAAGCGGTACTTTTTTTAATACTTCTTGCATATTTTGACTGAAAGTGGAAGTAACAGATTATTAATTTTTGTTTAAAGAGGGTTTGCCGGAGGCACAAATTCCTTGTAGCCAATGATTTTTTGATGCAATCTGTTTTCAAGATAGGCATTTCCGCCTTTAAGGGTTGACAAGATCATGCGCGCCATTTTTTGATACGCCATTATTTTAAATTGATCCCAATGCCTTGGAGGCTGTTGCATATTGCTGATGCGATCGGCCAGTTTTACGGCCCATACTTCTTTGGACTGTAATTTGATGCGTTCCAGACTATCCGGAATTTGAGCCTCAGGCTTCAGCGTTTCATCTTTGGAAAGGGCCAATACGGCATCTGCAATTTTAAGCCCGAATGTTTGTTGCAATTCACTAAATGTTGTCGAAGTATCTTCAAGCACATCGTGTAAAAGGGCAACTTGAACCGCAAAACCAAGATCAAAGTGAGGCGTATTCCCGCCGGCTATCATCGTTTCCATAGCCACATTTGACAAGTGAATCAAATAACTACTTTGCGTGCCCGGAACTTTTTGATCTTTGTGTTTTGCACCTGCAAAGGCGATGGCTTTTTGATAAGAAGACTGTAATTCCATAAGAAAAGAATATTGAGGCATAAAGGTACTTAATTGATAAAACTTTTGAAAAACCAAACTTGTTTTTGAACTAAAGTTTTTTACAAATATCTTTACCGGCTTAAAAATAACATATCATGAAACTATTTAAAGAGTTTAAGGATTTTGCAGTGAAAGGGAATATGATGGATATGGCCATAGGTATCATCATCGGGGCAGCTTTTAATAAGGTGATCGATGTATTGGTCAAAAAGGTGATGTTACCGCCTTTATCTTTACTGTCAGGGAATACGAACATGGCAGATAAGCGAATCATCTTAAAGGATCCTATTATGGCTGCTGATGGCACGGTTACAAAAGCAGAAGTGGCCATTGGCTATGGCGCCTTATTCGAAGCTGCCATAGATTTCTTTATCATTGGTTTTACCATTTTTATAGTGGTTAAATTTATGAACCGACTTATCAAAAAAGCAGAAGATACCGCAGATGCAACGGTAGTGACACCGAAGAATATTGAGTTGTTGAGTAAGCTTACTGATTTGATGGAAGAGCAGAATAAGTTGTTAAAGACTAAGGCTTAAGGATTAAGGACTAAGGATTAAGTTTTAAGGCAGAAGTGAGAAGGGGTAGGTTTTGAGATTTAAGATTGGAGATTGGAGATTTGAGATTGGAGATTGGGTCTGCCTGCCAACAGGCAAGGATTGTTGATTTGAGAACTAAGAAGTCAAATTCTGAAATCAGTAATCAATATTCATCAATCAATAATCATTAAAGGGTCGTTAATCACCTCCTAAGGAAGATGTTAGAAGTAAACTTCAAAAATCAAAAATCTCTAATCTCCAATCTCCAATCACTATAGAACCACCTTCTCGGT
>CAJQNF010000028.1 GCA_905479625.1 uncultured Flavobacteriaceae bacterium | reverse complement strand
CAGCGTACTCATTCGTGACAAGAATAATGCCATTTTTGGATCCGGATTTCCCAAGTTCTGAAGAGATTAGCAATAGACAATTTGTGATTATTGCAATCGCCAGATTTCCTTTTGTATAAATCTTAGGGTCTGATTCAAGATCTGGTAAAGGAAAGCCACCAATTAATTTTGTTGCATTTCGAGAAAGATCTTGAGCTGAAATAATTATTTCAGATAGCTTAATAGATTCAATTGCCATAACTACCCGTTCCAGAGCATTTAAGCAATCGATACTATCCAATACTGCCAATTCTATCTCTAAAAGAAGATTTTCATTCAATTGGTTTGCTTTTGTAGCGGCTTCTAGTGAAAGTCTCATTGCTTCAGAATATTCGGGTTTGTCTAGACACAAATGTTTAAAATGATTTAGAAAAGTTCGAATAGAGGTTTCTGCTGAATAACCTAAGTTTATAAAATCTTGAATTGATTTTAAGGAGTTGGATAACTCGGAAAATGCCGGACTTAAGGTGGCTTGAGTAAGATCTAATCGCCTCTGTCTGCGATTTTTCGTGATTGCCTCCAGTCGACCATTTACGAGCTTCGCCAGTTTGTTCAGGCTAGTATGATCTTCTTTTGAAAAGCCTCTTTTTTTCGTATCAAGGACACAAAGCGAACCCATCACATTTTCTTCAACAAAAATCGGAACACCCAAATACGCTTGAATGTTGTACTCTTTAACAACGTGTTGGGGTATACGTGGATCATTAGAAGCATCGTTAACTTCAAAAGTTTCACCATCTCGAACCACGAATTGACAAAATGAAACGTCACGATGAGTTCCTCGAGAAGAAGCAAGAACCGGTGGTAATCCTATATGGGCCTTAAAAAATTGCACCTGGTCCAGAACAAGGCTCACCAGAGCAATAGGGCTATTAAGATCTGCCGCAGCCTTTTTAACAAGTTCTTGAAGTTCGGAATCGTTAGTTTCAGCTAATAATTCTTTGGTGAAGAGATTAAATCTTTCATTAGAATCTCCCAGTACATCAATTCTATCCATCTTTATTTTCTTTAATTACAGCCAACGTTTAATGTGAATGATCTTTTTTAATGAAGTTCATACATTGTTGTACGGCATTATTAGTACAAGTTAAATATAAATATCAAATTCTCTACATTTTCGCTTTCATTTTTCGATACCGCGTTATACCTATTATTAATGTTATTATTATTATTGCAAACCAACCTTTCCATATTGTAGAAACCATGTTGTTTTTTAACATTGTAAATAGGGTCAGGTCAACTTTTCCCGTTTTCCAAAACACCCATTCACTTGCCAATTTTGTTGCCAGTAGAGGATTCCCTGTTTCCAGAATAATTATTCCGTTACCAGTTTGCGGATTTAATCTAACAGCTGTATTTATTGGAGGTGTGCTTTTTCCGTCATGGCCAATAATGAAATCACCATTTTCATTAGCCGCATATAGAATAGTGCCTAAACCCCAAATGTCCATCCCCATTGTACTTGCATGTGGTTCTCGCATCACCTTAATTGTTTCGGGCTTTAATACATTTCTCCCAATGGGTTCATTCTCATTTCCCATAAGAAATACTTGAAAGAATGCTTCCATATCATTTAGAGAAGTATATAGAGATGTTGCAGCAAGTGAGGTATAACTATAATGTGTGGCTTTTGTTCCATCACTATTATAAAACTCTGCTAATTTAAAAGAAGAAGAGTCCTCCCAAATATATGATGAATGTGTCATATTTAAAGGTTCAAATATGCTTTCTTTCATAAAAGAGGCAAATGATTGTCCGCTTACTTCTTCCACTAATAGTTGAAGAAGAGTAAATCCACCACCTGAATATTTAAACTCGGCACCAGGCTCAACACCAACTTTTACGGCACCACTTATACCTTCATCAGCGTCTGATGCTTGGGTTAATGATTCTTCTATGGGTTGTATTGTAACTCCTGGTTCAAAACCCGAATAACCAAGTCCATCAGTAAGCCCTGCAGTATGGCTTAAAAGTCTTCGAACTGTTACTCCATCATTGTTGAATTCGCTCGCAGGTAATTGCCAACGAGTTAAGTATTTACTAACAGGAACATCCAAGTCAAGCTTGCCTTCCTCAACCAATTTCATTACTCCAAAAGCAGAAATCCACTTACTCAATGATGCAACTTGAAAGACAGTATTTCTATCTACTGGTTTTCCTTCAGAATGAAATATTTCATCCTCTACATTTCCATTTTTAACTAGGGCTAAAGCAAAGTTGCCTACATATTGTTGGCTAATTTTTTCTTTTACAGCATTAATGTATTCCTCAGATTCACCTTGTTCCGCTATTGCCTGATGCCACCAGCCATTCTGTGTTCCAAAAAAAATAATAACGGCCCACAACATCAAAAGAGAGATAGTAAGTAAAATATATTTTAATATTCGTTTCATTATTAATCTTTATTTCAATGTTGTACAACGTTGTATTGTATGGTTATTTGCGTGGTTAAGCAACTAATTTAGCAAATAAATCACAGATAGAATATTCCGCAGGAATGTTCGTCAGTCGGCAGTGACCAAGCAATTAACCTGCCTGCCGGCAGGCAGGTTATTCTCGGTGTTGTAGCTAGTTCTTTTATTTACTCAATTTCAAAATTCTAAATGCACCTTGAAATACTAAAACAAAAACAATTGTTCCAATAATTAAATCAGGTTTTCCAGAATTTAACCAATTCACTAAAAGTCCTGCTGTTAAAACTCCTAAATTGATAATCACGTCATTTGAAGTGAAAATCATACTTGCTTTCATATGCGCTTCTTCTTTGCTTTTAGACTTTTGCATTAAATACAAACAAATTCCGTTTGCAATTAAGGCAAAAATTGAAACAATAATCATTGTCTTAAAATTTGGAAGGTTTTCGTGTCCAAAAAATCTTCTCAAAATCTCTACAAATCCAATAATCGCAAGTACGATTTGAAAATAGCCAGCAAGTTTTGCAATCCGCTTTTTTTTAATTAGAGTTCCGCCAACAGCAAATAAGCTAATTCCATAAACAAAACTGTCCGCTAACATATCCAAACTGTCTGCAACAAGTCCCATTGATTCTGAAATTATACCAGTTGCCATTTCGATGATAAAAAATGCAAAATTTATTCCGAGAACTGTCCAAAGTAATTTTCGTTGGTTAGTATGTTCCTCAAAGTCGGTTTTCTCGGTATGTTCCGTTGATATTTTTTTTCCGCCTAACTTCAGTTCGATAACTGACTCTTCGATTTGGTCAATTTCTCCGCTGTGAAAAACTGTCAATTTTCGGTTCGGAATGTCAAAGTCCAAATTCGCAATACTTGAAATTCCGTCCAATTTCATTCGGATAAGATTTTCCTCTGAAGGACAGTCCATTTTAGTGATTTCAAATACTGTTTTATTCAATCAGTTTCTGGGTTTGGGCATTAGCTACAACGAAATCAGTCGTTGATTAATACTTTTATTTTAGTATGGCACAAAACTATAATGAATTATAGCCATTGTTGGCATTAGCTTTCTATTTGTTTAATCATTTCTTTGGCAACTATGGCTGAAGAGGGAAGAAACATGGTCGATACAATTCTCTTGTCAATTACTACATCGTGTTTATCATTCAAATCACTTTTAGTTTGAAATATTCCTCCATTATTCCTCAATTGGTCCTCCAGCATTACAGGTAATAAAGTCCCTTCCTTTGCCCAACTTTTAGTAATCTCAGTAGAATTTGGAAAACCCGTCACTTTTTTACCTTTAACCATATAATCATCATTACTAAGTTTAACATTTGCAAATGCACCGGGTCCATGCCCGCAACCTCCTACTATTCCTCCATTTTCATAAATTTTAGCAATTATTGATAATAAACTTTTGTTATTGGCCACGTCAAAC
>CAJQNF010000027.1 GCA_905479625.1 uncultured Flavobacteriaceae bacterium | reverse complement strand
CAGTGAATGGCGCCTTGGTTTATGATCATATTTTAGAAAAGGAAGTATCCGTAAAAGCCCGTTATGTAGTCAATGCCACAGGTCCTTGGGTAGATGACGTGCGGGAACATATGGATGCTGTCTCCAAAAGATCTAAAGGATTGCAACTCACCAAAGGAGTGCATTTGGTATTTCCGCATGAAAAACTTCCGGTAAAGCAGTCCGTTTATTTCGATGTGCCTGATGGGAGAATGATCTTTGCCATTCCAAGAGGGAAAATAACCTATGTGGGAACGACTGATACCAAATTCGAAAAGGAACCTGAAACAGTTCAAGTAGCACTTGTGGATACTTTATATTTGATCGAGGCTGTAAATCATATGTTTCCCGAAATAAGCTTGCAATTAGAAGATGTCATTTCCAGTTGGGCAGGACTTAGACCCCTAATTTATGAAGAGGGTAAATCTGCTGGTGAACTCTCTCGAAAAGATGAGATCTTTGAATCCGACTCAGGATTGATTTCTATTGCCGGAGGAAAACTTACAGGCTACAGAAAGATGGCCGAACGCATCGTTGACCTCATCGATAAAAGAGCTTCCAGAGATCATGACTTAGTGTTAAAAGATATTCAAACCGAACAGCTGCCGCTCAATGAAAATCCTTTTAAAAATTATACCGAAGTAAAAAGCTATGTCAAAGACATATTGCCAGAATGGCAAGCCCACGGTTTCAGCATGACAGATATCAAATCATTGGTTCATCGTTATGGGCGACAAACTGACCTTATATTTAAAAAATTTCAGGGAATTGTCGAAGAAGATGCTGAATTAAGACTGGCCAAAGCCGAATTATGGTACAGTATTCATCATGAAATGGTCATCAAACCGCTTGATTTTTTTGAGAGAAGAACAGGTCGGTTGTATTTTGACCCTTTTCAACTAAACCAACTCAAAGAACCCATCCTAAAAGAATTTGCCAATTATTTTAACTGGGATAAAGCAACTTATGACATAGAAAAAGAATTACTTGAAAAAGCGTTTAAGGGAATTAGGGAGTTTCAATAAGATTGTATGACAATTGATTTGAGATTGGAGATTGGAGATTGAAGATTTTTGATTTTTTCAATTACTCTTCCAAACTATAATTATTGATTAAATCATAGCGCTGCTTATAGCAATAATGAAAGAAGGAACGGAATTGCTTTCGAACTGAAATATTATATAAATTAAATTTTAAGTCAATCTTTATCGGGGACACACTTCTCACATCTCACATCTCACATCTGCCTTCTGCCTTCTCCCTTAACCCTTAAAACTTAGTCCTTAGTCCTTAGTCCTTAGTCCTTAATTCAAAATATCAGTTAATTTATTGAACTCCTGTTTCGGGTCCTTATTTTCATAAAGAATCCGATATATCGTATCGATAATAGGTGTATCAGCGTCGTTTTTTTGATTGATCAGATATGCGCTTTTAGTAGCATAATAACCTTCAGCCACCATACTCATTTCAAACATGGCAGACTTAACCGTATATCCCTTCCCGATCATATTACCAAACATGCGGTTCCGGCTAAAAACAGAATAACCCGTAACCAATAGGTCACCCAGATATGCTGAATTATTAATATTACGCTTCATCTTATGGATCTTTTTGATAAAACGTTTCATTTCTCTGATTGCATTAGACATCAATACTGCCTGAAAATTATCCCCATAACCCAGACCATGAGCGATACCTGCGGCAATCGCAAAAATATTCTTGAGCATGGCTGCATATTCAGTGCCAATGATGTCATCAGATATTTTCGTTTTGATATATCTTCCCGCAAGTTTTTCGGCCAAGATCTCCGCTTTCTTCTCATCCTGACAAGCTATCGTCAAATAGGATAGTCGCTCCATAGCCACCTCTTCAGCATGACATGGGCCTGTAATAACCCCTATGTTTTCTAAAGGCACTTTCATTTTTTCGTGAAAATGTTCCCCAACAATAAGTCCGGATTCGGGCACGATACCCTTGATGGCGGAAAAAATCACTTTTCCGTCTAAGGAAACCTTTATTTTATCCAATTCAGCCTGAACAAAAGCTGAAGGAACAGCAAATATGAGATAATCTGCATAGTTGATAATCTCATTGATATCCTCTGAAAAATATAATTTATTTGGATCAAAATACGCTGAACTCAGGTAATTTGGATTGTGCTTATTCTGCTTAATGTGTTCGATGATATAATGGCTGCGCATATACCAGCCCACCTCATTTAAATTCTCACACAACATCTTAACAATAGCCGTTGCCCAGCTTCCTCCTCCTATAACAGCAACTTTAACTTTTGAATGCATAAAATATCATATATCTTCCAAAAGTAGTAAAATTTAAAGAACTTGGGCGGATAGGTTTTGATTATTAAATTCTATAAATTTGTTAGTGATTCATCCCTAAATTTCCACGAAATGAGTGAGACAGACAACAACAAGGATCTAAAAAAGGATATCGAAGAAGGCGCTAGAAAAATAAAGGCAAAAGCAAAAAAAATTGCCAAGGAGATTGATGAAAACACTCAGGAATTTCAAGAAGAAGCAAAAAATACTGCTGAAGAATTTACCCAAGGTGCAAAGCAGGCTTATCAGCAGATCAGTTCTGATCAGGGCAGTAAAAGAATTGTAGCTGGAATCGTGGCCATTTTATTTGGCTCTTTAGGTATTCATAAATTTATTCTGGGTTACCAAAAAGAAGGAATTGTGATGTTGGTGATCAGTTTGTTCAGTTTAGGATTTCTTTTGGCGCTGGTAGCGCTGATTGGCATAATAGAAGGTATTATCTATCTCAGTAAATCTGATGAAGAATTCTTTCAAACCTACCAAATAGGTCGCAAACCCTGGTTCTAATCACCATTCTTTTCCTGATGTAATTTTCGTTCTAATTCAGCCTGAAATTCTTCCATTACCGGTTTTACAGTACTTTCTGGTAAATCTGCAATGCGGATATACAACAGCCCGTCCACAGCGTTATTGAACTTTGGATCCACATTAAAGCCGACAAGTTGTGCATTCTGCTTGATATACTTTTTCAATAGCACTGGAAGCCTGAGGTTACCAGGTTCAATTTCATCAATAATCTTGTCAAACTTTTTCACATCCGCCTTGGTGTTATCAAAAACAAAATCTTTATCAGCATCCTTCAATGTGACCTTATACTCTTTTTTCGGAGAAACGTATTGGGCAACAAAAGGGTCATAATAATGTGACTTCATAAATTCTATCATCAATGACTTAGAAAAATTCGAAAACTTATTACTGATACTTACACCACCCATCAAGTATTTATAATTAGGAAACCTCAATGTTACATGAACAATTCCCTTCCAAAGTAAAAACAAGGGCATTGGTTTTTGCTGGTAGGATTTTACGATAAAAGCTCTCCCCATTTCAAAGGTGTTTTCCATCATATCAAAAAGCTCTGGTTCAATCTTAAAAAGTTCATTCACATAAAACCCTTTGATTCCATGTTTTTTAAAAATGTCTTTACCAAATCCCATCCTATAGGCACCAACCAATTGATTACTGGTATCATCCCAAAGAAAAAGGTGTTTATAGAAGTTATCGAATTTATCAAGATCCAAAGATTTATTAGTGCCTTCTCCCACCTCTCTAAAAGTGATCTCTCTTAAACGACCTATCTCATTTAAAGTATTTGGTATGTATTTACTATCTGCCAAATAAATTCTATACGACTTACTCGTAAAGATTAAAGAGTCATTTTCATCTAAGACTTTGAGCTCCTCCTTCATTAAATCAGGACTCACGGGGTCAATGATCTTTTGAACAGGTTTGGAAAATTTAAAACTTCTGGTATTGTTGTCTAAATTATTTTTTTCGAATGGGTTTGCCAACATATAGGTCTTCTTCCTCAAATACTGATGAAACTCTTCCAGACTTTTAAACCCATCTTGTTCTTTTAAGGAGATAGGTTTTCCTATTCTTACCTTGATGACCCGGTTTTTTTGAGACAGTAGTTCAGAGGGTAATTTGGCTGTTCTTAGGTTAGGATCCAAACCAGATAGAAAATAAAACAAATTACTATTCTTGGCATGAAAATAAATGGGGATCACCGGAACATGGGCTTTCCTAATAATCTTGATCGCACCTTCCTCCCAAGGTTTATCTACAAGCAGTTTACCATCCTTAAAAGTGGAGACTTCTCCTGCCGGAAAAATCCCTAAAGGGTAGCCTTTACTTAAATGGAGCAAGGCGTTTTTTATTCCCGTAATGCTCGATTTGGCGTCTTTGTGCTCTTCAAAGGGATTCACCGGCATTACATATTTTTTTAAGGGAACAATCCGATGCAAAAGAAAATTTGCTATGATCTTATAATCAGGTCGTTTCTCTACCAATAATTTAAGCAACAGTATGCCATCAATTCCTCCGAGCGGATGATTAGAAACAGTTATAAATGCCCCTTCTTTTGGAATTCTGGCCAGATCATCTTCAGGTATTTCAAAATGGATCTTAAAATCACTAAGTATTCCGTCAAGAAAAACCATGTCTTCCTGATGCTTATGTCTTTCATAGATTCTGTTGAGTTTTGAGATCCTCAATGTCTTTAAAAGCATCCATCCTAAAAAGGTCCCGCCCCACCCGAATTTATCGAGTTTCATGACCTTAGCGATTTCCTTAGAAGTGACCAGACTCATCTATTCATGTTGCTTTTACAATTAATTGAGCAGTTTCTCTGCTCCTTTGTTTTAACAGTACTTCTTTATCACGCTCAAGCAACCTCATCGCCTCTTCATCAAAATGCCTGATGGTATACAAGGTAAGGTTTTCATTATATTTTACTTTATAGTTCGGCTTCAATTTTGCCATTAGCTGCTCAAAATTATTAAAATTATCCTCAATACATAGAGAAAAACTGATTGCAGAGTTTTGTATCAGATTTACCTTGATCTTATATTGATGTAAAAATCCAAAGATCTCACTAATATCATGTTCCATGACAAATTGAAATTCTTTATCGGAAATCGAAATCAAAATCTGATGCTTCTTCACAATAAAACAAGGTATTTTCGGTACAATATCGAGTTCACTTCCTACATAGGTCCCTTTTGAATTAACATCAAGAAATGACCTGACTAGCAGTGGAATACCCTTTCTTTGAAGCGGCTGTAATGTTTTTGGATGAATTACCGATGCCCCGTAAAAAGCCATTTCGATCGCTTCTTTATAAGATATCTGTTCTATTAAGTGTGTTTCCTCAAATTCCCTGGGGTCAGCATTAAGGACACCGGGTACATCCTTAAAGATAGATACCTTTTCAGCATCTAAACAAAAAGCAAAAATACCTGCTGTATAATCTGAACCTTCCCTGCCAAGCGTAGTAGTTCTACCGTAATTATCGCTCCCAATAAACCCCTGTGTTAGTGTTATACCTGAAGTATCAACCTTATCTTGAATTGCCTTGGTCGTTGTCTCCCAATCCACTCTTGCCCTTCTATAATCACTGTCTGTCTTGATGCATTTTCGAACGTCGAGCCATTGATGTTTTACCCGATGTTTTGCTAAATAGGCACTGCAAATTCTCGTTGAGATCAATTCAGCTTTGCTTACGATCTGATCATAGATATAGTCGTAATCTGTTGAATTATTCTTTTGAAGGAAATCTGATATTTCAATAAATATGGTCTTGAGCTCATCCAGAATGGATGCATTTTGGCCAAAATCAAGGTTTTCAATAATCGTCAGATGAAATAAGCGCGCCTTATCCAAATGCTTTTCCAGATTGGTTTCATTTTGATGATAGGCCTTAACAAGATCTTCAAAAGTATTTGTCATTTTGCCCATGGCCGAAACAACAATCAATACTTCCTTCTTGTCAAGTTTTTGAAGCATTGCCATAAAATTCCTAACACCAGTGGCGTCCTTTACTGAAGCTCCCCCAAATTTAAATATTTCCATAAGTTAAATTTCAAAACCCTTATAAAACTAATCTTTTGAGACAAAAGCATCTAATGAATTTTCATTCATATGGACTACTTTCCAGCTCTCTAATATGTTTGCTCCTGTTGAGTTGTAAAAATCAATGGCTACCGTATTCCAGTCAAGTACTTCCCAAGATACCCTTTTTAAATTTTGATCATGGGCATAAGTCAGTACTTTGGTATAAAGTGCCTTTCCGATGCCTTCTCCTCTATATTGATGCTTTACAATGAGATCCTCCAAATGTATGGACCTCCCCTTCCATGTGGAATATCGTTCATAAAATAGGGCCATCCCCACGATCTCATTATTTCTTTCTGCAACAAAAACCCTGAACAAGGGCTGAGGTCCAAAGCCATCTCTTTCCAACTCCTCAACTGATAGTTCAACCGCATTGGCTTCTTTTTCAAAGCTGGCCAGTTCTTGTATTAACGAGAGTACAGCCGACATATCAGTTTTTTGCCCCTCTCTCAATATTATCTCCATATTTACGTTTTAAAGTATACAAAAATAACCATATTTGTATACGAATCCCCTAAACTAGGATAAAATGAATAAGCATAAAACCCTCGGCGAATATATCATAGATAATCAGAATGATTTTCAATATTCATCTGGTGAACTTTCTCGTCTGTTAAGTTCAATAAGACTTGCCAGCAAAGTTGTAAATCATGAAGTAAACAAAGCTGGTTTGGTTGATATTATAGGGGCTGCAGGCGACACAAATATTCAAGGAGAAGACCAGCAAAAACTGGATGTTTATGCCAATGATATTTTTATGAAAACATTGGTTAACAGAGAGATCGTTTGCGGTATTGCCAGTGAAGAGGAAGATGATTTCGTGATCATTGAAGGTAAGAACAAGACTCATGACAACAAATATGTTGTTTTGATCGATCCGCTTGACGGGTCATCGAATATCGATGTAAATGTCTCCGTTGGAACTATTTTCTCTATTTACAGACGGGTTTCTCCGGTTGGTACTCCTGTTATCAAAGAGGATTTTTTACAACCCGGTAATTTGCAGGTCGCTGCCGGATATGTTGTTTATGGTACATCCACGATGTTAGTCTACACAACAGGTTTTGGAGTAAACGGCTTTACATTGAACCCTGCTACAGGAACTTATTATCTTTCGCATCCTCGTATGAAATTTCCTGAAGATGGGAATATTTATTCTATCAATGAAGGGTATTATATTCATTTTCCGCAAGGGGTCAAAGATTATTTAAAATACTGTCAGGAAGAAGAAGGTAATCGACCTTATTCTGCAAGATATATCGGTTCACTGGTGTCAGATTTTCATCGGAACATGATCAAAGGCGGAATCTATATGTATCCTACAAGTTCTAAATCCCCGCAAGGGAAACTGAGACTGTTGTATGAATGCAATCCTATTGCGTTTTTGGCAGAACAGGCCGGAGGGAAAGCAACAGATGGATACAAAAGAATACTTGAGATCAAACCAACGGAATTGCATCAGCGCGTTCCCATTTTTGTAGGAAGTACACTCATGGTGAATAAACTGGAAGAATTTATGGCGAAGTATCCGGAGAATGAGGATTATTAAGTGTTAAGTACTAAGTACTAAGGCTTAAGTACTAAGGCTTAAGTGTTAAGTGTTAAGTGTTAAGTGTTAAGTGTTAAGTGGAAAATATTTTTTTCTTCATCAAACGGAAATACTTAA
>CAJQNF010000026.1 GCA_905479625.1 uncultured Flavobacteriaceae bacterium | reverse complement strand
ACCATTGACGGAAGAATCGTCTATGTATTTTCACAAGACTTCACTGTTTTTGGAGGGTCACTTTCTGAAACATATGCCTTAAAAATATGTAAGGTCATGGATATGGCAATGAAAATTGGGGCTCCTGTTATCGGATTAAATGATAGTGGCGGTGCGAGAATCCAGGAAGGAGTAAGGTCTTTGGCAGGTTATGCTGAAATTTTTCAAAGAAATATAATGGCTTCAGGTGTTATCCCACAGATCTCTTCTATTCTGGGGCCTTGTGCCGGGGGCGCAGTATATTCTCCGGCGCTTACTGATTTTACCATCATGACCGACAAGACGAGCTATATGTTCGTGACGGGGCCAAAAGTAGTAGAAACTGTTACCGGAGAAGTCGTAACAGCAGAAGAATTAGGAGGGGCACACATCCACTCTACAAAATCTGGAGTTTCACATTTTCTAGCCGAAAATGATGAGGAAAACATTCTATTGATCAGAAAATTAATGAGTTACCTTCCTTCAAACAATCTGGAAGATCCGCCGATTATCAAATGTACTGATCCTATTGACAGACTTGAAGACGTTTTAAACGAATTCATTCCGGAAAATCCCAACCAACCTTATGACATGGTGAATGTAATTTCTACCATTACCGACCGTGGTGAATTTATGGAAGTACACAGGAATTATGCGAGAAACATCGTTGTCGGGTTTGCCCGTTTTAATGGCAGACCTGTCGGAATTGTGGCAAATCAACCAAAATATTATGCCGGTGTACTAGACATTGAAGCCTCACGAAAAGCAGCTCGTTTTGTACGCTTTTGTGATGCTTTCAATATACCAATAGTGACGCTTGTAGATGTTCCTGGTTTCCTTCCTGGTACGGGTCAGGAATACGGAGGAATCATCCTTCATGGGGCTAAATTACTATTTGCCTATGGGGAAGCCACTGTTCCTAAGGTCACCATTACGTTGCGTAAATCATATGGTGGAGCCCATGATGTGATGAGTTGTAAGCAACTTAGAGGAGATGTCAACTATGCATGGCCAACTGCAGAAATAGCGGTAATGGGTGCCAAAGGTGCTGTTGAGGTTTTGGAAGGAAGAAACATCAACAAAATTGATGATGAAAAAGAAAAAAGAGAATTCATCTCTCAAAAAGAAGATGAATACACTAAAAAATTCGCCAATCCGTATGAAGCCGCAAAATATGGTTTTATCGATGATGTCATAGAGCCAAGAAACACACGTTTCAGAATCATCAGAGCTCTAGAGTTGTTAGCAAATAAAAAAGAGGTCAACCCTCCAAAGAAACATTCAAATATTCCATTATAATGATACCAACTATTATTTTAATGTCGCAATTAAGAGAAGGATATCTCATCCTGTTTTCAGGATTAGTCATCGTATTTAGCGCCTTACTTACCCTGTCTTTATTCTTTAAATTCGGCTTACCTGTTTTGCTTTTTATATATAAAATCATCACCAAAGGTCCGGACAAGAAGATAAAGGATATAGCCATAAATGCTAATGAAAAATTTACCGGTGAAGAAGCTGCTGTCATCGCTGCCGCCATTCATATGTACCTTAATGAACAACACGATTTTGAAAATCCGATATTGACTATTAAAAAGGCTGAAAAGTCATATTCACCTTGGAGTTCAAAAATTTATGGTATTCATCATAGATTATAATAAAAGAGCCTCCTAATTGACTTGAAAATCCAGAAAATCAGAAAAAATGAAATCATTTAAATTCAAAATACACGACAATAATTACAAAGTAAACCTATTGTCACATGAAGGCAACAATATCCAGCTTGAGGTAAATGGAACCACATACGATGTAAAACTAAAAGAGGACATCAAAACTACCAAGACACCAACTTTGGTTAGATCTGCTTCAAAAAGACCGGTTGAGCCACTCAAGGTGAATCCCTCATCTAAAAAAACAAAAATTCTCGCTCCAATTCCAGGGTCTATAATGGTTGTGGACGTCAAAGTGGGTGATACAGTGAAAGTAGGTGATCGTTTGGTACAATTAGAGGCCATGAAAATGGAAAACAACATCACTTCAGAAAAAGCAGGTAAGATTACTGCTGTAATGGTGACCGCAGGGCAAAAAGTATTACAAAACGAAGTGATGATTGAGCTTGAATAAATGCCAGATATAGACTCAAAAGAGTCTTCAAAAGTTTGAAACTCATTTATTCACAGAAAAGAAAAAACAATGAAAAAATTATTTATCATATTTGGATCCTTAGCCTTACTGTTGCTCCTGCAACCTTTATTGAGTATGGGAAGCCTTGCGGAACCTATTGAGATCGCCTCGTTTGACGGGATCTCTCAAAGCCTTGACAATGAACTTGACTCAACTACTTCAGAAGCCTTTAACGGGTTAAAGAGGTTCTATAATTTTACGGGATTTGCCAATGCAACTTCTGGTAACCTGATCATGATTTTGATCGGAATCATATTTATTTACCTCGGTATCAAATACGATTATGAACCTTTGTTACTTATTCCGATAGGAGCTGGAGTCATTATTGGGAATGTACCTTTTGTTCCGGGAAATCAAACCGGAATCTATGAAAGTGGTTCTGTATTGAATTATTTATACTTTGGCGTCGTAAAAGGGATCTATCCTCCCCTGATATTTTTGGGGATCGGAGCCATGACCGATTTCTCCTCCCTCATCGCCAACCCGAAACTTATGTTGCTGGGAGCTGCAGCGCAAATAGGTGTATTTGCTACTTTTATAGGAGCACTTTACCTGGGCTTTAATTTGCCTGAAGCAGGTGCGATAGGAATCATAGGTGGTGCTGATGGGCCTACCGCTATCTTTTTATCTTCAAAGCTTGCCAATGGTGTTAATATTTTAGCTGACGGTACAACGGTTAAAAATCTGATTGGGCCTATAGCCATTGCAGCCTACTCTTATATGGCATTGGTTCCTGTTATTCAACCACCATTAATGAGATTGCTGATCTCCAAGGAAGACAGAAAGATCCGGATGAAACCACCAAGAGCGGTTTCGCAAAAGGAAAAAATGATCTTTCCAGTAGTCGCCTTATTATTGACTACCTTTATATCTCCTAGCGCTTTACCTTTATTGGGGATGTTATTCTTTGGCAACCTTTTAAAAGAATCCGGAAGAACCGAAAGACTTGCTGATACTGCTAGAACCAAGCTCATTGATATCGTAACAATTCTTCTTGGCGTCACAGTAGGAGCATCCACTCAGGCCGATATTTTTATCACCAAAGATTCATTACTTATCTTCGGATTAGGGGCCATATCTTTCGTCATTGCTACTATGGGTGGTTTGTTATTTGCCAAATTCATGAATCGCTTTTTAAAAGGTGACAACAAGATCAATCCGCTTATTGGTGCTGCTGGAGTTTCAGCAGTTCCTGACAGTGCAAGGGTCGTTCATGCCGAGGCTTTAAAATCAGATCCGCACAATTATCTGCTGATGCACGCTATGGCTCCAAATGTTTCAGGGGTAATTGGATCAGCCATTGCTGCAGGTATCATTTTAAGCTTTTTATCATAAATACGAAGTACAAAACAGAAATTAAGACAACTAAAAATAAATCAAATGAAAATCCCTAATATTATGACAGCCCAAGAAGCTGTTAAACTCATCAAATCAGGAGACCGAGTATTAATTCAAGGAGGAGCTGCAACTCCTCAGACCCTGGTAAAAGCTATGGTCAAAAGAGGTCCCGAGTTAAAAGGTGTTGAAGTTGTTCACTTACACACTGAAGGAGAATGTGGCTATACTGCTCTCGAATTAAAAGACAGTTTTCACACAAATGCCTTTTTTATAGGTGGAAATATCAGAAATATGATTGGTGTAACCGCTGATTATATCCCCATATTTCTTAGTGATATCCCTAGCTTATTTCGTCAGGGATATATGAAACTCGACATCGTACTAGTCAATGTATCTCATCCGGACAAACATGGCTTTTGCTCATTAGGTGTATCCGTTGACATTGTAGTTTCTGCTATAGAAAAAGGTAAAAAAGTGATTGCTCAAATCAACAAGAACATGCCTAGAACCTTTGGAGACGGTATCGTTCATCTCAATAACTTTGATGTCTGTGTAATGGTTGATGAACAAATACATGAAATGAAATTTGTTGCTCCTTCTGAGTCTGAAAAAAGAATTGGAAGGAATATTGCAGAGATTATTGAAGATGGATCTACCTTGCAAATGGGTATCGGCGGTATTCCTAATGCCGTGCTTACCTATCTTCACAATCATAAAAATCTTGGTGTTCATACAGAGATGTTTTCAGAAGGTATTGTTGATTTAGTAGAAAAAGGTGTTGTAAATGGTGCCAAGAAAAAACTAAATCCATATAAAATAGTTTCGGGATTTGCCATGGGAAGTAAGAGGCTCTATGACTTTATGGATGACAATGCAGAAATAGAAATGAGGGATATTACCTATGTAAATGATACTGCCGTCATTAGACAGAATCCTAAAGTTACCGCTATCAATTCAGCTATTGAAATTGATATGACTGGTCAGGTTTGTGCAGATTCCATAGGTCTTAGGATGTTTTCAGGAGTTGGCGGACAAATGGATTTTATGAGAGGCGCAGCTCTTTCAGAAGGAGGAAAACCAATTATTGCAATCACTTCGACAACTGCCAAAGGAGTGTCAAAAATTGTACCCTCATTAAAACCCGGAGCAGGAGTTGTAACAACAAGAGCACATGCCAGGTTCGTCGCCACTGAATATGGTATTGCGGAACTATTTGGCAAAAACCTGAAGCAAAGAGCCGAAGCTTTAAGAGACATCGCACACCCTGATCATCGAGAGGATTTAAACAAAGCCATTCATGAAAGATTTGGCGGAACTCTGGTGACCATTTAATCACTAAATTTATAGTGTTAATAAGTAAAATCAAATTGTAGAAAATAAACATAGGATATGAATAACGATAGCAAAGAAAAACTGCTGTTTCAGGATTTCATTTCTCCAACAAAGCAAGACTGGATAGATAAAGCCAACGTTGATCTTAAAGGAGCAGATTTTGACAAAAGACTGGTTTGGAAAAACCTTAACGGAATAGACATCCAACCTTTTTACACAAAAGATGATCAAAAAGAGTTACTGAAAAATACAGGAGAAAATAGTTCTCAAGTGGTCAATTATAGAAGAATCACTGTCAAGGAAGTCTCTAAAGCGAATTACCTGGCTTTAAAAGCCTTAGAAGAAGGTATGACTGGTCTTCTTTTTGACATTAGTTCAGAAGTCTCAGCATATGAATTACTTGAAGATATAGATTTCAATGGTATTGCCATATCATTTAATCTAAAAAAGGAATCTTTTTCATTTATTTCTTCTTACAAATCGTTCTTGGAAAGCCTCTCCATAAATCCTACACTGGTTCATGGATTTATTGACCTCAACATTTTTAACCAATATTTGGAAACAGGTTCTCTCGACCGCGACCTTATAGATGAGGCAAGCAGGATCATGGAAGTTTTTAGCGGTTACCCGAATTTCAAATCTCTGGCTGTGTCTGGCACGATATATCAGGATGCAGGATCAAATCAGGTACAGGAAATTGCCTACACCCTTAATTCCCTGGTGTTTTTAATCGAAGAAATGATCGGTAAAAATTGGTCCGCTAAGGAAGTCTTTGATAACCTTCACTTTATTCTAGGCGTCAGTTCAGAATATTTTGTAGAAATAGCAAAGTTCAGAGTATTTAAGAGTCTTTTGTCTGAAATAGCGTCCAAATATGGAGTGATTAGCCCTAAAGTGGTATTATCAGCCAAAACATCCGTTTGGTCAAAATCCGTAACGGATGCCAACACGAACATGCTGCGAACCACAACGGAAGCCATGGCTGCCTTATTGGGCAACGTGGATGGACTGGAGTTGGACCCTTATGATCATGAGTTTAAAAATTCAAATGACTTTTCAAGTAGAATCGCTGGAAATATTACTACAATTCTTAAAGAAGAGTCCTATTTTGGAAAAGTAGCCAATCCGGTAGACGGATCTTATTATATTGAAGAAGTGAGTTTACAAATGGCCCAAAATGCGTTGAACCTCTTTAAGGATATCGAAAGTTCCGGCGGGTTTATTGCGCAAACAGAAAATGAAAAGATCCAGTCACAAATCGCTGAGATTCGGATCAAGAAGGTCAAGCTTTTATCACAAAGAAGGATTGCAATGGTTGGCGTAAACAAATATCCAAACCTTATGGAAACCGTTTCTAAAGACATCCTGGATCATCAAAACAAGCGTTATGATCCAAAATTGCTAGTTCGTCAAAGAGCAGGTTTGGAAATGGAGAAGATCAGATACAATACTGAAAATTTCCTTAGCGAAAAAGGCTTCAGACCGGTCGTTGAAATTGCAAGTTATGGACAATTGACCATGCGAAAGGCCAGAGCAGCTTTTGCCTATGATTATATGGGTGTTGCTGGTTTTGACATTGAAAATGAAAAAAGTTTTGAATCCTACAAAAAAGCTGCAGAAAAAACAGCATCTTCAAATTCGGATATCGTAGTATTTTGCAGCTCAGATGCCGACTATCTTGATTCGGCTTTAGATTATGTAAAGGAATTCAGAGCGCTGAATCCTTCAAAGATTTTACTCTTGGCTGGATTCCCGGCGGATATTCACACCTCGCTTTTGGAGGCTGGCCTGGATGGATTTATTCATATGAAAACAGACATATTCAAAACCTTGACTGAAATCCAGCAAAAAATTTCAAGAACCACTAAACCTTTGGAGATATGAGACCCGATTTTTCTGACATGACGATCAACACGAGTGTTGAAGAAAAGAAAAGACCTTCTAAGAACCAGTCTCCCTGGATCACTCCTGAAGGCATACCTGTAAAAAATCAATTTAACAGAGAAGATATAAAACAAGCGGAACACTTAGATTTTACCGCCGGACTACCACCTTTTACCAGGGGCCCATACAGTACCATGTACGTATCAAGACCTTGGACAGTAAGGCAATATGCAGGATTTTCAACCGCTGAAGCATCCAATGCTTTTTATAGAAGAAACCTTGCCGCCGGACAAAAAGGATTGTCAGTGGCATTTGACTTGGCGACACATAGGGGCTATGATTCAGACCACCCTAGAGTAACAGGTGATGTAGGAAAGGCCGGTGTAGCCATTGATTCAATACTGGACATGGAGATTCTTTTTGACCAGATTCCACTAGACAAAATGTCGGTTTCTATGACCATGAACGGCGCAGTTTTGCCTATCATGGCCTTCTATATCGCTGCTGCTAAAAAACAAGGTGTAAGTCTTGACAAACTCAGTGGAACCATCCAAAATGATATTCTGAAGGAGTTTATGGTGAGAAATACTTATATCTACCCACCGCTTCCATCGATGAAGATCATTGGGGATATTTTTGAGTATACCACCAAGAATATGCCGAAATTTAATTCTATTTCGATCAGTGGCTACCATATGCAGGAAGCAGGAGCTACGGCTGACATAGAATTGGCCTATACACTGGCTGATGGATTAGAATACATCCGTACTGGATTAAAATCCGGATTAAAGATTGATGAATTTGCACCTCGACTGTCATTTTTCTGGGCAGTTGGTATGAATCATTTTATGGAGATCGCCAAAATGCGAGCCGCCAGAATGCTCTGGGCCAAGATCATCAAACAATTTGATCCTAAAAATCCTAAGTCAATGGCACTGCGCACGCATAGCCAGACTTCGGGCTGGAGTTTGAGTGAACAGGATCCGTTTAACAATGTAGCCAGAACATGTATAGAGGCAATGGCTGCAGGTCTGGGAGGAACCCAATCCCTGCATACCAATGCGCTGGATGAAGCAATTGCATTACCTACAGATTTCTCAGCACGAATTGCAAGAAATACTCAGATTTTTATTCAGGAAGAAACCCAGATCACAAAATCTGTTGATCCATGGGCAGGTTCTTTTTACGTGGAATATCTTACCGAGGAAATTGCTAAAAAAGCCTGGAAACTTATTGAAGAAGTTGAAGAATTGGGCGGCATGGCAAAAGCCATTGAAACAGGTGTTCCTAAAATGAGAATCGAAGAGGCGTCTGCAAGAAAACAGGCAAGACTTGATTCCGGGAAGGACATCCTTGTTGGTGTGAATAAATTTCAAACAAAAGAGACTTCCAATATTGAGATCCTTGAAGTAGATAACACTGCCGTAAGAACATCTCAGATCGAAAGGTTGAAGCAGTTGAAATCTCAAAGAGATCAGGCTACCGTAAACAGCAAATTAAAGGCTATTGAAGACTGCGCCGGAGGTGGGGAAGGCAACCTATTGGAACTTGCCGTTGATGCCGCCGAAAATTTTGCAACACTAGGTGAGATATCAGATGCCATGGAAAAACATTTTGGCAGACATAAAGCTGACACAAAATTGATTAGTGGCGTTTACAGAAAAGAAGTGAGCAATGACAACACTTTCGCTGAGGCTCAAAAGCTTGCTGATCACTTTGCTGAACTCGAAGGTAGAAGACCAAGAGTGATGATCGCTAAAATGGGACAGGACGGACATGACAGAGGGGCCAAAGTGGTGGCCTCTAGCTTTGCCGATCTTGGTTTTGATGTTGATATGGGACCATTGTTCCAAACACCGGAAGAAGTAGCAAAACAAGCTATTGAAAATGATGTGCATTTTGTTGGCGCTTCAAGTTTGGCGGCGGGTCATAAAACCTTAATTCCTCAATTAATCGATGAATTAGACAGACTGGGAAGATCAGACATCATGGTATTTGCCGGAGGGGTTATTCCTGCTCAGGATTATGATTATCTGTTTGCAAAAAAGGTTGCTGCTGTGTTCGGCCCTGGAACCGTTATCGCAGAATCAGCCATTAAGATCATGAAAACTTATTTGGCAAGCGAATAAGACCAGATGTATAAAATTATAAGGCCCTAGATATTTTTAGGGCCTTTTTTATCATGTAAAACTCATATGGTAGATTTGAATTCCTGAATGATCTTTTCGGCCGCCTTCACAGGAGATACTTTGGCATCAATAATGTCTTTCTCCAGGATTTTCAGATGTTCAGCAATGTGTTTAGAACCGTAAAAGAGTTGTTTTAATTCTTCATGAATATTGTTATACATCCATTGAATTTGCTGTTCTTTTCTGTTAGATTTAAAATACCCATTCTCATCAACCAGTTTTTTAAATTCAATGACCTTATCCCATACTTCAGTAATTCCAATATTTTTAAGTGATGAAGCAGTGGTTACTATAGGCGTCCATCCTGATTCAGCGAGAGGAAAAATATGTAAAGCGTTTTGATACTGAATTTTCGCCATTTGACTTTTCTTGACATTATCCCCATCAGCTTTATTAATCACCAGCATATCAGCCATTTCCATGATCCCCTTTTTGATCCCTTGTAATTCATCCCCTGCTCCGGACAACATCAATAGCAGGAAGAAATCTGTCATGCCATGCACTGCCGTTTCTGACTGCCCAACTCCTACGGTTTCTATGAGAACAACATCATAACCTGCTGCCTCACAAAGTAACATGGTCTCACCGGTTTTATTCGCTACTCCTCCTAGCGTGTCTCCAGAAGCAGAAGGCCGTATATAGGCTTCCTCTCTTGTAGCGAGATCCTCCATTCTGGTTTTATCTCCAAGAATACTTCCCCTAGATCGCTGACTACTGGGATCAATCGAAAGAATAGCGACTCTGTGACCCAGTGCTATCAAATGTTTTCCAAAAACCTCTATAAAAGTACTCTTTCCTACCCCCGGCACGCCGGTAATTCCAATCCTGATTGAATTTCCTGAACTGGGTAAAATAGCCTGAATAATGTCTTTTGCCAATATTTTATCACTGGCCAGGTTGCTCTCCACTATCGTTATAGCTCTTGACAACAATACCCTGTCTCCTTTTAGAACGCCCTCAATATATTCGCTGGCCTCCAGTCTTTTTTTTGGCTTGTAATTTCCCATAAACCTATTTAGCAAACAACTATGATCTGACTGACCATGGCTCAATTTTTAGGATAAATATACGAATACATTGGTCTTTAAACAAAACCATAGCTTGATAATTACCTATTTATAAAATAACTAAAAATCTATAATACAGCTATTTAAAGATTAAAAACGAACTGAATCTTATATTTCTAACAGGTGGAGATCTCTTCAATCAAAAAGGCCTTCAATAGGTGCGATTTATTTTCTGCCTCCGAAGATTCTGAGTAAAAACAAAAAGAGATTCACAAAATCCAGATACAAGGTCAAGGCCCCCATGATCGACATTTTCTCCATACCCTCTTCATTTGCAAAACCCCTGTTTGCAATTTCTTTAAGCTTTTGGGTATCATATGCTGTCAGGCCTACAAAAACGGCTACACCCAGATAGCTAATGATCCAATACATCATTTCGTTTTGTAAGAACATATTTACTATTGACGCAATGATGATTCCAATCAAAGCCATAAAAGCCATATTCCCGATGCTTGTAAGGTCTTTTTTGGTCGTATACCCATAAAAACTTATGGCAGCAAAGGTACCCGCAGTAATATAAAAAGTAGTGGCAATTGAACTAGATGTATAGGCCATAAAAATGACTGACATAGTCAGACCGTTTAGCACAGAATAAAGCAAGAATGCACCAATAGCCATATTTTGACTCATGCTGTTAATGGCCCGGCTCAAGTAAACAACTAAGCCCAATTCTCCAAGGATCAACCCGAAAAATAGAATTCGAGAACCTATAATTGCATTAAATATTTGAGGTGTAGTAGCTGTATAATAGGCCACTATTCCTGTTATCAACAAGGCAAGCGCCATCCAATTATACACCTTGGTAATGAACACTGCCTGGTAACTTTTGACACCTAACTGATCTTTAGTTTTAGTCGAAACTTGATTTTCCATCGTTGAAGTTAAATTTTAAGATTTCAAAGATATTAAAACCTATTAGTAAAATTGCATAGTTTTTTATAATTTGCTCGGATGATCAAATCCAGCGTAAGCCCCCGTTTTTCGGATCTATTTCACTTTGTTTTTCTGTTTTTTTTATGCAATATGATGTATGCACAGATCAGAAATGCGCCACTTACAAAAATTGACGCAGAACGGGCGGAGCAAAATTACCAGAAATACTGTACGCTTTGCCATGGAGCAGACAGAGAAGGTGGGGCCGCAGACTATGCTCCTTCTCTTAAGTCAAAGTCACTCATGTCAACTATGCCGCTTAATTTTCTGGCCAGTTCAATAGGCTTTGGAAGGCCCAATACCGCTATGGCCCCTTATTTAGCTGACTCAGGAGGACCTATGTCTATGAAAGATATTTTTACTTTGGCCATATGGCTCAAGTATAAAGCAGGTCATGAAACCATTGAATTATCAATGGAACCCATTGAAGGAGACCTCAAAACAGGCGCTAAATTATTCGCCCAAAAATGCTCGGAATGTCATGGTTCCAAAGCAGAAGGTATTACTGCACCTGCGTTGGCAAATCCGGCATTTCTAGCCTTTGCTACTGATGCCTATATCAAATATGCTATAGAAAACGGAAGGGAGGAAACTGAAATGAAAGCCTTTAAAACGCAACTGTCCCAAGAACAAATAAACGACCTTACCGCATATATCAGAAGTCTGACATCCGGCTGGAGTCCTGAACCAAAGGAATTATCGCCTTATCCGGAAGCCAAGGATTACGTGTCGAATCCTACAGGGAAAAACCCCGCATTCATCTTAAAACAGGAAAGGTACGTGCCTATGGAGCAAGTAGCAAAAGCCCTTAAAGATAAAAACAAATTGATCTTATTAGATACCCGAACTAGTTCAGAATGGCATAATGCCCATATTCCCGGCGCCATTCCTATTCCTTATTATATTTCTGAAGATAAAGTTGCTGAGGGTTTGCCTAATGATGATACCTGGATCATTGCCTATTGTTCCTGCCCTCATGCGGCATCCGACAAGGTCATTAACATGCTTAGAAAAAAAGGTTACAAAAACACAGCGGTTATCGATGAAGGTTTTTTTAACTGGATCAATGCAGGCTATCCTATTATAGGAGGTCAACCTAAATAGCTTTTATTAAAAATCTTTCTTTTTCAATTTTACCCTTATCCTCCAAACGGGTAAAGCAACCCATAATATCATCACCCCAAAGGAGAGTATAAAACCAAGATTGGTTCCAAAAAACTTTTTAAATACGGCTCCCGTGTAGCCCAGCAATGCCGAAATATCAAGTTTTAAAAGGATCAATATTCTGGAAAGATCTATAGGGTTAAACATGGTTGCAAATAAAGCGAATTTATCGAGCGGATATTCATTTAGCATGACCAATGATATCAGGAAGACACCATCATAAATCACTGCCAAAAACAACCACATCAGAATGGCATAACCAAAGCCTTTGATCCTATTCTCGTTGGATAGGGCTATATTAAAAGCCAAAGCCACAAAAATAAAATTAAGTAAGGTTCCTACGACCAGCAATAAAGTAAACTCAAATATGGCTGAAGACATAAAAATACCGTAAAGTAAAAACGGGATACCAAGCCCTAAAATCAAACTTAGGGTCAATGAGATCGATATGCCCAGGTATTGTCCGGTAAAAATGGTACTTCTTTTGATGGGCTGAGCCAGCAATAATTCTGTAAATTCCTTAGAATTATAATAATACATGACACCAAAAATCGTTCCTATCAAGGGGGTGAGTACAATGATGATATTCATCAATGTAATAACCGCTTTATTGACGTCATTATTCAAAAACAACAGCACAAACCCAAGTGCCAGATAGAAAGCAAAATACACATAGCTCCATCGGCTTCTCATCAGGTCAAAAAAACTATATTTTAATATTTTAATCATGAGTCTTTTGCAATCAAGTTAGCAATAGCATGCTCCAGATCCTTTTGACCTGTGCGCTCCTTTAATTCCTTTGAGGTGCCTTTAAAATAGATCTCTCCATCGAGAAGAAAAACAATCTCATCAGCAATTTCCTCCACAAAACTCATGATATGAGTAGTGATCAATATTGTTTTTCCTTTTTCTTTTTCACGATGTATAATTTCCTTTAAATGAATCAAAGAAATAGGATCAAGTCCCGTAGTCGGTTCATCTAAAATAATCAGATCACTTTCAAACATAAAAGTGAGTACAATATTTACTTTTTGCTTGGTCCCTCCAGACAGATTTCCCAGTTTTTTATCCAGAAAAGATTCCAAATCAAAAAGTTCTATCAATGCTGTATCATGGGCCACTTTTGGTCTTAAATTCTTCACCATTTTAATCAATTCCTTCACAGTAAGGTTAGCCGGGAAATTCGCTATTTGGGGAAGGTAATTGATGTTATTTCTGTATTTCGATTGCTTGAGCACAGAACTTCCTTCTATTTTAATATCTCCCTTGTCGGGAATTACCATCCCGAGTATACTCTTTATCAAGGTTGTTTTCCCCGAACCATTAGGTCCCAGAATGGCAAAAATCCCTCCTGAAGAAATATCGAGTTCAAGCCCGTCAAGCACAGTAAGCTTGCCGAATTTCTTATTTAAACCATTAATTTGAATCATCTATCCTATGCATTAAAGGGTTACTGTCAACAAGATTATCAGGTGTGAAAACAGGAGAAACTTTTTCAGAAAAATTAATAATATCCACAAACATACTTCTCAGCAAAATAATGGTTTCCGGAGTTTTGTGAACAATATAAGAAAACAGTTTTACCGGCCTGTAAGGTACGTCTCCAACACCATTGCGATCGAGGTCATAACCTGCATATTCACTCCAGTAATTATTTTCAAATTTATTTGAATTGATCTTGCTGTTATAGCTCAGATCCAGTGCATTGTTGAGAAAATTGTTCTTTGAAAACACATTCTCGTAACACGCCCCTATAATCGTTATAGCCCAGCCATTTCTTGAAAAAGTATTGTTGGTATAATTAATCCTTGTAGATCCGTCGACACTGATGCCAATAGTGTTTTGGTCAAACACATTCCTTTCTATATCTGCGTCATAAATTTCCTTTAAAAGCAATCCATAAGAGGCTGTTCCCCAATTGTGTTCGAATCGGTTGTCATACATTTTTATAAATTTAGAAAACATAATAGCCACGCCCGCTCCGTTGTCTTTAAAAATGTTATCATAGTAAGAATTTTCATTGGAAAACATAAAATGTAGGCCATATCGCAAATTGCCAAAACTTTTATTACCAAAGACATTACTTTGCTTCACAAACTCAAAATATATACCATCCCTCAACCCGGTCAATTCATTATTGGCTATCGTCATTTTTGAACAATGCCAAAGATGTATACCATTACCGGAATTAGACTGTGAAACCGCATCTGAGCTCACCTTATTCTGTTGAATGACTCCGTTCTTGGATTTTTCGATAAGAATTCCAAAAAACACCTGCCTAAAGACATTATTTTCAATGATAAAATCATCTGACTTAGATACCAGAATTGCTGCAAAATCTTTGGTATAACTTTGCCCTACATTAATAATTTCTAAACCACTGAGCGACACATGGTCGGCTGTTATGCGAAAAATAGTTTCCTTAAACTCTCCATCAATAAGCGGTAAACCTTCCCCTTGAATCTTGACCGATTTATTTACAAGTATACTGTGCTCTTTATAGGTTCCTGACTTGATCAGAATTTCATCACCATCTTCAGCCTGTTCAATGGCTTGGCTAATACTTGTGACCTCACAAGAACCACATACTTCTATCTGTTTCCCATACGATAAGGAAAAGCATAAAAGTGACACTATTAAAAGCCCGATTTCTTTCATTTACTCGACATCAAATTTTATAAGTAGTTCATTCCAGGAGTAAAGTTCACCCCCTCTTTCATTTTGAGTACTCAAAGCTTGTTCTTTAGAAGTAAAACCTGATAGATTCGCTCCCATAGGGCTTTTGATTTCTTTACTGACAAGATAAGTTGCTTCTTTGGCAGAACTCATCTTTCCCGGTTGCGGATAATCAGCAATCAATAAGATCTCCAGATGATCACTTCCCTTTTCACTAATGTCATTCACCATACATTCTATGGCGTCAAACTTATATTGTTTTCCCTTTTTTGTAACGTATTGTGAAGCGTGTTGCTGGTCTACAATTGTCATTTTACAAAAAGAACAGGCATCGGTTCCGTAATTGATCTGTTCAGGCTCAATACTACAAGAGAGAAAAAGGCATAGGACGAATATAAAAGCAGTATAAATTACTTTCTTCATGATTTTTTAGTTCTTAGTTTAAAGCAGATCCAATATACATAAAATTGCAACAATGGATCAAATCATCTTTTTCCTGATCATGCTTCTTTTTTGGCTTCTCGCTTGCCTGTAAAGAACGCGACTAAGGTCAATAACATTCCTGTGAACATCATATAAGCTCCCATACGCGGATAGGAATGGGCAACAAAATTAAGAATCAGTTTAGTACCAAACAGTGGTGGCTGAAATCCCATAGGGCTTCCATCAGGATTTTTAAAATTCATAATAGCCTTAGGGTCAAGGTTATGTCCGTAGTCATATTCCCAAAGATAGAAATCATACATTCCGGCAATTCCCAATAGTGTCATTAATATGAACCAGGCCAAAAACCATTTATAATTGGCAAAAAATCCTATCAGAACCCCTAAAAGAACCATTATGCCAATTGCAATGGGAAAGATGGTAAACTCAGGGATGGTCTCAGGGATGTACTTCATACCCACATAATGATTCATTAAATTGATATTTTTAATATCGAATTCCTGAACATCACTAAATTTATTAATATGGATATTCATTCCCAAATTTTTAGGATATTGAGGTGCTTCCAATGTTATATTCCATAAGGGGAAAACAAACAGGCCTAACATCAGCAAAGGCCCTATAATCATTAATAATTTGGATTTTTTCATGACTTTTTATGAATAAATATGTTCTTACAGGTAACTATAATTTTTAATATTATTAATCTGCTAAAAGCTGAGATCTCAATTAGAAACAAAAACGGACAGTTAAAAATCCCCCTGTCCGTTTTCTACAATAATTAACTTAACCTCAATCTTAATATTATTCTATGTCTACTGGATCTCCGTCTAAAGTGAAGGAGATAGGAACATTAGATCCTTTAGGAGAAACTCTCACATAACCTTGCATTTCTTGATGTAATGCTGAACAGAAATCTGTACAATAGAATGGCCAAACACCTTCTAGTTTAGGCTCCCATAAAAATGACTCTGTTTGACCAGGCATGATCAATAATTCAGATGTATTAGCACCTATCATAGACACACCATGTGGTTGATCATAATCCTGTTCCAGGTTGGTGAAGTGGAAATACACTTTATCTCCAACTTGAATACCTTCAATATTGTCTGGTGCAAAATGAGAGCGGATCATCGTCATATAAACATGCACCTCATTACCATCTCTAACTACTTTCGCTTCTGCCTCACTTTTTACTGCATAAGGATGTTCATTTTCTTCTAGTTTGTAAAACTCTTTTGAATTTTTAGCCACAATGTCTGCCTCAATACCTGCCGCATAATGTGGTTCTCCTACAGTAGGAAAATCGAGTAATAATTCCATTTTATCACCTGATATGTCAAAAAGCTGTGCAGATTGAGTTACTTCAGGACCGGTTGGAAGGTATCTGTCTTTAGTAATCTTATTCATGGCAACTAAATATTTCCCAAAAGGTTTTCTTGAATTTCCACCAGGAATCATTAAATGTCCAACCGAATAATAAGTAGGCTTTCTATCTATAACTTCCCAAGTACCTAATTTCCATTTTACAACCTCTGAAGAGATAAAGAAAGTAGTATAAGCATTTCCTTGTCCATCAAATTCTGTATGGAGTGGTCCTAAACCAGGTTGTTTTACTGCCCCTGCTAAGGTTGCTTCGTATTGTAATATTGGAATTCCATAGGCATCACCATCAAATTTTTTCTCTTCGATAGCTTTTATCATCTTACTGAAGGAGTGAATTGTCAGTTCGGCCGCCAATTTACCACTACCAACAATGTATTCACCACTTGGATCAACGTCACATCCGTGAGGAGATTTTGGTGTAGGCATAAAATATATAGCACCTGGAACATCTGCCGGATCAACAACCAATACTTCCTTTTTCATTGTTGATGTCGCGGTATGTGTATGCTCATCATATACATTGTGTGCATAATTTGCGGGCATTTTTTTACCACCACCATTATTCACATATTCTTCAATTTTTTTCCAATTGATTGCAGCGATGAAATCTTTATCATTTTGAGATGCATTTACTTCTAATAATGTGCTTGCTTCTTCTGTGTTATATGTTGTAAAGAAGAACCAACCGTGAGATTTTCCACGACCAGGATGAGATAAATCATAGTTGAAACCTGGCATTAATACTTGGAATTTTACATCCATTCTACCATCTTCTGGGTCAACACTAATAAAAGATAATGCTCCTTTAAAGTTTCCTTTATAATCTTTAATTGGCATATCTCTTTGCGGTACAGGAACAGAAAAACGTGTTCCAGCTACAACATATTCTGTGTTTTCTGTTA
>CAJQNF010000025.1 GCA_905479625.1 uncultured Flavobacteriaceae bacterium | reverse complement strand
TATTTTTTCATTCTAATCAAACTTAACCTAATCAACTTATTCTATTTTAATTCATGGTGACGACCTTGGATTGATAAGTGAGTCCAAATCCAAATTCATATAAGGGATCCTTAGAATCATAAGGTACATCCTCGTGTTGATTCTCCACTGCCTCCCATGAAGAAGGTAATTCAAATGGAAGTTTCCCTTCAGGACTTAATTCACCGAAAAGCAATTGATGTAAGACCTTATCCGAGAGTCCAAAATCGGCCAATAAAGCACCACTCGCTTCTGAAATATCAGTTAAAATGGCAGCTCTATCTAAATTGACAACAACAATAGATGGCTTTTTAGAGATCAAATCGAGAATTTCTTTTTTCTCTTCATCACTATAATAAAGCCTTCCCTGATGGAAAAAACTTTCGAGAAAATACTCATCCCTCTCATCATATGGGGTTTCGACCCTTTTCAAGATCACATCGGCCTCTATTGGAGTCGAAACCAATTCCCCTAAAGCACCATAGGCTTCTTCATCTGCTATACCTTCAGCATAGATTTTCGTTCCCTTTTTCAAAGGAAGTAACTCATTCTTTAACAGCACCGTCGATTTTGCCTGAGCCATTCTACCCAACTTTCTAAAGGCTTCTTTTCCTGCAATTTTATCTGCCTCATCCTCATTTACATAGGGATCGTCAAAAAGACCCAATCTAAATTTATCTCTCATGATTCGTTTTACCGACTCATCAATTCTGGCTTCTGTCAACTGACCTGCTTTTACCAATTCAAGAATCAATTCAGGGCTGCTTTCTCCTCCAAATTGATCACAACCTGCATCAATAACTTTTTTTGTTCTTTCGAGAGGACTAAGATCCTCAACACCCCAGGCACGTGCGTCACCGACAGCGGTACCATTGACAATATTCCAATCTGTACAAATCACGCCATCAAAGCCATATTTTTCTCTCAACAGTGTTGTTATGATTGTTTTATTAAAAGCAAAAGCGACATTTTCATCCGTCTGATCAACAGGAATTCCATAGTAAGGCATAATTTGAGCCGTATTGGCAGCAAAAGCACCTTTTTCGAAAGGGATGATATGGTAGTCAAAATTATTTCCTGGATAGACCTGATTCTTTCCATATGGAAAGTGTGCATCTTCTCCATTTTCCTGAGGACCTCCTCCTGAAAAATGCTTTGTCATACAGGCAACACTTTGAGATCCTAACGAATCCCCCTGAAAACCGAGCACATAAGCCTTTGTCATCATAGCAGACAACTCAGCATCTTCGCCAAAGGTCCCGTTTGATCTTCCCCACCGCGGCTCTGTAGCCAGATCGGCCATAGGATGCAATGCCAGCCTGATACCAGTTGCCAGGTATTCCTGTCTTGCAATATCCGCGAATTCTCTAACAAGTAGAGTATCTCTTGTAGCAGCAAGACCCAAAGAGGTTGGCCATTGAGAAAATGTTGGTGTACTTAAAGCTGCTCCTGGATTATTTTCTGCACCATGTCTTGGATCAGAAGCGATTGTAACAGGAATTCCTAATCTGGATCTTTCACTTATGAGCTGGATCTGATTGTTATATCGGGCAAGAATATTTGCAGAATTTGATTGTAAAATATTAAAGCTATTCATTTTCTTATTGACCAGCATTTCTGCATTGGAATCCATCATAAAGGTCATCATAATATCGATAGCGTTGGAAGTCAAGAAAGGTTTATCTAAGGGATCACCATCAGGCGTCATACCAATCATTGTGATAAACATGCTTCCAGCTTTTTCTTCCAAAGACATTTGAGAAACCAAATCATTGACTCGCTCTTCAACTGTTAACCTTGAATCTTCATAAGGATCGAGCTTCCCATTTTTATTTAAATCTCTGAAATTGAACCCATCTATGTTTAATTCCGGCGCTTTGTCTCCAAGTTTTGCATAATTATCTTTTGCCTTACTTGACATTCTGCTATACCCTACTATACCCACGATGATCAGCAAGACCAAAGCGACCCCCAATACAATTCCAGTGATTTTAAGTATTTTTTTCACGATCTTTTCTTAATTTCAAAGCCCAAAAGTATTAAAAAATATTTTATTGTGTATTAATGACACAATATTTTTTTCATATATTTGTTTCATGAAGAAAAAATTACCCGAAATTACTTTCCCTTTTGACATTGACGAACTGGTTCCTGGTCATTCGGTGGATTGTGTCATTCTGGGTTTTGAAGATCAGCAGCTTAAGATTCTTGTGCTTAAATGGAAGCGCACATCAGACTTATGGGCCTTGCCTGGAGGATTTATTTATAAGAATGAAGATCTCAATATTGCTGCGATAAGAGTATTAAAAGAGAGAACTGGCATTGAACTTCCGTTTCTGGAACAGTACAAAACTTTTGGCCACGCACGCAGAAGAGATGATCAAACACTGATGAAAAATTTGGATGCCATGCAAGTAGGCAATAAAATTCGTGATTGGTTTGATCAACGATTTATTTCAACGGGTTATTTTTCACTTGTTGATATTAGAAAATGCGATTTAAATCCTGATATGTATAGCGAAGCCATTAGTTGGTTACCTATTGATGAATTGCCTGATTTGATTTTTGACCATAAGCACATGGTAGATTCAGCGCTAGTCTACATTCGAAACCAAATTAATTACCTGCCTATTGGCATCAATCTTTTATCGCAAAGATTTACCATGAAAGAATTACAAGGGCTCTATGAATCCATTCTGCATAAAAAATTAGATCGAGGTAATTTTCAAAGAAAAATGCTCAAATTAGGGATTTTCATCAGGCATGAAAAACAGTTGGAAGGAGGAGCCCATAAAGCCCCATACCTCTATTCATTTGATAAAGAAAAATACCAAACATTGCTTACACAAGGCTTTGGATTATATTCCTGATGGTTTAGCTGATAGTCGGATATTGTTATTAATTCACAAGAAATGAATCCATGACTAAATCTTTTTCAGTTGAACTTCCGCCCACATACAATTCATATTCCATCTCTTCAACTTTCCATTGTTTCACAGTTGGATCGTACCAAGTCAGATCTTCTGTCTTAACTTCAAACCAAACTACTTTTGTCTCACCCGGCTGAAGTTTTATTTTATCAAAACCTCTCAATAATTTCACAGGTCGGTCAACACTTGAGTTTTTAAAGCCCACATAAAGTTGCACAATTTCTTCTCCTGCCATTTCTCCTGTATTTGTCACTTCAATACTCGCTTTTAAGGTATCATCGGTTGTTAATTCTGAATTTTCTATATTCAAATTATCATAGGAATAATTGGTATAGCTCAACCCATATCCGAAGGGGTAAGCCACCTCAATATTTTTCTTATCAAACAAGGTATACCCATGATAATAACCATATTCTATCTTAAGTGTGTAGGGATTAAAATAAGGATAATCAGAATCATTTCTTGCAATTGAAAAAGGTAATTTTCCACTTGGGTTGACTTTTCCATACAATACATTAGCTAAAGCAGACCCTCCTTCCATTCCGCTATACCAAGCAAAAAGAATTCCAGCCACTTTTGGCTCCCACAAATTCATATTGATGGCACTTCCTCCAACATAAACAACGACAACATTCTTATTTACTGAAGATACTGCCTCAATCAGCGCCTCATCTTCTGGTAATAAACGTAAACTTTCCCGATCACCACCAATACCCTTTTCACCCAGTAGTTTTCCGGCTTCAGCCGACTTTTCCATATCATCGTTTAGATTAATATACTCTCCTTCATCCTCAAAGGTATAGCCCACAACAAGGATCACCTGATCTGATTGCTTGGCTTTTTTCGCAGCCATATCAGTGTCACCTCCGTCATATAATTCGACTTCATTCTCTAAAGCCTCATTGAAGGCTTTGATCCCTTCATAAGGCGTGGTTATGTTCAAAGAGGTTGAATTACTACTGGCGTGATCACCTGTATTTTCCATATTGGCGAGCCTTCCTAAAACCAAAACAGTTTGACCTGTTTCAGAAGACAATGGCAATACCTTCTCGTTTTTGATCAGAACCATACTCTTTTCTGCAGCAACCCTTGCCAAAGTAACATGTGATTCTTTTTCAATAACCTCATGACCATAGGTTTCCTGATCATCACTAAAGGCATATTTAAGTCTTGTTTTTAATGTTCTTGTAACGATCTTGTCTATATCCATTTCGCTGATTTCTCCTCTTTCTATTCCTTCTTCGAGAAGATCATATTTATATACTTGCTGATAGGGCATTTCTACATCAAGTCCTGCTTTAACACTACCAATACCATCATAAGTTCCGTTAAACCAATCTGAAGTTACAAATCCTTCAAAACCCCATTCTTCTCTTAAGATATCATTTAAAAGATATTTATTATTTGCCAGATACTCTCCTCTTACTTTATTGTATGCGCTCATGATGGAGGCTGGTTTCCCAACTTGAATAGTTTTCTTAAAATGAGGCAGATACACTTCTCTCAAAGTTCTTTCATCAAGTTCAACATCAACAACGAACCTTGAATTATCAAGGCTATTCAGCGCAAAATGTTTTGGACATGCCATGACATTATGCTTTTCTATTCCTTTTACCGCAGCAACACCAAATTCACCCAATAACCATGGGTCTTCACCATAGGTTTCCTGAGCCCTCCCCCAAGCAGGATGACGCAACAAATTGATACAGGGTGTCGCAGCATAATTCACTTTATTGGCTCTCATTTCAATGGCAATCACCTCGTGAATTCTTTCTTCAAGATCAACATCCCAGCTTGCTCCCCTGGCCATCCCCACCGGAAAAGTGGTTACACTGTTAATGCCATGATCCATTACTCTAGCCCCTCTGGGTCCGTCAGACAGCACCCATGGCGGAATATGTAATCTTTCGTTCTCACCCACATACACATGTGGGAATCTATTCTTCATCAAAAACCCTATCGCTAATTTGGGGATTTGATACATTTTTTCCCCATACATTTGGTCTATCTTCTCTTTAAGCGTCATTTGACTTACTAAATCTTCGACCAATGCATCATAAGCCTCTTCATTTGAAGGCTTTTCTAAAAGTTCATGATTCGCCTGTAAATCATACATATTATAATTCACACTTTTATAATATACCCCAGCCGAAATGATGAGAAGCAATACTATTAATATACCTAAACCTTTTAAAACTTTGATCGCAATTTTCTTCATAACCAAACTAATGTGTTAATTTGACACAATATTACAAAATATGCTAAATATGGACAAATAAATTCTACTTTAAATTCTAAAATCAGTGTAATTACTCACGAATAAGTACTAGTGGATTAAGCAATTTATTCTCTTAAGATCAAATAAATTTTTCCATCAAATAATCATCCATAACAAAACCATTCCCAATGTCTTGTACCAACTCTCCTTTCTTTTCAAAACCAGCACTTTCATAAGCCCTGATCGAGTTCTGGTTGAATCTATTGACCGTCAACGCCACCTTAGTGCAATCTAAACCCTTGGCTGCACTGATAACAAATTCCATCGCTGTTCTACCTATTCCTTTCCCTCTTTGGTTCTTCAACACATATATCTTGCTCAAAAACAATGCATTTTCGCGTCTTTCAAAGGATAGATAACCTACAGCATTTTCATTAAAATTGATCAAAAAATATTGATACCCTTTAACGATTTGTTCCTTCATAGTATTTGCAGACTGAAACTTATCAAGCATATATTTGACTTGTTCCGCACCTATAATGGAGGTATAATGTTCATGCCAAATGGTATTTGCCATGTTTTCTATCAGCGCCAAATCCCTGTCGCTTTTAACTTCGTGAAAATTAATCATGATTCCGCTTATTTTAGTGTCCAACCTCCATCAATAGTGATAATTTCACCAGTGATCAGGGAAGCCGCTGAGGAGGCTAAAAAAACAACCACACCTGCTACTTCCATAGGTTTGCCTATCCTTCCAAGAGGAATTCTATCCAGAACACTCTGCCTGAATTCAGGATCCTTTAACCAAGGTTCAGTTCCAGGTGTTTCAATAAAAGTTGGTGCCACAGCATTGACCTGAATATCATACTTCGCCCATTCAGATGCCAGATTCTTCGTCATATGATTTACTGCTGCCTTGCTCATGCAATACACAGATTCATCATCGAGGGCAATAGATCCTGCTTGCGAACTCATATTAATTATTCTTCCACTTCCCTGTTTGATCATATATGCGGCAACGGCTTGCGAGGCAAAAAACATGGCTTTAACATTAAGATTCATGGTCATGTCATAATCTTCTTCGGTCACTTTCTCCGCGGCGTTTGCGGGAGCTACGCCCACATTATTCACTAATATATCAATCTTTCCTAAACTATTAATGACTTGGTCCACAGCGCTTCTAATCTCCTGTAGGGTAGACACATCCATTTGGACCCGGATCACTCGCCTGCCCATAGACTTGATCTCTGATTCCAATTCTAAGGCTGAATTAACATCTCTTAGGCCAAGCGCTATATCAGCACCAGCATTCGCAAGCGCCAAGGCACATGACCTTCCAAGGCCCCTGCCAGCCCCTGTAACCAAGGCTACTTTATCTTTTAAACTAAATGAGGGGTATTCAAGGCTCCTGGAATTCATATGGGTATGGATTTAAAACTTTAAATATAATGGAGTTTAAGGCAAAATCAAATTTATATATGTTCGTTGCTATCGATAATAGTTCTAAACGTAAGGTTGATACGAGGACCAATGGTTTTTTTTGTTTTAGGTAACTGATGAAGCCAGTGTTTTTGTGTGGCTCCTTTCATGAGTAGCAGGCTCCCATTTTGCAACGTTAACGAAACTGTTTCCTTTGTTAATCGATGCTTAAAAGAAAATTTTCGATCACTGCCAAGACTTAAGGAAGCAATAGTAGCCAAGGGCCTTAATTCTTTCTCATCATCGCTGTGCCAGCCCATACCGTCTGAGCCTTCTGGGTATAAATTTAATAAGCAACTATTAAAGACATCTTTAGATTCAGTCTCAATCAATTGTTTTAATTGCATTAGCTCTTTAGTCCATAGTTCTGCCTTCCTTGTCTTTTGGGAATAATTATAATCAAATGCTTTAGATCCATACCAGGCTACTTTTCGTTTTGTAATGATTTTTTTTCCATACATAAGAAATTCATCGTGTTCCCAGGAAATATTTTTATCAAGGTCTTTATAAAATTGCCTGGCCGGCATTTCTTCTAAGAAATTCTCAATGTAATATACCTCTCCATCATAAGGAATCAAATTTTTTGTGGTGTCCTTTCCCTTAAACTTGCTCTGTATCACTATAACTTAAAATTATTTGAATCTGACTGAAGTCAGATCTTGTTGCAGATGATTTCTTAACAATAAGAAAATTAAAGATATGCCAACTAAATGAAAAAATAACTAACTTTAATCCTCAATAATAAAAACGAAATTATAACTATTAAGTCACCTGATATTTTGAAGTAAGTTGTTTTAACTATTATATTTTAAGCACTTAAATCATGAAACGAGTCATTGTAGAATACAAAAAACTAAATAAGGACATCTTAGAATTGTTAGTAACCAAATTCCCTCTTGGTTATGATGATACTGACATTGTTTCCTTTAGAAATGCCAGCTATGAATTGATAGAGGCTGTAGAGGTTAAAACCGAAGACACCATTTATCTTGTAAAGATCAGTAAAAGACTGGCCGACACTATGGAGAAATTTGATGTCAATAATGATGATGATGTAGAAGAAACAGAAGCTGAGAAAGATGAGGACGATGAAATTCTTTCTGCCAATAATATGGAGGACGAAGTTGACGAAGACGATTTTGATGAGGACGAAATTGACATAAAACCATAGCCGTCTCATATATTTACAATCAGCTATTCCAGACTCCTTAATCGAATAAAAATGAATAACTAAGTCATAAGTACTTTTTGGTTCAATTAAAAAATACCATTTTCTTGCAATTAAAAGATCCTCAGGTTTTACTATATAAAACCTGAGGATTCACCTTATACTATGACCTCGCTGATTTGCACCAGAGGTTGAATATTTGTAAAATTTGGGACATCGCCCATGATCTCAGCAGCATTAGGCCCAAAAGAATTCTGAAAAGATTCCATCGATTCAAAATACAAATTACCCATGGCTTCATAAGGTGCTTTTTCTCCGGGAGCTGCTCCACCTAGTCCTTTTTCAATGGTAGCACCTTTAATGGCA
>CAJQNF010000024.1 GCA_905479625.1 uncultured Flavobacteriaceae bacterium | reverse complement strand
CGTTTGTAGCCGATAATTTGATTGAAGGGATGTTCTTTACTGAAGACAGGGAGAAAGCAGATTTATATAAAGATGGATTCCAATGGGTAGCTGGCAGTAGTAGTGAAGAGGCTACTCAAAACCTTGTGGATTCCTTTGTTCAACTCGGAATACAGTTTAAAGAGTACGGTGCCGATAAGATTGCAAAACAAGTATTACAACAAATACTGGAAGTAAAAACACAATCTGACTTTGAGAATAAAGAGGCTTTGGTGAAAATAGTAGAAGACGGTATGAACCGTATGTCTGAATAATTCTGTTCTTTTCAATATATAATAGCCCATAGTGAGTTCAACTCCTATGGGCTTTTTTATTTGATATACTCTTTAAATGTTCCGTCATTATAAAAGATCACGATACGTTCAATTTTTTTTGATGGGGTATTTGAGTCTTTCTCCGGATAAGCAGCAACGGGCATAGACTTCACCATCGTTTTCGAAACTTCTTGCTCCAGGGCAGGGGAAGAGGTATTGCTTTTAGGAAATGTTCCTTTTCCGTTTAATAACCAGTATAATTCAACTTCATCAAATTCTTTGACCACTTTTAGTACAAAGTCCAAACTCGGTTTATTTCTTCCTGAAAGCAAGTGAGAAATACTGGATCTAGGAACCTGTATCTTATCCGCAAAAGCCGAGGCAGATAACTGATAGGATTTCATGATGGACGTTAGCCTTTCAGCAAATTCAGAATTGTTGATCAATGTAAACAGATTTCATGTTACAAATGTAAATAATAATCATGATGACGCCTAATTCTTGCTTATTTTTTTAAATTATACAGCGCTAAACCTTAAATAATTGATATAATAATAGGTACTTATATAACTGAATAACATATATTTATTTAATATACAATAATCACATAAGTATCTTTTATAGCAGCTAGTGATGATGGCTGTGTTTTAAAGTGTCAGCGTTTACATTTGTAATTATTTTAACTACATTTATTGTTTACAATTGTAATTAACTATTTGTTTACATTTGTAAAATGATACAAATTGATATTGAAAAACTGAGCGAATGGCATGACTTGCATCATGAGAAAAAGCTTGAAAAACGCTACCTGACACTCAAACAAATTCAACCCTTCCTTTCTGGTCTGGATAATTTATTCAAGCTAAATAAAATTGGAGAGTCATTTGAAGGACGCGATATTTATGAATTGATATTTGGCGCCGGAACCACCTCTGTTTTTTTGTGGACGCAAATGCACGGTAACGAAAGTACGGGTACCAGGGCGTTTTTTGACCTGATCAAGTTCTTTACTGAGCCAGGAGAGCACAAATGGCTTGCAGATCATATACTAAAGGAATGTACAGTATATTGTATCCCTATCCTGAACCCAGATGGGGCGGAAGCCTACACAAGAGTAAACGCCCAGGGCATAGATCTGAATCGAGATGTATTGGAGGTAAAAGCTCCTGAGAGTAAACTTCTTCAAGAAATGCTTAAGAAGATCAACCCGCAATATTGCTTTAATCTACATGATCAGAGAACCATATTCAGTGTGGCGCCTGGCCACACGACTGCAACCATGTCTTTTTTAGCGCCATCAGTTGACCAAGATCGAACCCTGACCGAAGGAAGAAAAGAAACCATGAGGGTAATCGCCTCCATAAACGAAGTTATACAGCAGGTGATTCCGGGAAGAATCGGGCGATATACAGATGAATTCTACCCTACAGCAACAGGAGATAATTTCCAGAAAATGGGTCATAACACTATATTAATAGAGTCTGGGCACAGTAAAGGTGATTATAAAAGAAAGGAATCCAGACGTGCCACGTTTTTAGCTTTACTGGAAGGGCTAAGATATATTGGTCAAAAAGATAAGCAGATTGATCATTCAAAATATTTTACTATTCCCGGTAATGAGAAGAAATACCTCGATATTATTGTTAAGAATAGCATGATTGCAGGTAAGAAAAGTGATTTTGGAATTCTATATATAGAAAAACTTCAGGACGGGGTTATCGTTTTTGACCCAAGCATTGATCAAATAGGTGACTTGACTGACTTTAATGCGGATAAAATTATAGACGGTGAAGGCCTTGATTTTGTTAACGAAAACGATGTAGAGAATTGGACTAAAAATCGATTTAATTAAATATTGTCCATAAAAAGCTAATCTTTTTTAATAAAAAGTGTTTTTAATTAACAGAATTTTGTCATATTTGTAAATTAAATAAAGAAAAACCTATGTCAAAATTCAAATTGGATGAACTAGATCATCAGATTTTAGAAGCCCTGATTGAAAATGCTAGAACTCCTTTTACAGATATTGCAAAAAACCTTTTAGTTTCGGCAGGAACGATTCATGTAAGGGTAAAAAAGATGGAAGATGAAGGGGTGATAAAAGGATCAACACTCAGCGTTGATTATAATAAAATGGGCTATACATTTATCGCTTATGTGGGCTTGTTTTTAGAGAACTCTTCCACAACGTTATCGGTTATAGAGGAAGTGAGAAATATAGCCGAAGTTACAGTAGCACATCTTACTACTGGTAAATTCTCAATATTTTGTAAGATTCGAGCTAGGGATACCATGCATGCTAAAGAAATTATTTTTAGACTTGATAGAATTGAAGGAATAAAACGCACTGAAACATCTATCTCTCTTGAAGAAGTCATCAACGACAAAAAAAGGCTGATGCATCAGATCTTTAAAGAGATCACATTCTAGAAAATAAAACAAAATAAAAATATCCTCTTCATTATAAATTTAATGAAGAGGTTTTTTTATTTATAGCAACAAATGAAGATAAAAAAATCGATATTTGAGTACAAATTCAATAGATCATCCTTAGAAATCATTTGTTATGAATTTTGACTATACTAAGCCCGTGCTAGAGGCTTCCCAGCTTCTCGATCTTTATAAAGCCATGCTTAAATCACGGATGATTGAAGAAAAGATGCTGATACTTTTGCGGCAAGGAAGGATTTCTAAGTGGTTTTCCGGTATTGGTCAAGAGAGTATCTCTGCCGGTGTAGCTCTTGCCTTGCATAAAGAGGAATATATATTACCCATGCATAGGAATTTAAGTGTATTTACCTCTAGAGATATCCCCTTACACAAACTCTTTTCGCAATGGCAAGGTAAAATGGGTGGTTTTACCAAAGGGCGAGATCGATCTTTTCATTTTGGAACCCAGGAATATAAGATTGTAGGCATGATTTCTCATCTGGGTCCTCAACTCGGTGTTGCCAATGGCATCGCCTTAGCGAGTAAATTAAAAGGAGAGCAAAAAGTAACCGCTGTATTTTCAGGTGATGGCGCTACAAGTGAAGGAGACTTCCATGAAGCACTTAATGTAGCTTCTGTTTGGAAATTACCGGTACTTTTCTGTATTGAAAATAATGGCTACGGCTTATCTACTCCGAATAACGAACAATTTAGTTGTGAACATATCGCTGATAAAGGAAAGGGATATGGTATGGAAAGTCATATCATTGATGGTAATAATATTGTAGAGGTATTTAGCAAGGTCAGTGAATTAGCAGAGAGTTTAAGACAAGACCCTCGTCCGGTTTTACTTGAATTTAAAACCTTTAGAATGAGGGGTCATGAAGAGGCTAGTGGTACCAAATATGTACCAAAAGAGCTTTTAATTCAGTGGGCAAGCAAAGACCCGATAGAGAATTTTCAGGCTTATCTTAGGGGGAATAATATTTTGACAGAGGAAGCAGAAGTTGAGATCAAGAAACGCTTTAGCCAGGAGATCAATAAAAATCTAGAGGCAGTTTTCAATGAAGAAGAGGTGACTTCCAGCTTAGAAAATGAATTAAGTGATGTTTACAAAAACTTTGATTTACAAGTGATTGAGCCTAAGGGTGAAACATCAAAAATAAGATTAGTAGATGCCATCTCAAAAGGGCTGTATCAGAGCATGGAACGATATGATGACATGGTAATCATGGGGCAGGATATTGCCTCATATGGGGGAGTTTTTAAAATCACAGAAGGCTTTATGGAAGCTTTTGGAGAGGAGAGAGTAAGAAACACACCTATTTGCGAATCTTCCATCATTGAGGCTGCCTATGGATTATCTGTAAGCGGTGTCAAATCAGTGGTTGAATTGCAGTTTGGAGATTTTATAAGCTCAGGCTTTAACCCTGTTGTGAACCTACTTGCCAAATCCTATTACAGATGGGGTCAGGCTGCTGATATTGTATTGCGTATGCCTTGTGGCGCCGGAGTTGGAGCAGGGCCCTTTCACAGTCAGACCAACGAAGCCTGGTTTACCAAAACACCTGGCTTAAAAGTAGTATATCCTGCATTTCCGGCAGATGCAAAAGGTTTACTTTGTGCCTCAATTGAAGATCCAAACCCTATATTATTCTTTGAACATAAACAACTTTACAGGTCCGTTTACCAGGAAGTCCCTGATAATTATTATACCATCCCTTTAGGAAAGGCAGCCAAACTTAAAGAAGGCGAAGACGTAACTATTATTAGTTACGGAGCAGGCGTGCACTGGGCTTTATCTAGCATGGAAAAACTCAAGGTGTCTGCAGACCTCATTGACTTAAGAACGCTTCAGCCACTTGATGAAAAATGCATCTATGCTTCTGTTAAAAAAACGGGAAAAGTAATTATTTTACAGGAAGATTCCCTTTTTGGAGGTATAGCCTCTGATATTTCAGCTTTAATAGGTGAAACTTGTTTTGAATATCTCGACGCTCCTGTAATCAGGATCGCCTCTCCCGAAATGCCCATTCCGTTTGCTAAAAATCTAGAGGCATTATATCTTCCCAATGAAAGATTCGAGAAAGCATTAATCAAATTAATGGAATATTGATTTTAAGCTTCCGATAGGCATAAAATTATTTTGTATTTTTGAGAGGCTTAATATTAACTATAAAACCTTAACGATGAAAAAACTATTACTCTTTTCTTTTCTTATCCTATTTATCAGTTCCTGTGGATCAACACAATCCAGTTCTGAGGCCAAACCCAGTAAAAAAACTTTAAAAGGAACCTGGGAAGTAACTAATATAAGATTTGTAGGCGAGCAAGGTCTTTACAAAGCTAATTTGTTTGATATGGCTGATTCTGCCTGTTTTAAAGGTAGTGAATGGGTATTTATTCCTAATAATGGCTCAGGTAAATACAGTATTAATGCAGGCTCTCAATGTGAAGCTGTTGCCACAAGAATTCATTGGTCATTTTATGAGCCCGGAGATGGCACATACCAGTTTCAATTCAAATACGTTGATGAAAAGAACAAACCTATTGACTCAGCAAACCGTGGTTACAGGTCTACGATTGATTCTTTAGAAGAAAATGCGATGACCATGAGGGTTAAAACAACTCATGAAGGAAAAGAATTTGATGTAGTCCTTTCCTTCACAAAAGTTTCACAAGATTTCGCACTTTAAAACCCCCAAAAAATGATCAAAAAATTGAAAATATATGGATTAGCGGTGGTAGTTATATTGTCGCTAAACCTCGGTTGTACTGCCATTCAAAACTCAAATAAAACCCAAAGAGGCGCAGGAATAGGCGTCGCAGCAGGGGCTCTGGTTGGTGGCTTAATAGGTGGAAATATTGGTGGCGCACTGATTGGAGCCGCAATAGGAGGGGCAGCTGGCGGACTTATTGGAAATCACATGGATAAGCAAGCTGACAAAATCGAAGAAGCTGTACCCGGAGCTGAAGTTAAGCGCATAGGAGAAGGTATTCAAATCATATTTGATGATAAAAGTGGTGTAAATTTCGCCTTTGATAGTGCAGAACTTACGGCAGATGCTAAGAAAAATTTGAATGCTGTTGCTGAAATATTTATAGAATTTCCTGATACTGAACTGATGATTGAAGGACACACAGATAGTGTGGGAGATGACAACTATAATATGAAATTGTCAAAGCGCCGAGCTGATGCTGTAGTGGCATATATAAAATCTCAGGGAGTAGCCGGAAATCGATTTAAAGTGGAAGCTTTTGGGGAGACAAGACCGAGATTCCCAAATGACACCAAGGATAATCAGGCCAAAAACAGGCGTGTTGAAATTGGAGTTGCTGCGAATGAGCAAATGATTCAGGATGCAAAGGCCCAAGCAGAGTAATTAACATTGTTGAAATTGGGTAGCCCATCTCGTGGGCTACCGTTTTCAATTAAATCTTTAAGATGAGTGGAGCCTCCTTTGATACTAAAGTAGCCGCAGTGGTAGTAGCCGCAGGCAGCTCAAGCAGAATGCCCGCAATTAAACAATTATTACCTTGGAAAGACACAACGATGCTTGGCTATGTGATCAAACAATTAGAAGACGCCGGAGCAGCTCATGTTTTTGTCGTACTTGGAGCGCATCAAAAGGAAATTCTGAACCTTACAGATACTTCAAATATTACTATCATTCACAATGATAATTGGTCACAGGGAATGGGAACTTCCATTGCGAAAACCATTATATATTTAAGAGAAAATAATCTTAAATTTGACGGTTTACTAATTGCTGCATGTGATCAACCTTTAATTAAATTAGATCATTATAAAAAGCTTATTTACAGCTGTATAAATAATGAAAGAATTGTTGTTAGTTCTTTTGGAACTGGCAGAGGCATTCCGGTTGTTTTTGGCAAAATATATTTTAATGAGCTCAGTACCTTAACAGAAGACGTGGGTGCAAAATCTATCGTCAATAAGCACCTGAATCGTTTAATTCAAATTGATGCCCCGGAAGCGGCCATTGACCTGGATACCGAGGAAAGGTATGCGCAATATTATCACACACATGGAATTGAATTATAAAAGTCCAGCATTGGATTTATGCCTAAATTTCAGCAAAATTAAACAAACTTGATTGCACTTCTGGATCATTTTGATATGTCCAACCTAGACCTGGGATTGGCAATAACCGCCACGTTACTGCTGGGCATAGGAAAATCGGGTATCAAAGGACTAGGAGTCGTTATTGTAACACTGATGGCAATCGTGTTTGGCGGAAAAGCATCTACCGGAATCTTAATGCCGATGATGATCACAGCAGATATATTTGCCGTGATTTATTACCACAGACATACGCAATGGTATTTTTTAAAGAAGCTCTTACCGATGATGGTTGTGGGCGTTATATTAGGTGTTTGGTTAGGAAATGGCATTTCTGAAGCCCTTTTTAAACAGATCATGGCCGTTTTTATCCTGCTTACGGTGGTCATCATGATCTGGATGGATAGAACAAAGACTTTTGGGATACCTAAACATTGGGCTTTCTCAAGTTTTATGGGTTTATTATCTGGAGTCACCTCAATGATTGGCAACTTAGCAGGTTCTTTCGCCAGTATATACTTGCTTGCTATCAGATTACCAAAAAATGAGTTTATTGGAACTGCTGCATGGCTGTTTTTCATTATCAATGTATTTAAGTTGCCCTTTCATATTTTTGTTTGGAAAACTGTCAACACAGAAACACTGCAACTAAACCTGATCCTGGCACCAGCCATAATCATCGGTTTTTTTCTGGGGATCAAACTGGTCAAGCGCATCAATAATGACTTATATAGAAAGCTGGTACTAGTAGTAACTGCAGCTGGAGCACTGATTATCTTATTTAGTTAAATGACTTAGGTTTACAGATTAAAACGGGCCTTGATTCAGTCCTAAAATTCTAATTATATTTTATTACATTTGAGAGAATTTTTTCAAAAAAGTCAATTATTTAACCCGTTTCATGTCAGAAAAAAATAGCAATTCACAAAAAGGCACATTATCGGCAATTTCATTAAAAGAAACCATTGGATATGCTGTGGGTGATGCCGGATTTAATTTCTACTGGATCATTATTGGTTCTTATCTCTCTTATTTTTATACGGATATATTTGGGATGTCGGCAGCCGCTGCAGGAACCATGTTTTTGGTAACAAAAATTGTTGATGCCTTTACAGATCCTGCTATGGGGGCCATTGCTGACAGGACAAATACACGTTGGGGGAAGTTCAGACCTTACCTGCTTTTTGGTGCGGTACCCATGGCTGCAGCCGCTATACTGACAATGAGTACGCCAGATTTAGGTGATACCGGAAAAATCATTTGGGCCTATGCCACCTATACCATGATGATGCTTTGCTATACGATTTTAAGTACACCTTACTCATCTTTGGCCGGAGTTATAACAGCAAATGCTGCTGAAAGAAACAAAATTTTTGGCTGGCGTTTTTTCTTCGCCTATACAACGGGTATCATAGTGGGTGCTTTTACGCCTGGTTTGGCTGAATATTTTGCAAATGGAAACGAGGCCTATGGCTGGAAAATGACTATGGTACTATATGCTACTATAGCGACTATCCTTTTTGTCATTACATTTTTAAGCACAAAAGAAAGAATACAGCCTCCGAAAGGACAAAACACAAAACCATTAGATGATATTAAAGACCTGCTCAATAACAAGCCTTGGATTATTCTTTTTGCATTGGCGATGATCATCATGATGACTATTGTTTTTAGGGGCAGTTCAGCAACTTATTATTTTAAATACTTTGTAGAAAGACCAGATTTGATGGGTGCTTTTATAGGCGTACAAATGGCAGCTTATGCTATTGGGTGTTTATTTTCCCCATACCTGACCAAATTAATGGACAAGGCTAAGCTGCTCATGTTACTAATGGCTATTGTGGGAACGCTTAGCGTAGCGTTTTCTTTTATTCCTAAACCAGAGTCTATAGGCGTCGTCACGGTAAACAAAGAGCAATCAACCGAGCTTGTGGCTTCCGAATTACTGGATGGGGCATATGATCCAGAGGCCAGTTACAGATGGGTAGAACATCAATCAGGTGTTTTCTGGTTTATGAAAGATCTGGTAACCATAGGCAATAACTCTGGAACCCTCACATTAGAGGCCTCAGCAAACGGAGAAGAGGGAAAACGGGTGATCAGTGTTTTTAAATTAGATGAGCAAGGAGAGGTCTTAATTGACAGTGCTGACTTTCCTATAGAAATTAAAATGATGTTTTTGCTGAATATTCTGATCAGTCTGGCTTTAGGTCCAAAATCCCCCATTGCTTGGTCAATGTACGCTGACGCAGCTGATTTTAATGAATGGAAAACAGGAAGAAGGGCCACAGCCATGACTTTTTCTGCAGCTACATTTTCACAAAAACTTGGAGGCGCTTTAGGTTCTGCCGGTATTCTATGGGTTTTGGCTTCTTTGGGTTATGCCGCCAATACGATTCAAGAAGGGGCTTCCTTAACAGGAATTGTCTGGCTTCAAACTTTGGTCCCTGCGTTTTTTGCCTTTGTAGCAATTTTTGCACTTAAATTTTATGACTTGAGCGAAAGAAAGTTAGAGCAAATTCAGAAGGACCTGAGTGAAAGAAATTCTTAATAAACATCACCACTAGCGAAACAGTAGCATATGTTGATAGAAACTATTGATAAAGGGAAAAGATTAAATTTATACAGTCCTGTAAAAATGCCAAAGGCTGCTGCCTTTCTTTGGAATACCAAGATGATGATCCATATGAATTGCAGGGGTTTTGCAGTTGCTCAGTTTATGCAGCCAGAACCCGCAAAGTATGCCCATGCTCCTAATTTGGAAGCAAAAACCTTTATGCAGCCCGAACAGCCCTATTTTTCGCATCATGCAGGTAGGTTTTGTTATGTTAAAGATCTAGACCATAAAGAATTATTTTCTATACCACATGAGCCTGTTAAATCGATGCCTGAGGAGTTTTGTTTCTCTGCTGGGCAAAGCGACATTTATTGGATCGTAAAAAAGAACGGGTTGGAAATCAGCATGAAGCTGTCTTTAACCAGTGATGACCTCGTAGAGCTATGGAGCATAAAGGTGACCAATAATTCAAAGCAAAAAAGAAACTTAAGGTTGTTTCCTTACTTTCCAGTGGGCTATATGTCATGGATGAATCAATCAGCTGCATATGACGATTCGTTGAATGCTATCGTTTGTCATAGCATTTCTCCTTATCAGAAATACCAGGATTATGATAAGGTAAAACATTACAGAGATAAAACCTTTCTATTAGCAGGAACGAAACCTGATGCTTATGAAGCCAATCAGGA
>CAJQNF010000023.1 GCA_905479625.1 uncultured Flavobacteriaceae bacterium | reverse complement strand
TAATGGCTTCAGCTTGGGTCATAAATAATTTGGCGCGTAAGTCACTATACAGCGCTTCTTCTCCTTCTACTTCGGCTAATCGACCTGTGGCCCAAATATAATTTTGCTCCACTCGGTTAAAATCATCCTCGCACTGTGCATATAATAAACCAAAAACAGCATCAGCATCTGACTTTCCATAAACATGGGGAACTCCAAAATCATCTCTTATAATTTCTACGTTTTCGGCTTGTTCCTTCCACCGTTGAAGGTCTTTACTTCCTTTAAGGTCTTTTTCGTTTGGCGCACAACTAAGTAGGGCCAAAAGAAATAAAATAATTACTTTTTTCATTGATTTTTGATACTTTAAAGAATATTCAATACACACAAAGATAATTTTTTTAGTGAGGTAGTGCCTTTATACATTGCTGAATAACAATGATAAACTTCAATAAGATCAGCTTTGAGGAAACTGATACATATTTTCAGTATTTTTATAGACAAAATATCTCTATAATCTATATTCCAAAAAATTTACTTAACTAACTTCATATGAACCAGACCCAAATAATAAAAAAAGCCGATTTTAGTGTAAAAATCAAGACTTATATATTTTTATATGTAGGCTTTTTTCTTTTTATTACGATTATAGGAATCCCATTTTTGATCATTTGGTTACTTGGTTTTGGCCAATATTTTAGCAGACGTTATTATGAAAACCTGAATTGTAAGCTTACTTCCCGCCATCTTATTTTTCGACAAGGAGCGTTTTTTATGGTTGAAAAAACAATCCCGTTGGAAAATATTCAGGACCTCACCTTTCTTCAAAATCCGATTTTGAATTTATTGGAATTACGCGTATTGAAAATTGAGACAGCAGGAGGTAGCAATCCAGATGGAAGCGACATGAAACTCATAGGAATTGTTGAGGCAGAGAAATTTAAACAGCAGGTATTAGAACAAAGAGAATTGCGCGTTAGCCAGCCGAAAGGTGATGTTTCAGTATCAAAAGAAGATGAATCTCTCGAAGTACTCCGTGAAATAAGAAACCTTTTAAAAGAAATTAAATCAACAAAAAACTCAAATTAAACAATTTATGAGGATACTATTGACTGGAGCAACAGGTTATATCGGAAAGAGATTACTGCCGGTTTTGGTAGAAAAGGGACATGAAGTAATTTGTTGCGTCAGGGATCGAAAAAGGTTCAACCCTCCCGAATCTTTAAGATCTAAAGTCCAAGTCATTGAATTAGATCTTTTGGATAGAGATTCTTTATCAAATATTCCAGATGACATTGATGGGGCCTATTATCTGGTTCATTCCATGTCTTCTTCAAAGGATTATGAACAACTTGAATTTCAATCTGCGCTTAATTTTAAGGAAGCCATGAACGAAACTCAGGTAAAGCATGTGGTCTATCTCAGTGGCATTATCAATGAAGATAATTTATCAAAGCACTTGTCTTCCAGAAAGAAGGTTGAAGAAGAATTAGGAAAAGGAAATTATAGTTTGACCACGCTTAGAGCAGGAATAATTATTGGGTCAGGAAGTGCCTCTTTTGAGATTATCAGGGATCTCGTTGAAAAATTGCCAGTGATGGTTACCCCAAAATGGTTGAATACCAAATGCCAGCCAATTGGCGTCTCAGATGTAATTAGTGTTCTCGAGAAAACGATATTTAACGAAAAAGGATATGACAAAGATTTTGATATTGGTGGGCCTGATATTTTGACTTATAAGGAGATGCTCCTTGAATTTGGGAAAGTTAGAAATCTTAAGAGATATATTTATATTATTCCTGTTATGACACCCAGGTTGTCTTCTTATTGGTTGTACTTTGTTACTTCAACTTCCTATAATCTGGCTATAGCGCTAGTAAATAGCATGAAAATCGAAGTGATTTGCCGAAATAATGATTGGGCAAAAACGCTTGGTATAGAGCCTATAAGTTACAAGGAGTCGCTGATCAAGGCTTTCAGTAAGATAGAAAATAATGAAATTTTGTCAAGTTGGAAGGACGCTATGAGCAGCGGGACCTTGGAAATGAATATTTCCGATTTTATCAATGTGCCTACCTTTGGCTGTTTTAAGGATCAAAGAGAATTAAAATATGATGATTTTGATACCACTGTCGATCGGATTTGGAGAATTGGAGGACAAAATGGGTGGTATTATGCCAACTGGTTATGGAAATTTCGTGGTTTTCTGGATCAATTGTTTGGAGGCGTTGGGCTGCGAAGAGGCAGGACAAGTGAAATAGAACTGAATTCAGGTGACGCAGTTGACTTTTGGAGGGTTTTATATGCCGATAAAAAGGAAGGCAGGTTATTATTGTTTGCAGAGATGAAACTCCCCGGAGAGGCCTGGTTAGAATTCAGAATAAAAAATGGAAAGCTGGTGCAAACTGCAACCTTTAGACCTGTTGGATTGATGGGTCGCTTATATTGGTATGCCGTTTATCCGTTGCATGGTTTTATTTTTAATGGAATGCTTAAAAACATAGTCTCTTCGGCGAATTGAATAACTCTTTAAATGTATTGTAGCTATGAGTAACGTTATTTTTTGGTTTCGTCGAGATCTAAGACTTGATGACAATACAGGTTTGTTAGCGGCTTTGGCCCAAGATGAATCTGTAATACCCCTTTTTATATTTGACGAGCTGATCATTAATGAACTTTCTGAGGATGATCCCCGAATTGGCTTTATTCATGAATCACTCAAGGTTTTAGACGATAAGCTTAAAAAACAGGGCAGCGGAATTCTGGTAGTGAAAGGAGATCCTCTTGAGGTGTGGAAAGAATTACTAAGCAAAGAAAATATTTCAAAGGTTTATAGTAACAAAGACTATGAACCTTATGCTCGCGACAGAGATAAAAAAGTCAAGGAATTATTAACCGAAGCATCTGTTGAATTTCACCAGTTTAAGGATCAGGTCATTTTTGAAGAAGGAGAGATCGTTAAGGATAACAATGAGCCCTATCATGTCTTTACGCCATATAAGAATAAATGGTTAAAGAAATTTACGCCAACTGTGTCAAACAAGTCTGTAAATTTTGACAGTTTTTTTAAACAAAAAACTTCTTTCCCATCTTTAGAAAAACTGGGCTTTAAGAAATCAACTATAAAAGTAAAGGACTTTGATTTGTCCCGAATGAATCAATATGGGTCAAATCGCGATTTTCCATCTAAGGCCGGAAGTACCCATTTGGGTCCTCACCTGCGTTTTGGAACCGTTAGTATTCGTCAACTTGTAGAAGAGGTTAGGTTGTCAAGTGATGTATTATTTAGCGAACTGATTTGGAGAGAATTTTTTATGCAGGTTCTATTCCATTATCCAAAAGTGGTTCATCAAAATTTTAAATCGAAATATGATGGTATTATCTGGAGAAATGATCAGGCCGATTTTGAGAAATGGTGCCTGGGTCAAACGGGTTATCCTATGGTTGATGCCGGAATGAGAGAATTGAATGAGACAGGTTGTATGCACAATAGGGTAAGGATGATTACAGCAGGGTTCCTGTGCAAACATTTACTGATCGACTGGCGTTGGGGAGAGGCTTATTTTGCGTCTAAACTTCTGGATTTTGAACTATCATCAAATAATGGAAACTGGCAATGGGCAGCGGGTACAGGATGTGATGCAGCACCTTATTTTCGAATTTTTAACCCGTCGGAACAGCTTAAAAAATTCGATAAAGAAATGGTCTATATCAGAAAATGGATACCTGAATTTGACACACAAGATTACGCCGAGCCAATGGTAGATCATAAATTCGCCAGAGAAAGAGCGCTAACAACCTATAAAATTGGTCTTGAATAGTAGCGATTTTTAATTGACAATCTTACATAATGCCTAGATTATATAGAACGGATGCTTCGGATACAGATTTTATTGAACTCGTAGCCTTATTGGATAAGGAATTGGCTGAGACAGATGGTGATGAACATTCTTTTTATCAGCAATTCAATCATATTGACCATTTGGCACATATCGTACTCATAAAAGAAAACAATCAAGCAATTGGTTGTGGTGCGATTAAGGTTTTGGATGGTCAGACGATGGAGGTCAAGAGAATGTTCGTATTAAGAGAGATGAGAGGAAGAGGCTTAGCCGGTTCTGTTTTAGCGGAATTGGAGAAATGGGCTTTAGAATTAGGATTTAATAGGTGCAGATTGGAAACTGGAAAAAGACAACCAGAGGCGATTGCCCTGTATAAAAATAAAGGGTATCAAAGAATTTCCAACTATGGTCAGTATGCAGAGGTCATTAACAGTATCTGTTTTGAAAAGAGATTAAAGGAAGGTGAGACATAACATGTCGGCTTTATATCATTGTTTTAGAGATATATTTGAACTATCTAATTAAAAGCAATATGAAAGCAATCTTTAAAAGTATCGCAGGAATGATCTTCATTACAACCCTCTTTATGGTCTTCGGAGCCTCGATTCAATTTTATGTGCCTGAATTAGAACCTATAGCTACTGTGGTGAAAGGTTTCGTGTTTATCATTCTTTTGATGGGAATTGCCATTATTTCGAAATCAAGTATTGAATTAATTTATGGGTCTGATTTAAAAGAGAATATATAATTTTCTGGCCATATTTTCTTTTTATTTTGTCATTTGATCATCACAACAAACTCATTCTCAGGGAATTTTGTTAGCAACAAATTACAAGTCCAATGAACAAATAATTTTGTATTTCAGGATAATTTTCTATTTTTGACCGGTTTGGTGAAATTAATCTTGATGTAATGAAAGAAAAAATCATTATGCTTTTTCTTGTGTTGATGTGTGGTTTGATGTCTAATGCTCAGGATAAAGTACATGTATCTGAAATAGAAGAAAGGAATATCGACGGCAAAATGATACTCTATGCCAACGAGGCTCAGTACAATGGAATTGTATATGAGAATTATAGCTCTCCTAAATTAAAGTATACTGTTCAGAATGGACTTAAAAACGGGTCTTATGAACTTTATTATGGAAACGGGCAACTAAACAGAAAGACTTCTTTTAAGGATGACAAATATCATGGAGCTTACGAGGAGTACTACGAAAACGGACAATTAAAGATCAAAACGAATTTTAAATCTGGAAAGTATCATGGGGCCTTGACCATGTATTATAAAAATGGTCATAAAGAAGCAGAAGGAAAACATGCTGATGGCAGGTATGACGGGATACAAAAGAGATACTACGAAAACGGGAACCTGAAATCTACAATAAGTTACCAAAATGGTCAGAAAGAAGGCCCTGCTTTAAAATATTATGAGAATGGGGATCTAAAGGAGACGGCTTTTTACGCAAATGACCAACTTAAGGGGGTGTATGAGAATTATTATGAAAATATGATGCTCTATGTGAAGACTGAATACTTGGAGGGAGAGAAGCAAGGTGTTTTTCATATGTATTATGAAAATGGATACCTAAAAAGAAAAGGTTATTATTTAAAAGGCAAGGAAAACGGACCATTTGAAATATATCATGAGAATGGAAAATTAAAAAGAAAAGGATTCTTCAAAGAAGGTAAGTTGACCGGTGAGTTTGAAACCTATGATGAGGAGGGTCGCTTAGTCAATAAAACTACTTATAAAAATGGGCAAGTCATAGGATAACGAATTGAAAACTCGTTATTTAGAATGAATATGTAATAGCCTTAAATACTTACCAATATTTTATAACAAACGAATTTTTTCGTAACTTCCTATACTAAATTTTTGAAAAACTAAAACCATGCTTAAAAGCGATGAAGTTTTTTACAAAATTTGTTTTGATTCTCTTTTAGAAGGATTATGTATAGCAAATGAAGAGGGAAGAATTATAATGGTAAATTCTGCTCTGGAGGATATTTTTGGATATAAAAAAGCAGAATTAATCGGTAAAAAGATAGCACTGCTCATTCCTGAATCTCATCGCAACATTCATCTCAAACAATTTGATTCTTACACAAAAGTTCCTAAAAAATATAAAAAGGGAAAAGGGCGGGAATTTTTAGGATTACATAAGGATGGAAGAATACTCGATCTGGAAATTGGTTTAAATCATTTTAATCATGAGGGTTCTTTTTTCGCTAAGGCGCTCATTTCGGAAATTAGCGTCAGAAAGCAGAAGGAGCATCGCATTAAAGAAAAGAATCGAAACCTGGAATTTGAGGTTAAACAACAAACAGCCCAATTGATAAATATCGTTTCAAAACTTGAAAGATCTAACTTGAAACTTAAAGAAGAGATCAAAGAAAGAGTCATTGCCGAAAAAAAGGTAAATATGGCCTTTACAAGGGAAAAGGAACTCAATGTTATGCAAACAAAATTCATCTCCATGGTTTCGCATGAATTCAAAACTCCTTTAAGCGGTATTATGACTTCGGCAAGTTTAATCGATAAATACAATGAGAAGACAACTGATGAAAAAATTGCCAAACATGTTACTACAATTAAATCGCTTGCCATTCAGATAAATAATATCCTTGATGATTTTATCTCTCTGGAGAAAACGGAAAGTGAAAACTATCCTTTATACTTATCAAAGTTTAGGTTTTGTGATTTGATCAATAAAATTTTACAAGACAGTAAGGCGATTCTCAAGGAGGGACAAAGAATTGAAATTACACCTTGTAAATTTCCGATTGAAGTATGGCAAGACAGAAAAGCTGTAGAGATAATTATAAAAAATGTATTGTACAATGCCATTAAATATTCTCCGGAACATTCCGTGATCAAGATAAAAGTTGAAAGAAATGATTTATTGAAGATGTCGATTGAAGACCAGGGTATAGGAATTTCAAAAGATGCCCAGAAGTATATTTTTGACAAGTTTTACAGAGGAAAAAATGCGCTTACCGTTCAAGGCACAGGGATAGGGCTTAACACTGTAAGGCGTTATTTGGATAAGCTAAATGGCAGTATTGAAATACAAAGCGAAGAAAACAAGGGAACTAAAGTATTTCTTAAGCTTCCCATTGATTACGAAAAATTAAAAACCCAGGTTTTAAAAGATAATATTATTGAATCGAATCATTAATGTAAGCTTATGAAAAAAAAGATTCTAATAATCGAAGACGATAAAATTGTCAGAGAGAATACTGCTGAAATTTTACAACTAGCTAATTATGAGGTGATCACAGCGGAAAATGGCAAGGCTGGTTTGGAAAAAGCCACATTTTTTAAGCCGGATCTTATAATTTGCGATATTTTAATGCCTGAACTTGACGGATACGGTGTTTTACAGATCATGATGAGAAATAAGTCACTTCAAAGGATCCCGGTTATTTTTATGTCTGCCAAAACCAAACATGAGGACATTAGAAGAGGAATGGATCTTGGAGCGAGCGACTATATTTCAAAACCTTTTGAAGAATCAGAATTACTTAGCGCAGTGGCATCCAGATTAAAAAGAAAGGAAATCATGGAAAATAACGGTAAGCATGAATCTGAAGTAAATAAAAAATGGCGCTTAGAAGAGATTGAAAAAGCATTTGAACATAATGAAGTCATCGAATATAAACCAGGAGCAACTATCTATTGTGAAGGAAGCATAAGCAACCATATTTTTTACATTGTAAGAGGAGAGGTAAAAACATTTAAGATCAATCATGACGGCAAGGAATTGATCACAGAAATTTTCTCGGATAAAAATTTTTTCGGTTTTACTTCCTTTCTTGAAAACAAACCTTATGTAGAAAATGCGGAAGTCATAAAGAATACAGAAATTATAAGAATACCAAAACATGAATTCTTGGAATTGATCAAGTCAAATCCTCAGTTGAGCTTGAATTTTATTGACTTAATTACTCATGATCTTGAATTCGTTAAAGACCATTTAATGCATCTGGCTTATGATTCTGTAAGAAGAAAAACAGCAGACGCCATATTACAACTACAAGAAAAAAGAGGAAACAACAAGTCTATTGAGATCTCCAGATCGGATCTGGCAAGTTTTTTGGGGATTGCAAAGGAAACTTTAACAAGGACCCTGACGGACTTCAAAGAAGAAGAATTAATCAGCACAAATAAAAATAAAATTCACATTCTCAAGAAGGATAAATTGGAAAGGATTCAGTGAAGTTGACGAAAATCAATTGTTACCTTGATCAAGGTCAGTGATATAGTTCAAGGATTGTTATAGTTTTAAGACACATAAAACTATGGGTCATGAAAAATATATTATTACCTACGGATTTTTCAGAAAATTCAATCAATGCGATTGAATATGCCAGTCAACTGTTTAAAGATATCCCATGTAAGTTCTATTTACTGAATGTTTTTAAGATCCCATATTTGGCTAATGAAGAATTGATGGATCAGAATGTTGCTCAGTTAGCCGCTTTGGAGGAAGAAATGCATGATACTTCAAAACAGGAAATGCAGAAGCTTCTGGAATGGATTCCAAAGAATAAAAAACATGAATTTAATACCATCAGCGACTACAATCTGTTCAATTTGGCAGTACATCAGGTGGTGGATGAAAAAAACATTGAGCTCATTATTATGGGAACCAAAGGAGCTACAGGGGCTAAGGAGATCTTTATGGGCAGCAACACAGGCGATGTGATTATAAGAAGTTCATGTAACGTTATAGCTGTGCCGGAAAATCAAACATACAAGCCTCCAAAAGAGATTGTTTTTCCCACTGATTTCCAGATCGATTATGATTTTGAAGATTTGGCACCATTAATCAGTTTAGCAGAGATGAACAATACGATGATCAGAATAGTTCATTTTAGCGAAAAAGCAGACTTGGATGAAACACAGGAACAAAATAAAAGAAAACTGAGTTCCTTTTTAGTGAATATCAAACATAAGTATTATACGCTCTCTTCTTCTGATTTTGAAGAAGGTCTAAATTGTTTTACCCAAAGCAGAGGTGATATCGATATGATCGCAATCATTGGCAGACATTATGGTTTCTTCCAAAGATTGTTTTTTAAGCCCAAAGTCAGGGCGCTGAGCTTTCATTCAACGATACCTTTATTTGTGATTCATCATTTAAATGAATAAACATGGATATTTCAATTTTTTTAGCCAAATTTTGGGGATGGTTCTTTTTGCTGTTTTTTGTTCTTTTTATTATCTATCCAAAGAGGATCAAACAAATGTTTGCCTTCGCAAAAGATGATAAATTCATGATCATTTTATCGATTCTTGGGATCATTATCGGGTTATTACACATTTTGGCACATAATCTCTGGGTAAAAGATTGGAGGGTCATTATCACCCTTTTTGGATGGTTTAGTTTATCCAAAGGAATAAGTCAGTTTGCATTTCCGGGTTTTGCAAATAAATGGATTCAGAACATAGATTTTAAGTGGTTTCAGTTTTTCTTATTCTTATTATTTCTCGTAGGCTTGATTTTGTTAAATCAGGCTTATCAATGGGTTCCTTATTAAAAGGCCCATAATTGATCAGAATCAATTTTACCATTGATCATGATCATTGTTTTGCTTTATTTGGTGTTGTAGGTTTGATGTATTAAATTAAAGAACCGCAATTTATGCGGTACTAGATCAAATTCTATGAAATATTAAGAGGCAGTTCAAGTGAAAGTTTGAAGGGCCTTAGAACCAAAAATAGGTTTTATAGATTGATGAATATCTGGCTGATGATTAAGATCTGATGAGGAATTTAATGTAGGATATTTTAAAGTATAAAAGGTATTTTTGATTCAAAGGGAACAGGAAATTAAAACTTCCTGTTCTTTTTTTATGCCTGTTTCCCAATTTGCATTAATATTTTATGATGTTTTGATCTATTACTGATGAAGATCATTAATTCTTATGAGCCTCGTCATTGACCAATATTGTGTACTTAAGTAATTTTATACCTAGCAATGAGTAACAGTATTAATTAAAACCAAAAGCATCATGAAAAAATTATTGTTAGGTCTATTAGCACTTGGGTTAACCACCCAATTCTACGCTCAGGTTATTAATGATGGCATGTTACCTGAAGTTGAGGTTCATGCTACAAATTATAAATACCTGAATAGTATTGATAACTCCGAAGCTGCAGTTCCAGTGAAACTTCTCGAAGATATGGTGGCCAAATTTGACGTTAGGAGTTCAGAATTTTATGAAGACGGAAGTGATTTTTATCGGGTTTACTTTTATATTCCTGAAGGAAAAATAGTGGCAGCCTACGATCGTGACGGAAAGATTCTTTATACAATTGAAAAGTTCACAAATGTTGCCTTACCGCATGACGTCGCTTATTCTGTAGCAGAAAGGTTCCCTGGATGGAAAATAGCCAAGGATGTTTACAAGGTCAATTATGACGCTAAACAAGGCGTTAAAAAACAATACAAGATCGTCTTGGAAAATGGCAAAAAAACCATTCGAGTCAAAGTTGATGAAGATGGCGCATTTTTATAAGAAAAGCATTTTGTAAGGAAGAGAAAGTTGCCCCTTTTCGGGGTAACTTTTTTTGATGAAGATCATCGTCCTGATTGACCTGAGTCATTGTAAAGAATTAGACTTCATTGTAATTTTAATCTGTTATTAATTATAAATGTTTTGTTATGACACTTGTAAAATTTAAAAAACCCAGATTACCTTGGTATGACACCATGTTTACAGACCTTTTAGGTTCGGACAGGTTACTTACCAATGACTTATTTATGGAAAACAAGTGGATTCCTGCAATGAATGTAAAAGAAAAAGATGACCTTTTTGAAATTGAAATTGCAGCGCCAGGTTTTACCAAAAATGATTTTGAAATTTCCATTGAAAATGGATTATTAAAAATTTCTGCTGAGAACAGTGAAGAGATGAAGAAAGAAGAGGATAATTTTACTCGACGCGAGTTCAATTACAATTCGTTCTTTAGATCATTTACATTACCAGATAATGTAAATGAAGATGAAATGATCGATGCGACCTATAAGCGTGGTATCTTGAAATTAGTTTTGAATAAACTTCATGTGGATGAAAGTACTCCAAAACGAGTGATTGAGGTTCATTGATCATTGAAATAGGGAGTCTTTTGACTCCCTATTTTATCAAAATAAATTTCCAATAAAACGAGTATTATGGAAAAGACAAATAGCAATTTATATAGCCTTCACGACAATATTGTATTATGGATCAATGAATTGGAATTCATGAATGATGAGCAATTATTTTTGGAACATTTACTCAGTAGTCATTTTCTTGAATTGAGTAGTGAAAATTTATATGAAACAACAAGAAAGCTGATTAGAAAACTAAAAGAGGTCGAACAAATGGGAGTTGAACTTACTGAGGAAATCCATCAGCACAACAAAAAAATCGCCTCAGTTTTAGAAGGAGATCATGAAAATCTAGAGAAATATTTAAATAACGCTAAGAACGCGATTCAAAAAGACTTTGAAAGCTATGTATTGAAATTCAAATATGTCAAAAAGAAAATATTTGGGATCATTAAAGAAATCATGATCCATAATAAACAAAAATTGTTGATCAACAGAAGATGAATGAGCTGTAGATATGTATATGCCCCTCATGATGAGTAAATAGGTTGTTTTCTAAAAAAAAGCAACCTATTTATTTTTGTGTAATTTATAAATATTGGAAGCCAAAGGCTCCAATTGAATTTTTATTTTCCCCTGACCGTTTTCTACTATCAAAGTGTTTTGAGATCTTTCTGAAAGTTGATCTTCCAGGTTGTAAAGGCCATCTTCTAGTTGCCATACCTCAACTATTTCTTCTGGTAGCTTAAGGTCAAGATCATACCGATTCTCTGTATCAAAATTTGAGAGGATGATCAATTGTTCATTTTCTGACCATCTTACAAAAGAAAAAATTCGATGATCATAAGCATTATTTTGATCTTTATTATAGTAATGTATTTCCTTGTATTGACCCATCAAAGCTTCACTATTGATCGAAAATGATAGCAATTTTTGATAAAAAAACCGTAGTTCTTTTTCTTCTGCCGAAAGAGCTCCACCGTCAAACTGTCCATGATTTGCCCATCGTTGGAAATGGGGTACACCGATATAATCGAAGATGGAAGTACGTGTTGGAGAGCCAAAGCCAGCATTTTCTGCACCTGGTTCGCCAACTTCCTGTGCAAAATATAAAAGGGTGGGTGAAGTACTGATCGTTGTAGAAACCACCATGGCAGGTTTTCCTTTTTTCGCAGATCCTGCAAAATCCGGACTTGCAATTCGCTGTTCGTCATGATTTTCCAGAAAATGCAGCATATGGTGTTCTATATCATCAACTTCTTCTTGTACTTTAGGAATATGATCTGTCCATCCATGGCCCTGCACCATATGTTTGATACTGTCGTAGAATCCTACCTTATCGTATAGATAGTCCATTTTACCTAAACGGATATAGTCTCTATAAAGATCCGGATTATACACTTCAGCGAGTAATAGCGCATCAGGATACTGCATTTTAACGGATGAATTCATATAACTCCAAAACTCGACAGGAACCATCTCCGCCATGTCATATCGAAGCCCATCTACTCCTTTCGAAAGCCAAAAAAGGGCAATATCCCTGAATTTTATCCAGGAATCCGGTACAGTTTTATCTTTCCAGAAATCGAAATGCGCCTTATGATCCATTTTTTCAAAGCCATCAGGAAGCGAATCAAAGTCTTTGGTACCATCAGGTCTTACTCCATAATTGATTTTTACAGTTTCATACCAATCATTTTCATCTGGCTGGGATAGTCTTGATCCGTTGCCAGTCCATTTAGCAGGAACTTCGGTAAATTTACCATCTGCCAAAGTATGTTCCTCTCCACCTAAAGGCTTGTAATTGTTATTCCATTTAGGGATGCGAAAGGATTCTCCTATGATATAATAAAAATTATTGTCTCTATGGTACTCTAAAGTGTTATCATCATTGGCTCCAAAATCGGTTACCCCTTCAGGATTATTAAGCCCTTCATACTTTCGTGCGATGTGGTTGGGAACGATGTCAATGATAACTTTCATCTTCTGCTCATGTGTTCGGCCTATTAAGGCTTCAAATTCTTCCATTCTTTTTGAAGGGTCTACCGCAAGATCAGGATCCACACTATAATAATCTTTAACAGCATAGGGTGAACCGGCCCGTCCTTTGATCACATCCGGGTCGTCATTTGAAATTCCGAATTTTGTATAATCGGCGACCATGGCATGATGTAAAACTCCCGTATACCAAATATGTGTTACACCAAGATCACGAATTTCTGACAGGGCTTTGTTGTTAAAATCAGCAAACTTACTAACGCCATTTTCTTCGATTGTACCCCAAGGCTTATTATTTGTATTGTCATTCGCAAACAGGCGCGTAAAGACCTGGTAAATCACTTTTTTATGCTCTTTAGCCTTCATTTCAGATGTTTTTGGACCTTGTTCTTTTTCACAGCTGAAAAATAAGACGAATATTACTAATAATATAGGGAAGATGCTTTTTTTCATCTGAAAAAATTAAGTTTATAAATTCTCCAATAATACAATTGTAAAGGGCGTGTCAAGATCTACTGAACCATTTTTTACTATGGTTGTTGTGTTTGAGTAAGCATCCTTAAGCGTTGCGCCTTCTTCAAATATTTTAGCAACAGAAATCGTCTTAGCACCTTTTTTAAGCTCTAAGCCAATAACAACGGCATCTTTAAAAGTTTCTGTAGTATAAGTTCTTTCGAAAACATAGGGTGATTCACTGATCATGAGATGAGTACCGGCACCAATAGAAGGATGGTCTCTTCTGAATGTCCCAAGTTTTTGCCAATGATTCAAAATTGACTGAGTCTCCGGGTCCGATTTGATAGCCTCCCAATTCATAAATGACCTTAATGTAGCATCACCTTGAGTACCTTCAATAATCAAGCCTCTTGCTGATTCATCTCCATAATAGATCTGAACAGAACCTGCCGACAATAATAATTTTGTAGCTGTTTCATAAGGTTTTTTTCGGTCTTTATCGAAAGGACTGCCGTCATCATGTGAGGTCAGGTAATTCAAAACCTGAAAGCCTGATGCTTCATTATTAAGAACTTCGCTATAAGTTGAAAATAGTGATTCATAGTTTTCATTAGCGCTTTTTTTGAATTCAAAGTTGATCATACTGTCAAATCCATGATCGTAATAATTGACTTTTACATCTCCAAAATCAAAACTTTTCCCAGAAGATATGATGTCGTAATCATATACTTCTCCAACCATATAAAATTTATTGTCATCTAATACCTGATCAGTATTTTGTTGTTTCCAGTTGTCAAAAGCCGTTTCGCATTCTTTTTTAAATTCGGCCCAAACTTCTTCTTCTATATGTCTTACAGTATCTGCTCTGAATCCGTCAATACCAAAGTCTCTAACAAAATCAGATAACCATTTGATGATATAAAATCTGGGAGCTCTGGGATAACCCGTTCTTTCAAAAAATGCATCCAACTCAGCCATTTCCAGCTCATAACGACCCTCTTTTTTCCACTTCTCAATGAGCTCTTTCGGAAGTTCAACATTTTCGTTTGACTCGGTTAATATATCTGGAAGGTTCTCCACCAAGGCACAGGGAACAGCAGTTTCATAAGAGTTGAATTCGCATTTAGGGCTGGTTCTTACCCAATCATTTGGCCAGACCTTATCTTTCTCAGTGACCGGGCCAGTGTGATTGATCACGGCGTCCATCACGATTCTGATACCATGTTGATGCGCTACAGATACCAATTCTGCAAGATCTTCCATAGTTCCAAAATTTGGATCCAAAGCGGTCCAGTCTTTGGTCCAGTAGCCGTGGAAGGCATAGGTAAATCCAGTTCCTTCATCAGTTCCTCCATGAATCTGTTCCACTACAGGTGTAAACCAGATTGCATTGATCCCTAAATCATTGAAATAACCATCTTTAATTTTCTCAGTAATTCCTTTAATATCACCTCCTTGAAAACCTCGCATAGGAGCAGTTTCTAAAGTTCGATTGAAATTGAGGTCATTGGTCTGATCAGCGTTATTGAACCTGTCAGTCAATAGAAAATACAGATTGGCATTTTCCCATAAAAAAGGTATTTCAATTGTTGAAGCTGTGGTATCAGACGTTATATTCTGATTACTTTGTTTACAGCTTATAAAAAGCACAAGTAAAAAAGCTCCAGTAAGTAGTATGTTTTTATACATGGTCATTTTTATTTATTGGTCGTTAAAATCGTAGCACCTTTTTTATCGAGCGTTAAACTGTCCTTCCAAACTACTTTTTTACCAGTAAAAATGTTGGTCAGTTCTTTATCCTCAAGCGTCATTTCTTTAAACCTTTTAAGATCCAGCTCAAACGGCTCATCATTTTTATTAAGGATCAACACGACAACTTGTTCATCAAGAATTCTAAACATTACATAGATACCTTCTTTTGGCGAAAAATGAACGGTTTTTCCCTCGTGAATGGCCTTATTTTGTTTTCTGAACTGAAGTAATGTCCTCATATAGTTTTGCATATCTAGCTGCTCTTCATTCAATCCGGCTCCTGTAAACGCATTGACCTGATCTCCTTGCCACCCGCCTGGAAAATCTGTTCTGATAAGCCCATGATCGCCTGGTTTGGCCGTATTTTGCATCAGGATTTCAGTTCCGTAATACACTTGTGGGATCCTGGGCAGTGTCAAAAGATAGGCCATAGCCATTTTGGTAAGCACGGGGTCTTCATTTAATTGTGTATGGATACGATCCATGTCATGATTATCAGGAAATATCATGAGATCTTTTGGGCTTGGATAGTAATAATCATTAGCCAATCCTTCATAGATTTTTACTAATCCGGTACCCCAGCTTTCTTCTTCTTTAAGGGCATCTATTATACTTTTTTGCATCGGAAAGTCCATGGTTGACTTTAAGTTGGAATCATAACCATCTTTATTATTGGCTCCATTCTGCCAATAACCAACCAGTAAAGGGTTAGTGCTCCACTCTTCTCCAACAATACTAAAATTAGGGTATTCTTTCATAATGGTCCCTGCCCAATTAGACATGAATATTTTATCAGGATAGGGGTAAGTATCTTGTCGAATTCCACTCAATTGAGCAGTTTCAATCCACCAAATACTATTTTGAATCAAGTATTTGGCCATAAACGGATTGTCCTGATTCAGATCTGGCATCGTGTCTACAAACCAACCTTCAGTCATCTCTTTCGAGTCAATTTTTGCGGCATAACTGTCTTGATTGGTTGTTCTCTTATGGTTTGAATACACAGTTTTTTCACCGGCTTCAAATTCTGCCTGATAATTGATCCAATTTTCAAAAGGAAGATCTTTCATCCACCAATGCTCAAGACCACAATGGTTTGCAATTTGGTCCATGATGAGTTTAACACCTTTTTCACTTGCTTTTGAGGAGAGTTCAACGTATTGATCCAAGGTACCAAATCGAGGATCGATCTTATATAAATCCGTAATGGCATACCCATGATATGACCACTGATCCATATCATTGATCAATACCGGACAAGACCAGATTGCTGTGAATCCCATCTCTGAGATATAGGGTAAATTATTTGTGATACCCTTGATATCTCCTCCGTGCCTGGCATAATCAGCATCACGGTTTATCTGAGATTCTTTTAATCCGGCAACAATGTCATTTTCAGGTTCAGCATTGGCAAAGCGATCCGGTGTGATCAAATAGATCACGTCTGAACTATTGAAACCTATAAATTCCTCTGATGGTTTTACTCTTGCTTTTAATTCATATTGATATTTGATCTTCTTTTTACCTTTGGTGTCAAAAATAATAGTGAAACTTCCCGGCTTAGCAGCAGAAGAGATTTTAAGATCTAAAAACAAATAATTAGGGCTCTTGGCCTTATGCACTTTCTCGATACTAACCCCGGCATATGCGATTTCAGGTACATAAGCTGATATGTCATCACCTTTAACAAGTAATTGCAGACTTGCATCCTTAAATCCAATCCACCAGTTTGGAGGTTCAACACGATCTATTTGAGCCGTTACTGTGATGCCCCAGAGCATTATTAAAGTTACAAGTATTTTTTTCATGGATTAAGGTTTTAAATCAAAGAATTACTAAATCTTTATTGAATATTGTCACTTCTTTACCCGAAACAGTTATGGTTACCGGGGTATCAGATTCATTATAGAATTTACATCCTTCATGGTTTTTGAAAACTTTAATGATGTGATCTCTATATTTGATTTTGAAAGAATAGGATTTCCAGTTTTTCGGAATTTTTGGATCGAAGGATAATTGATCATTAAAATTTCTCATCCCTCCAAAGCCCTGTACAATAGAAAGCCAGGTTCCTGCCATGCTCGTGATATGAAGTCCTTCATGTACTTCATGGTTATAGTCGTCAAGATCGAGTCTGGAGGTTCTCAGGTACATTTCATAGGCCTTGTCAATTCTATTGATCTTAGCCGCCAAGATAGAATGAACACAAGGTGAAAGCGATGATTCATGAACCGTTAAGGGTTCATAAAAATCAAAATGCTTCTGAAGCGATTCCTCATCAAAGAGGTTCTCGAAAAAATAGAAGCCTTGCAACACATCGGCTTGCTTTATGTAAGGAGATCTTAAGATTCTGTCCCAAGACCATTTTTGATTAATGGGTCTTTCGGATTTTGCAAGTTGATCAACCGGAACAAGTTCCTTGTCCAGAAAACCGTCTTGTTGCAGAAAGACATCATATTTTTTGCTGTAAGGAAAATACATTTGATCTGAAACCTTGGCCCATGAGGTCATTTCTGTCTCATCTAGGTTCACTTTTTCAACAATTCTCAGATATTCTTCAGGATAATCGTCTTTGAGTATGTCAAGGTTTTCAAGCGCGTATTCAAGACACCATTTGGCAAGAAAATTTGTATACCAATTGTTGTTTACATTGTTTTCATATTCGTTGGGTCCGGTAACACCGAGGATGACATATTGTTCTTTATCAGATGAGTAAGTCGCTCTTTGGTCCCAGAATCTTGCAATGGCAACAATTACCTCCATTCCGTGAGACACAACATAGTCAAAATCGCCGGTATAATTCACATAATTATAGATGGCATATACCATGGCTCCGTTTCGATGAATTTCTTCAAAGGTGATCTCCCATTCATTATGACATTCCTCTCCGTTCATGGTCACCATGGGGTAGAGTGCTGCGCCATTTTTAAAACCAAGTTTTTCAGCATTTTCAATGGCCTTGTCCAATTGGTTATATCGATAGATCAATAAATTTTTGGCCACATTTTTATCCTTGGTACTCATATAAAAAGGAATGCAATAAGCTTCAGTATCCCAATATGTGCTGCCACCGTACTTTTCACCGGTGAAGCCTTTTGGGCCGATATTTAACCTTGAATCTTCCCCAGAATAGGTCTGATTCAATTGAAAAATATTGAACCTGATGGCTTGCTGAGCTTTA
>CAJQNF010000022.1 GCA_905479625.1 uncultured Flavobacteriaceae bacterium | reverse complement strand
ATCTTGCTTGTGAAACTGTCAAAGAAAAAGGAGCCAGAATGGCCATGGTACTTCCTGTGGGAGGCGCTTTTCATTCGCCATTAATGGAACCCGCCAGAGAGCAATTGGCTGCAGCAATTGAAAATACAACATTTAATAATCCAATCTGTCCGATCTATCAAAATGTAACTGCCAGTGCCGTAATTGATGCTGCTGAGATAAAAAAGAACCTTATATCACAATTAACAGCACCTGTTAAATGGACCCAAACCATTCAGCAAATGATCGCTGACGGAGGAACAGAATTTATCGAATTAGGTCCGGGTAAAGTTTTACAAGGCTTGATGAGAAAAATTGACAGAAGTGTTGCTGCGAGTGGGAAAAGCTAATAGCTGATTTGAGATTGAAGATTGGAGATTGGAGATTTCTGAAGTATCTTGTCGCATTATTACATCCACTTGTTTAAAATCAAAGATCAAAAATCTGCAATCATCATTCAAAAATCAAAAAACATGTCCGGTACAATCTACACCCATATTGACCATTACATCGCAACAGTGACTTTTTCACATCCCAAGAGTAATTCCTTTCCAAGTGAATTACTTCAAAAATTGGTGGATACTTTTAACAGACTGAGTGACGATGACAGCGTCAAGGTGATTGTTTTACAAAGTGAGGGAACAAAAGCGTTTTGCGCTGGGGCCTCATTTGATGAATTACTAGCTGTTAATGATGCAGCATCAGGCAAATCCTTTTTCTCTGGTTTTGCAAATCTTATTAATTCAATGAGGAAGTGTTCCAAATTGATCATTGGTCGTGTTCATGGTAAATCTGTAGGTGGTGGTGTTGGCATTGCAGCGGCTTGTGACTATTGTTTTGCAACAGAAGCTTCAGATATCAAATTGTCAGAACTAAGTATTGGTATTGGCCCCTTTGTGATTGCGCCTGCCCTTGAAAGAAAAATGGGTATTTCAGCTTTTAGTGCCTTAAGCTTAGAAGCTAAAAGTTGGAAAACAGCCTACTGGGCAGAAAAAAATGGTCTTTTTAATACAGTATTCGAAAACACCAGAGACTTGGATAACGGAATTGACATTCTTACACAGCAGCTCTCACAATACAATCCAGAAGCCTTACTGGAAATGAAAAAGATCTTCTGGGAAGGCACAGAACATTGGGATGAACTGTTAATTCAAAGAGCAGAGATAACCGGTAAATTGGTGCTGTCTGATTTTACTAATGAAGCACTAGCTAAACTAAGATCTTAGATGATGATGAACCTGATCCTACTCCTCCTTCTTCAAGTGGATATCGAAGAAAAAATGCAAAATGCGCCAGACAAAGGCTATGAAATTGGTGTTGTAATTGGCACCTATCTTCCGTTCGTAGTTTTGGTGGTTATTGCCTATTTCATGTTTAATCGGTTTAAGAATCGGAAGGATTTGGATTAGATCAATGATGTAATGCTTCAATGCTACAATGCTTTTTAATTGGAGATTGGAGAATGTTGATTTGAGATTGAAGATTTGAGATTATTGAGGCATTAGCTCCGCTGAATGTGACTACTCATGTATTATTTTAATTTTCTCTTTAAACCTATTTTAATATAGAACACCCACATTCATTCATGCATTGCAGCATTGTAGCATTGTAGCATTGTAGCATTGTAGCAAAAAGAAAACAATATTCAATATAATTTGTAAATTGTCCTAAACAAAACCAAACCCATGTCAATATACCTCGCAGAATTTCTTGGAACCTTTTTTCTCATTCTTATCGGTGGCGGGGTCGTGGCCGGTGTTGTTTTGAAAGATTCCAAGGCCTTTGGATCCGGTTGGAATACGATCGTTGTCAGTTGGGGTTTGGCTGTCACTTTCGCCATCTATGGGGTGGGAAGTATCAGCGGGGCTCATATCAATCCGGCAGTTACATTGGGCTTTGCCTTTGTCGGCGAATTTCCTTGGACCAAAGTTCCTGGATATATACTCTCTCAGGTTGCCGGGGCATTTTCCGGCGGGTTTATTGTTTGGATCTTTTATATTCCATTATGGTCAAGAACTGATGACCCAGGTGCCAAATTAGGTTCTTTTGCAACCGTTCCGGCCGTAAGGTCATATATCCATAACCTGATCAGTGAGATCATTGGAACAGCGGTTCTTGTTTTCAGTTTGCTCTTTATGGGCACCACTACTTTTACAGAAGGTCTGAATCCATTAGTTGTTGGCGCCTTGATTATGGTGATCGGTTTTGCTCTTGGCGGAACCACAGGTTTTGCCATCAATCCGGCCCGGGATCTTGGACCTCGTCTGGCACATTTCTTACTTCCCATAAGTGGAAAAGGAGGGTCCGACTGGAAGTATGCCTGGGTGCCAATCGCGGGTCCCATATTGGGAAGTCTTTTAGGAGCTTCTTGTTATCAACTGCTTTACAAGAATGACATTCAAATTCGATATGGTATTGTTTTGGCGCTGGTAGCCGGTATCATTATCTCCGTTGCGGTCTCCAATATCAAATCTCAAAAAAATAAAGATCATGGCTAAAAAATACATTATCGCCTTGGATCAGGGCACCACAAGTTCACGAACCATATTATTCGATGATACTGGAAAAATATGTGGCATATCCCAAAAAGAAACAGAACAGATTTACCCTAAACATGGCTGGGTAGAGCAAAACGCAGTGGAAATCTACCAATCACAACTGGAAACACTTCATAATGTGATGCAGGAAAATGATGTTGATTTTGCCGATGTACTCAGCATAGGAATCACCAATCAACGGGAAACAACCGTTGTATGGAACAAGCATACCGGAGAACCAGTTTACAATGCGATTGTCTGGCAGGATGTCAGAACAAGCAAGCTTTGCAAAGAATTGAAAGCTGATGAAAAGCTCAACGAATATGTGCAGCAAAATACGGGGCTTGTCATAGATTCTTATTTTTCTGCAACCAAAATCAAATGGATCCTTGACAATGTGCCTAAAGCGAAAGCACTCAGAGAAAAAGACGCCTTGCTTTTCGGAACTGTTGATACCTGGCTGCTGTGGAACCTTACAAAAGGAAAGGTCCATGCTACAGACTATTCAAATGCTTCCAGAACCATGGTGTATAATATCGTTAACCTGGAATGGGATAAAAATATGTTGGCAAAATTAGACATTCCCGCCTCTATGCTTCCGGATGTAAAGCCTTCAAGTTTTCACTTTGGAAACTGCTCCTTTGATGATCACGTTATTCCTATATCTGGAATTGCCGGTGACCAACAGGCTGCCCTTTTCGGACAAGCCTGTTTTTTAAAAGGTGAAACCAAAAACACGTATGGAACCGGATGTTTTCTGCTGATGAATACCGGTAAAAAACCCAAATTCTCCACCAATGGCTTATTGACAACCATTGCCTGGGGTCTTGACGGGGAAGTACAATATGCCCTGGAAGGAAGTGTCTTTATCGCAGGTGCTGCCATTCAATGGCTAAGAGATGGATTACAACTTATCGATCATGCCAAAGATTCAGAATATTTTGCCAAACAGGTAAAAGAAGATAGTAGCGTTTATGTAGTACCTGCCTTTGCTGGATTAGGCGCTCCTTATTGGGATATGGATGCCAGAGGATCCATTTTCGGGCTCACCCGTGACACCGGTAAAAATCATTTGATCAAAGCCACGCTGGAATCACTAGCGTACAGAAGTAAGGACCTCATCATTGCTATGGAAGAAGATTCAGGAGTTAAACTGGCTTCTCTCAAAGTAGACGGGGGTGCTTGTGCCAATAATTATCTGATGCAGTTTCAGGCTGATATTTTAGATACCAAGGTTGAACGTGCAGAAATCATAGAATCAACCGCTTTAGGTGCGGCTTATTTGGCCGGAATAGGTGTCGGATTATGGAAAAAGGAAGACATCCTTAAAAACAGGAAGATACAGAAGGAATTCAACCCCAAAATGGAGGAAGAAAAACGGAATAAATTATACGCCACTTGGAAAAAAGCGGTTTCACGATCTATGAACTGGGACGATTAAAATAGTTATGATATAGATGAAAAAAGATATAGAAATTCCTGAAGTTGAAAATTTGTTTCTGGCTATTAGTCAGGAGTATAATATCGCTTTTAAGTCAAATGACCACTATGCCTATCTGATCAATAAAAAAGATGCAGACCTTGAAATGGTGCTTATTGTATCCAAAGGCATTGATGAGCATAAAGAAACCTCAGTTATGAGGCATAAAATTGAACATTTGCCTGCCAGGTCTTTCGCTAAAGTAGAATTGATGCTGGAAGATATACTAGCGCTAAACAATCATTTTAAAGTGACCTTTTTTGAGAACAATCGTATGTTTGAAAAAGAGTTTATCCTTAAAAAAAATAGCATTAAAGAAGGGGCATTACGACATATAGATATATTGAATAAAAGAGGAATATTACTTAAATAATCAATCATGGCAAATCAAAAGGACCATATCAGCAAACGCATTCAAAAGTTTATTTCAGCACAAAAAATCTTCTTTGTGGCGACAGCAACAGATAAAAGTCGCATCAACCTTTCTCCTAAAGGGATGGATAGTTTTAGGGTGATCAACGAGAAAAGAGTCTTATGGCTGAACCTTACTGGCAGCGGGAATGAGACTGCAGCCCACCTTGGTGTTGACGGACGTATCACGATCATGTTCTGTGCCTTCGAAGGTGCTCCCATGATCTTAAGACTCTATGGAAAAGGAAAAGTGATCAATCCCAATGATGAGCAATGGTCCTCGGTTGTTGATCTGTTTCCAAAACAGGCGGGTACCCGACAGATCATTGATATTGACATAGAAATGGTGCAGACCTCTTGTGGGATGTCGATCCCATATTTCGATTTTAAAGAAGAACGCCTTCAATTGGATGAATGGGCTCAAAACAAAGGCGAAGAGGGCATCAAGGAATACTGGAAAGAAAAGAATGAAGTCAGTATAGACGGTATCCCAACCCAAATACAGGAAGGCTACTAGTATGTCTTTATTTTCCAACCTAGACAGGTCAGAGCTCAGCTCGAGATTAGCAACAGAAACCTTCGATTTACTGATCATTGGCGGTGGCATCACAGGAGCCGGTATTGCACTTGATGCGACAACTAGAGGGCTTAAAGTAGCCTTGGTAGAGCAAAATGATTTTGCTTCTGGCACCAGTTCCAAATCGACCAAACTCATACATGGCGGCCTGAGGTATTTAAAACAATTTGATTTCTGGCTGGTCAAAGAAGTGGGTTCCGAAAGGGCTATCCTTCATCAACTCGCACCTCATCTGGTTGTTCCTGATAAGATGATCCTACCCATTATTGAAAATGGCACTTATGGCTCCTGGCTCACTTCTATAGGACTTAAAATCTATGATATTCTTGCCAATGTAGAGGGAGATGACAAAAGGCTAATGCTTGACAAAGAAACCGCTTTAGTCAAAGAACCATTATTACCTGAAACTATTCTCGAAGGTGCCGGATTTTATGCCGAATACCGAACCGATGATGCACGACTGACCATTGAGGTCCTTAAAACGGCTGTGAAGCATAAAACTTTGGCCCTTAATTATGCCGAAGTCAAGTCCTTAAAAAATCATAACGATACAGTGAATGGCGCCTTGGTTTATGATCATATTTTAGAAAAGGAAGTATCCGTAAAAGCGCGTTATGTGGTCAATGCCACAGGTCCATGGGTAGACGATGTGCGTGAGCATATGGATGCTGTTTCCAAAAGGTCTAAAAGCTTACAGCTCACCAAAGGGGTGCATTTGGTCTTTCCGCATGAAAAGCTCCCGGTAAAGCAATCTGTTTATTTCGATGTGCCTGATGGGAGAATGATCTTTGCCATTCCAAGAGGGAAAATAACCTATGTGGGAACGACTGATACCAA
>CAJQNF010000021.1 GCA_905479625.1 uncultured Flavobacteriaceae bacterium | reverse complement strand
CCTCCGGCATGGATTCCCAGATAATTTGGAAACCCTTCTATAAATTGACTGTAGGCAATGACCAGTTTTGATAAGAAATCCAATTGATCAAGCTGAAATTGTCTTTTACTGAGTTTATCGATCTCTTCTTTGGGTAAACCGAAAACCTTACCGAGTTCACGTACTGAGGCCTTGAACTTAAAGGTATTGTATACGCTAATCAAAGCGGTATTCTTAAAGGTTCGAAAGATGAAATTGGTGATATCATCCCGGTCACGCCAGGAAAAATCAATATCGAAATCGGGTGGATTCTTTCTATACAGGTTAATGAATCTTTCAAAATAGAGATCAAGCTCTATGGGGTCTACATCTGTAATTCGCAAGAGATATGCTACAATGCTGTTGGCTCCGCTACCCCTGCCAACATAGTAATAATTTTTGCTTCTGGCATATTTTAAGATCTTCCAGTTAATCAGAAAATAAGAGACAAATTGCTTTTGTTGAATAATCTCCAATTCTTTTTCCAGGCGATTGAAAATACGGGCTCCCAGTTTTTTATATCGGTACTTCAGTCCCTGGTAAGCCAGCCTTTTCATGAATCTGAAATCCAGGTCTTCATTATTGGTGTACGTTTTTTGATTTTTAGGAATCTTGTTCTCAAAATCAAATGTAATATGACATTGTTCCAGGACCTGTTGGGTATTTTGAATGATCTGGGGATACTCTTTATACAATTCACATAATGCTGAAACAGACAGCATCATATCTGTTTCCGCTCCTTGTTCGGAAAGGGGAAGTTTACTCAATAAGGTATTGTTATCGATAGCTCTTAATAAGCGATGGGTATTAAAGCCTTTTTTATTCTGAAACGAAACTGTTTGCAGGATGACCAGTTTTTCCATGGGCCATTTGAGCTTGGAGAATTTTAATCTGGACAGGTCATCAGGTCTCACCCCCAGAAACTCATTTTTATGTAAAGGGCGATTTAGTTCTTTTGAAAAGGGATAGATCACAAATACATCCGGCATGATAGGAGGCTCTGTTGCTACAATAAATTCTTTTTGATGGAGTAAACCACTGAGGTATTCATTGATATAGCGGAAGCCCTGGTTGTTTCGGGCGAGCAAAACGAACTCCTGCTGCACACCGTTTCTAAAGTCAACTCCCACAACCGGAGCTATATGGTACTTGGAGGATAAGCGTACAAAATCAATGCAGGCCGTACTGCTGTTTATGTCAGTTAAAGCAAAGTTTTTCAGGCCCTTACCTTTAGCCAGAGCCAATAGGTTTTCTGGCTTTATCGTGCCGTATCTCAAGCTGTAATAGGTATGTGTATTCAGGTACATCGAGGTCTTAAAAGATAATTTTGGAATATGTTACAAATTTAGGTTATATTTGTACCACACCTTGATAAAATATGTACCATTATGAATTTTATTGCAAACAACATCAAACATCTCAGGGAGCTAAAAAACCATACCCAGGAATTTTTTGCCAATGAGTTGAATATTAGCAGAGAGCGTGTGGCCTCTTATGAGCAAGGCAGGTCTTCACCACCGGTTGAGATTCTGATTGAGCTTTCCAATTATTTTAACCTTCCTATCGATATCCTGATCAAGAATGACCTTTCAAAAGCTGAGGATGCCTCTTTTATTCATATAGGAAATCAGCGTATTTTATTTCCCATTAAGGTTAATGAAGATAATGAAGATATGGTTGAGATTGTAGCAGACGGTGCTTCGGCGGGTTATTTAAGAGGTTATTCCGACCCTGAGTATATTGAAAGTCTGAACAGTTTAAAACTGCCTTTTTTACCCATAGGAAAGCACAGGGCTTTTCCGATAAAGGGAGATTCTATGCTTCCTATCAAAAGTGGTTCTTTTATTATTGCGCGGTATCTTGAGGATATTCGTCATTTGAATAATGGCAGTACCTATATCGTACTAACGCATAATGACGGCCTTGTTTATAAAAGGGTTTATGATAAGATCGAGGAACATCAATGCCTGTCGATGGTCTCAGACAACAGGAAGTATGATCCTTATTATGTTCCAATAAACGAAATTCTTGAATTGTGGGAATTTACCTGTCACATCAATTTGAGCGAATATGATGAAAGTGAGATCAATACAGAAAGTGTTGCCCAGATGCTGACCAATATTGGTGTACAACTCGAATCAATCAGGAAGAAGGTTAGCTGAAGGTCTAATTCCCCATCACCTCACCTCCGATCACCTCGGAGCTGAGGGGTTCACTTCCGATCACCTCACTAAACTTTTAAAAATCAACATATATTCTGGCAAGTTCTTTTTTGACAATACCACCATTTCTTAAATTTGCATAATCCTGTGCAGATGAAAATTCCCAGTCAATATCTTTACTTACTAATCCCGCTTTCACAGGATTATGATGAATATAATTGAAGCAAATTTGTGGATATTGATTTTCAGGTAACATATTAAATATTGCAATTTTCGATTTCCAGAAATTGGGTTGCAGTCCTTTAAACGAGTTTATGATATTTGCCTTAGATCTTTTTCTAAACAAAGATCCAGTAAACTCATTTTCAGCATTAATGATTCTGGTATAGGACCGCAGTAAAATGCCGATAGATTCGTTTAGAGCTCGTTTTTTACACATATTTTTATTCACAATTTCATTTTCGTTTAAAAACTTCTTTGATTTTTCCTCATAGAAGAGTTCAACTTCATTCACTAAAATCATCAGATGAAAGTGATTTGGCATTAAGCACCAAGCTATAATATCTGCATAAGGGCTTATGAATTCATCTATTTTATGATAAAACAATTGATAATTACTTCTAGTTAAGAATATTTTTTTCCGATTATTACCTTGGTTATAAACATGGTAAATTCTGTCTTTCTCAAAATTCATATAAGTCTTATTTTCAAATTGATGATTTGAGGTTGATAGAAGTTAACTTATGTTTGTGAAGGTCTAATTTCCCATCACCTCACCTCCGATCACCTCGGAGCTGAGACCCTCACCTCCGATCACCTCGTGACTCTACCTCATTATATTATTAATTCATTATATCATTCACTCATTATTTCATTTCTTTGTAGAACCTATGAAAATTAGATTCTCAATAGTATTCTTCCTTATTTTTCAAATAACTTCAGCACAAGTTGGAGGGGAGAGGATCTATAATTTTTTGAATATTCCCACATCAGCACCTCAGGCAGCTTTGGGAGGAGAAACCCTGACCTTAAATGACGACGTAAATCAACCTTTATGGAATCCCTCTACAATTAGTAAGTATATGGATAATCAGGTTTCAGTAAGTTATGTAAACTACTTGACCGATGTAAATATTGGATCAGCCACTTTTGCGCATACCATCAATCGCCGATTCGGAACCTTGCACGCAGGTATTCAATACATTAATTATGGAGAATTTATAGGGGCAGATGAAGATGGCACGGAAACAGGTAATTTTGGAGCCCGCGATTTGGCCTTTTCCATAGGATATGCCTATAATTTTCCCAGGTCTGATTTTTATGCAGGCGTAAATCTTAAATTTTTGAGCTCTAAAATTGAGAATTATAGTTCTCAGGGCGCTGCTATGGATTTTGGTATTTTGTACTATTCTGATCTACGCCCTTATTCATTCACAGCAGTGATTAGAAATATAGGTTATCAGTTTTCGCCTTTTGATGAGAAAAGAGAAGATATTGCCTATGATATTGCAGTGGGTGCCTCTTATGAATTGTCAGACGTACCTTTAAAATGGCACCTCACCATCAATAGTTTACAACAATGGAATATTGCTGTAGCTAACCCCTCCAACGATGAAACGGATCTGGACGGAAATACAAACTCAGAGGATATTAATGCCTTTGAAAACGCCATCAGGCATTTTGTAATAGGAGCAGAGTTTTTTCCGAGAAAGAAGTTCAGTGTGAGATTGGGCTATAATTTTAGAAGAGCTGCTGAACTAAAACTCACAGAAACCAGAACCTTTGCAGGAGTTTCTGCTGGCTTCGGATTAAAAATGGGAAGATTGAAATTGGATTATGCCTTTACAAAATACCATCCAGTCGATAATTCAAGTACCTTTACACTCTATATTGATTTAACAAGAAAAGGATTTTAAGATGAGTCAGAACAAAAAAATCATCATTGCTATTGATGGTTTCTCTTCTACTGGTAAAAGCACCCTGGCCAAGCATTTGGCTAAGGAGATAGGTTATGTTTATGTCGACACAGGCGCTATGTATCGCACGGTAGCCTATTATGCAATGAAACAAGGATTTATCGATGAAAATCATTTTGATAAAGAAGGTTTAATTTCTGATTTAGATAAAATTAATCTCAGCTTTAAATTCAATGCTTCGTTAGGTTATTCAGAGATTTTTCTCAATGGTAAAAATGTAGAGTCATTTATCAGGTCAATTGAAGTTTCCAATATGGTAAGTAAGGTAGCGCGCATTTCAGCAGTAAGAGAAAAATTGGTGGAACAGCAGCAAATGATGTCTATAGAAAAAGGCATTGTAATGGATGGCCGTGATATAGGTACCGTTGTTTTCCCTCAGGCGGAACTCAAACTATTTATGACCGCATCCGCGGAAAAAAGAGCCCACCGGAGGTATAAAGAAATGATAGACAATGGGGTCAAAATTGAATACGAATCGGTTTTGGAAAATGTAACTTCCAGGGACCACCTGGATACGACCAGGGCAGATTCACCATTAGTTAAAGCAGCCGATGCTATAGAAATCGATAATAGCGACATGACTGTTGAGCAGACCTATGCACTGGCCATAAACTTAGTCAAAGAAAAATTGTAGGAATAGATAAGGATGATTTAATTCAATCCATTGTAATTTTCATCAAAGCATCATTACAACCTAGAATCATTAGATCAATAACCTAAGGTATATTCAAATACTTATGTGTTTGAAGCGAAATCTTCCATTTGGGATGTTGCATCACATAATCCACGATCAATGGAGTCATTTTTTCACGGTTGCTCCATTCAGGTTGTAAGTACAATTCACATTCTTTCCCAACTAATTTCGCCTGTTCTTCTGCAAATTTGAAATCATGTTTGTTATAAACGATGACTTTTAATTCATTCGCAGCATGGTGAACTTCTTGTAGTGGCAATTTATTTTTTTTAGGAGATAGGCAAATCCAGTCATACTGACCAGAGAGCTTATACGCCCCTGAAGTTTCAATATGAACTTTTATATCTGCTTCAGCTAATTTCTTTGTGATAAAGTCCATGTTCCACATCAAAGGCTCTCCTCCGGTGATTACCACAGTATTCGCGAATAGTTTGGCTTTATCAACGATCTGCTTTGTTAAAGTAGGCGGATGTAATTCAGCATTCCAACTTTCTTTGACGTCGCACCAGTGGCATCCAACATCACAACCACCAATCCGAATAAAATAAGCGGCCTTTCCTGTGTGATATCCTTCTCCCTGGATCGTATAAAATTCTTCCATAAGCGGAAGCATTTCACCTTTTCCGATCAATATTTCGGTTTCTTTTAACATGGCGCAAATATAATCAGGAATTTCAGATTAACAGACATTATTTATGAAAGGAATTAGAACATTTATCCAATTATAATTACATAGTGACAAATACTAGAAATGTAGGTAGAATAGATTTTTAATTATTGTTTAAAAGGGTTAATTTTATCGAAAATCAAATCTATGGCTAGTAAAAAAGAGTTTGTTGACCTGATCGCGAAAGGCTATCAATCTAAAGGAGAGTCGATCACTTTGGGAGCAGCAATGTTAGGGGACGAAACCCTTACCGGATCTTTGGTGAATATACCATTAAAAACCATTAATCGTCATGGACTTATTTCGGGGGCAACAGGAACAGGAAAGACGAAAACATTGCAGGTTTTTGCTGAAAATCTTTCAGAGAAAGGCATACCTGTTTTACTGATGGATTTAAAAGGAGATCTTAGCGGTTTAGCCAAAGCAAGTCCCGGTCATCCAAAAATTGACCAAAGACACGAGAAGATTGGTTTTCCGTTTGAGGCAAAAGAATTTCCGGTTGAGATTTTGACTATTTCAGAACAGAATGGAACCAGACTGAGGGCAACAGTATCTGAATTCGGACCGACATTATTATCGAGGATATTAGGGCTGTCAGAAGTTCAGGAAGGTATTCTGGCTATTTTGTTCCAATACTGTGACGACAAACAACTAGGCTTATTAGATTTAAAGGACCTTAAAAAGGTATTACAATTTGCTACTCAGGAAGGTAAAGCTGAATTAGAAGCGAGTTATGGCAGGATATCTACAGCATCGACAGGATCAATATTAAGAAAAATAGTTGCACTTGAACAGCAAGGAGCAGATATGTTCTTCGGTGAGCGCTCTTTTGAGGTGAGAGACCTTTGCCGAGTATCAGATGATGGGCGTGGGATGATATCTGTTTTGAGATTAACAGATGTGCAAGATAAGCCCAAAATGTTCAGTACTTTTATGCTTCAGTTACTGGCAGAAGTGTATAATTCATTTCCGGAGCTAGGCGACAGTGATCGCCCTGAACTGGTCTTGTTTATTGATGAAGCACATTTGGTTTTCGAGAATGCTTCAAAATCATTATTGGATCAATTGGAGAGTATCGTAAAACTGATTCGTTCAAAAGGGATTGGGATCTATTTTGTTACCCAGAACCCAAAAGATATTCCATCTGATGTATTATCACAATTAGGACTTAAAATTCAGCATGCATTGAGGGCTTTTACTGCAAAAGACCGTAAAGCCATTAAACTAGCTGCGGAAAACTACCCTGATTCCGATTATTATGACACAGCAAAAGTATTGACGGAATTGGGAATTGGGGAAGCGTTGGTTTCGGCACTAAATGAAAAAGGTGTACCTACTCCGTTAGTGAAAACCATGCTTCGCGCTCCTATGAGTAGGATGGATGTACTCTCTGACTCGGAACTAAAAGAACTTATTGCTACATCAAAAATTGCCAGAAGATATAATGAAGTCATTGATAGTGAAAGTGCTTATGAGATTTTAAATAAAAAAATAGCCAACGCTCAAGAAAGAGAGAAAGAGGTTAAAAGTAAATCGGGCTCTTCAAAAAGCAATAAGCGTACTGCTATCAATCCGGTATTGAAGGTTTTGACCAGCGCTACTTTTATTAGAGGAGTTTTTGGTATTTTGAATAAAGTATTCAAGAAATAATGTTGCAAGGCAAATTGAAATTAAAATTTGTAGAATTTGAAATGTGTCTATATATTGCGGGCAGTCAAAAAAATAAATAAAAAAAGATGAAAAAGTTAATTGGTTTCTTTTTACTATCAATGATCTTGATACAATGTGGTCAGGATAAGGATACACTCATCATGAAAAATCAGTTGGGGATAATAAATAAAAACACAACTATCGAGGAACTTGACAAGATCTTTAAGAATGACTCTGTCGAAAAGTTTACTTCACAGTCAGAAATCATGCGTGAATACAGAGTGTTTGGCGTTGGAGGGAAACCTTCATTAATTTTTATACCACGGGTTCGTAATGATTCGATCAAGGGATTGGAACTTGTAAAAATTTACAGTAGCCAGTACACAACCGAAAAGGGGATTTCTACCAACGCTACTTTTAAAGATGTCGTTGATAATTATTCAATAGATAAAATTGAGCCATCTTTTAGTGCGGCCATCTTATTTGTTAACGAGCTCAATGCTACGATTTCATTGAACAAACAAGATTTAAATCTCGACGAATTTGACATGGGAAAGATCAATCAGGGTAGGATCCCGGATGAGGCCAGTATCATGTACATCAGCTTGTGGTTTGAATAAGGAGTTACCTTATTATATTTTATGGTTATGAAAACAGATCGATCTAAAGTAAAGAGAATTCCCAAAAGGGGAGCCTATGATGCTGCTACCATAAACAGAATTCTGGATAAGGAGTTTATTTGTCAGATAGGATTTGTTCATAAGGAGCATCCGGTAGTCATACCGACTATATATGGTCGAAAAAACGATACTTTATATTTTCATGGAGCCAATGTGAGCAGGATGCTGCAGTCTCTTGAAGGAGGAATAAATTTATCACTCAATGTGACCCGAACCAATGCTTTGGTGCTCGCAAGATCGGCCTTTCATCATTCCTTAAATTACGAATCGGTTACGCTATTTGGTCGAGCTGAATTAGTTGAAGATCAGGCAGAAAAGATTGAGGCACTGCACATTATTTCTGATCAAATACTAAAAGACCGATGGGAAGAGGTAAGACAGCCTAACCAAAAGGAATTAAACGTCACCAAAGTGTTGAAGTTTTCCATCGGTGAAGGATCTGCAAAGATCAGAAATGAAGGTGTAGGAGATGATAAAGTTGATTATGAACTGGATATTTGGGCTGGCCTTGTTCCTATTGAAAGGACATATGGCACCCCTATTTCAGACCCTTTATTGAAGAAAGATACTAGAATTTCACAAAGTGTTTTAAACATAAAAGATGAAAAATTATAAGGTACAGCGGGCTCCCTTTGTAGTTCCTACTGATGATGGTAAGCTCATTGAAGAACATTTTGGACTGGCCAGTATTGAAGCAGACCTCAGTTTGGCTCATATGATCGCTCCCCCAGGCTGGAGTGAACCTTTTCAAACGCCAGAATTTGACGAGTTTACTTATGTCATCAAAGGAAAGAAAAAGTTTATGATTGAAAATGATGAAGTCATCTTGGAAGCCGGACAATCAATAAAAATTGCTAAAGGAACCAGAGTACAATATTCAAATCCATTTGAAGAGCCTTGCGAATATATTGCTATTTGCAGGCCTCCCTTTCAATTTGATCTCGCCAACAGAGAAGATCTTTAATAATTCATTGGAAAACTTTCCCTACTATATATTGAGTATCGGAAGGACTTAAGCATCTCTTTGTTCGCAGGCTTGCAGTGTGTTTTTCAACAGCATCGCGATAGTCATTGGACCAACACCTCCGGGAACGGGTGTTATAAAGGCAGCTTTTTTACTCACAGATTCAAAGTCGACATCACCTGCCAAACGATACCCTCTTTTTTTCGAATCATCCTTAACTCTGGTAATACCCACATCAATAATAGTGGCGCCTTCTTTGACCATATCTCCGGTCAAAAACTCAGCAATTCCAAGAGCAGCTACTACGATATCAGCTTCTCTGGTAATGGAAGCCAAATCCTTGGTACGGCTATGTGCTATGGTCACAGTTGCATTACCCACTTTTCTTTTTTGACTTAATAAAATACTCATCGGTCTGCCTACAATATGACTTCTTCCGATCACAACTACATTTTTCCCTGAGGTTTCCACCTCATATCTTTCCAGTAATTCAAGTATACCATAGGGTGTAGCAGGTAAAAACGAAGGCAGATCAAGGGTCATTTTACCTACATTGACAGGATGAAAACCATCTACATCCTTATTGGGATCAACCGCCATAAGCACCTTTTGTTCATCTATTTGTTTGGGCAAGGGAAGCTGTACAATAAACCCATCTATATCCTTATCCTTGTTAAGATCTTGGATCTCATGCAATAACTGCTCTTCTGTTGTATCTTCCGGAAGATCGATAAGTGTAGAATTAAAACCTACTTTTTGACAGGACTTCACTTTACTACTCACATAAGTCATACTGGCTCCGTCGCTTCCAACAATGATCGCGGCGAGATGAGGCGTTTTTAATCCAGCTTCCTTTCGTTTGGTAACAGCTACAGCGATTTCGTCTTTAATAATGTCAGAGGTTTTTTTACCATCCAGTATGATCATGATCTGTTAGATTAAGAATTTTAATAAAAATTTCTACAACGTCAGTTGCATAAAAGGAAGCTGTTACTGCATTCCTTTCATCATTTGCATCATTTTTTTGCCACCACCGCCTTGCATCATTTTCATCATTTTACTCATTTGATTAAACTGTTTCATCAATTGATTGACTTCCTGAACATTGGTACCGGATCCTTTGGCTATTCTTTTTTTTCTGCTTGCATTGATCATGGCTGGTGTACTTCTTTCTGCCGGGGTCATAGAATGAATGATGGCTTCAATACCCTTAAACGCATCGTCATCGATGTCCACATCTTTCATCATTTTTCCAGCTCCTGGTATCATACCAACAAGATCCTTCATGTTTCCCATTTTTTTGATCTGCTGGATTTGTTTCAAGAAATCATCAAATCCGAACTGATTTTTTGCGATCTTCTTCTGAATTTTTCTTGCTTCTTCCTCATCATATTGTTCCTGAGCTCTCTCCACAAGAGAAACCACATCACCCATTCCCAGGATCCTTTCAGCCATACGATCCGGGTGGAATACGTCAATGGCCTCCATTTTTTCACCAGTTCCTATAAACTTAATGGGCTTGTTCACGACTGATTTAATCGAGATCGCAGCTCCACCCCGTGTATCTCCATCCAGTTTGGTTAATACAACTCCGTCAAAGTTAAGAATATCATTAAAAGACTTGGCTGTATTTACCGCATCCTGACCTGTCATGGAATCAACTACAAAAAGAGTTTCCTGTGGTGCTACTGATTTATGAATGTTGGAGATCTCCTTCATCATTTCCTCATCTACGGCCAAACGACCGGCTGTATCGATAATGACTACGTTTTTACCCGTAGATTTTGCATGTTTCACTGCATTCTCGGCAATGACTACCGGGTTCATATTGCCTTCTTCGGCATATACTTCAACCCCAACTTGTTCTCCAACAACCTTTAACTGATTGATGGCCGCAGGACGATACACGTCACACCCTACCAACAATACCTGTTTGTTTTTCTTGGTCTTTAAGAAATTAGCCAATTTCCCAGAAAAAGTTGTTTTACCAGAACCCTGAAGGCCCGACATAAGGATCACGGTAGGAGCCCCCTTCAAGTTAATTCCAACGGTATCACCCCCCATTAATTCGGTAAGTTCGTCTTTAACGATCTTTACCATTAACTGGCCGGGGTTAAGGGTGGTTAACACATCCTGACCCATCGCTTTTTCCTTTACAGTATTTGTAAATTTTTTAGCGATTTTAAAGTTGACATCGGCATCTAATAAAGCCCTTCTGACCTCTTTTAAGGTCTCCGCTACATTGATCTCAGTTATACTTCCATGCCCTTTAAGAACATGAAAAGCTTTATCTAATTTATCACTTAAATTATTGAACATAATTTCTTATCCTATTATATAAATTGCTGCTAATTACAGCAGGCAAAGATAATAAATTACAAATAAGATTTTGTTAAGAATGGCTTGTATAATTTATTAACTCTTTGATTTTTCAAATCGGATAGAAGTAGTATTCACACAGTAGCGTTTTCCCGTTGTTTCAGCAGGACCATCATCAAATATATGCCCCAGATGTCCTTCGCAATTCGTACAAATGATCTCAGTTCTAATCATACCATGGGTTTTATCCAAAATAAATTCAACAGATCCTTCTATTGAGTCATCAAAAGATGGCCATCCACAATGGGATTCATATTTGGTCCCGGACTCAAAAAGTTGTGCATCACAGGCTGCACAGTGATAGGTTCCTTTTTCGAAGTGTTTGGTATAACCACCATCACCAGGGCGATCTGTTCCTTTCTCTCTGAGCACATAATATTCTTGTGCACTTAAAACCTCTTTCCACTCCTCGTCTGTTTTATTTACTTTTTTCTTCATACTAGTGTTTTCTTGAGCTGTAATTACAGGGCTTAATAAAATCAATATTAAAATTGCTAATGCTTTCATTTGATGAAATCTATAATTCTTTGAATGACAAAATTGTCTTTAAATATTTTATGATGACCTAGTCCTTTTGTAATAAGTAACTCACCATTTTTTAAACTTTGACGTATAGAAACGGCACTACTTACATTCACATATTTATCGTCACTGTCATGGATGACCAAAGTAGGAATATCTATTTTGCCAGCCTTGTGTTCAGAGGTGAGAGTATCCAATTTGGTTTTGAATTTCTGCTCAAATAGTTTTTCCATTTTCTGAGCTATGGTAGGTTTTAACTCCATTTTTTTTACAAAATATTGAAATATCTTAGGAATAGAATTGTCGGCTCCAATGACGACTAGTTTCTCAACTTTTAAGCCGTCAGCTACTGCGTTGATCAGTGACATAGCACCAAAAGAATGTCCAATGGCTACATCAAAAGGGCCATATTTTTTATTCACCTCATGGAGGGTTTCATGGAACTCCATCATATTGGTTCTTTTTCCTGAGGAAAGGCCGTGTGCAGGACCATCAAAACTTATCACCATCATCCTGTTTTCCAGAACCTTATCTGCTATTTGAAATAGCTGGGTTCCTCTTCCTGCCCAACCATGCACTAATAACACCTTTCTTTTGGAATAACCGTAGATATACATCTCAACCTCAGCTTTGCACCCAGGGATTATAATAGTTTCTTTTTTGGCACTATTTCTCATGGCAAGCTCCCTCTCAGGAGCAGCAAATTTTACTGGAGTCGAGAATAATTTCACCACATATAAAGTTGCCACGCGGCTCGATAAGAATTGAAGTATTTTCCCGAAAAGAATAAGATGCTTTGGGATGACAAAGGAATTGTGGTTTCTTGATGGTGATTTTTTCTTGGACAACTTTTCTTTTTTATAAATTTAGATAATAAGCTTTTATTTCTGCTAACTCCAAATAAATTTTTTTCAGCACCGGTTATACTGATCTTTATAAGCCCCGCAAATCTAACCATTTTAAGATGGAAATAAAATTACTCATTTATGGATTTCATCATTCTATAAAAGATTTAAAATTGTACATTGACGTTCGAAAATTCTAAACTAGCAACCTATGCTCCAAAAAGGAGATAAAAAGCTCACCCATGGTTGGGCATTTTACGATTGGGCGAACTCCGTATATTCTCTCGTTATTAGCACCGCGATATTTCCAATTTATTATGAAACGGTAACACAAACAGAAAGTGGCATGGTTAGTTTTCTGGGTATGCAGTTTAATAACACATCCCTTTATACCTACGCTTTGTCTTTCTCATTCCTTATTGTAGCTTTTATTTCGCCATTACTTTCAGGGATCGCTGATTATGCAGGGAATAAGAAAACATATATGCAGTTTTTCTGTTATTTAGGTTCTATAAGCGTAATTAGTTTATTTTTCTTTGAAGGCATTGATACATTATGGATTGGAATCGTTTTTTCTGTCTTGGCCAGCGTTGGATTTTGGGGAAGTCTGGTTTTTTATAATGCCTATTTACCGGAAGTAGCTTATAGTGATCAGCAGGATCAGGTAAGTGCTTTAGGGTTTATTTATGGTTATATAGGATCGGTGATTCTTTTGATTTTTAATTTAACGATGGTAATGAAACCAGAGTGGTATGGGATCACAGAACCAGGAATGGCACCTCGGATTTCCTTTTTGACCGTTGGTGTCTGGTGGATGGGATTTGCACAGATTACTTTTAAAAAACTCCCTGACGGAATAGAGAGACAAAGGCAGAAACGGAATTATATTTTTAAGGGTTATGAGGAACTAAAAAAAGTTGTTGGTGAATTAAAGGACCAGCCTGTAATGCTAAACTTTTTGATTGCATTTTTTCTTTATAGTGTGGGCGTACAATCGATTATTTTACTTGCCACGATTTATGGAAAAACAGAGATTGGACTATCAACAAGTAGTTTGATTTTAACCATTATAGTGATTCAGCTATTAGGGATCGCAGGGGCTTATTTGTTTTCAAATCTTTCCAAAAAGATCGGTAATATCACAACTTTGAAAATAACTATTATTATATGGGCCCTGGCAAGTTTAAGTGCTTATTTTCTTGAGAAGGATGATCCTAATGTACAGTTGAAGTTCTATGTGATCAGTGGGTTTATAGGATTGGTTCTGGGAGCCATTCAAACTTTATCCCGATCTACTTATTCAAAATTACTACCAGAAGACACGGTTGATCCAACAACGTATTTCAGTTTTTTTGACGTTACTGAAAAAGTGGCCATTGTTTGGGGAACTTTTATTTTTGGACTTGCTATCTCGATCACAGCTTCTATGAGGTTGTCAATTTTGCTACTTTGTATATTTTTTGTTGCCAGTTTTGTCGTATTGAGTTTTATGAAAAAAACCAAATATGTTCGCTGATGAGTGCTTTAAATACTTTTGATTTTGTCTTGATAGGAGGTGGCATCGTTGGAACTGCGACCGCTTATAAATTAAGTTTGAAATTTCCTGGAAAAACCATTGCCCTTATTGAAAAGGAAAACTCTTTGGCAAGTCATCAGACGGGAAGAAATTCAGGCGTGATCCATTCAGGTATTTATTATAAACCGGGATCTCTAAAGGCTGAAAATTGCAGGGTAGGTCGTGAACAATTGGTTGAATTTTCAATGAATCAAGGAATTGCTCATCGTATATGTGGTAAAATGATAGTTGCTACAAATGAGCGCGAAGTTCAAGTTTTGGATGAAATTTTCGATAACGGGCTCAAAAATAAAACACCAGGAATTAAACATATTAATGCTGCTGAAATAGAGGCGCTGGAACCTTCTGTCAAAGGTTTGAAGGCTATTTGGGTGCCAAGTGCCGGGATTATTGATTACGTAGCGGTCGCCAAGAAATTCATGGAACTTGTACTTGTTTCTAATGATGATAATCAGCTTTTTCTCAGTGAAAATGTCATTGATCTTAAAAGGAGGGGTGAAGAGATCGATATTTTTACCAACAAACAAACCATCAAGGCCCGTAAGGTCATAGTTTGCGGAGGTCTTTTTTCGGATCGATTGGCCAAAATTGATGACATTAAGCTCAATATGCAGATTGTTGGATTTAGAGGAGATTATTACCAACTACTGGAGCATGCAAAATATAAGGTGAATAATTTGATTTATCCAGTGCCAGATCCGAAATATCCATTTTTAGGTGTTCATTATACACCGATGATCGGGGGAGAAGTGGAGTGCGGTCCTAATGCGGTTTTCACCTTTAAACGGGAAGGATATACCAAAACGAGTTTTAATTTGAAAGACAGTCTGCAAGCGCTCAGTTATAAAGGAACTTTAAGGCTTTTCGCGAAAAATTGGGCCAAGGGAATTGAAGAATACAGAAGGGCATTTTCAAAAAAACTTTTTGTAAAGGAATTACAGCGAATGATGCCTTCCATTACTGAAGCTGATGTTGTGGCGACCCGCTCGGGAGTCAGGGCCCAAGCCGTTGGGATTCAAGGACAAATGATCGATGATTTTAAGATCATTAGAAATAAAGGTATCACACATGTGATCAATGCACCATCTCCTGCGGCTACAGCCTGTATGGCTATTGCCGATGAAATTCTGGAAGACCTGGGGTGAACAAATGCGTTCACCCTTATGGTCTTACAGTAAGCAGATCTATTATTTTTGAAGATGTACGTCCATTTGAGGGAATGGAATACTGATACCTTCCGCATTAAAGGCATTATAGGTTTTTTCATTAATGTCAAAAAACACACCCCAGTAATCCTCACCTTTTACCCAAGCTCGTGCCGTTAGGTTGACAGAACTGTCTGCCATTTCAGACAAACCAACAAAACAGGCAGGATCAGTTAGAATACGTTTGTCTTCTTTAAATAATTGGAAAAGAATTTTACGCGCTTTATCCACACTGTCTCCATAAGCAATACCAAAAGTAAAATCAACCCTTCTTGTAGGTTCAGTTGAATAATTTACCATGGAACCAGTTGATAAAGGACCGTTTGGAATGATGACTGTTTTATTGTCTAGTTCCAACAAGATGGTGTTAAAAATCTGAATCTCTTTTACAATTCCTGCATGACCTTGGGCATTAATATAATCGCCCACTTTAAAAGGCTTAAACAATAAGATGATAACACCTCCTGCAAAATTTTGAAGTGTCCCTGATAATGCCATCCCCACAGCAAGACCTGCAGCACCAAGAATAGCTATAAAGGAAGTCATCTGAACACCGAGCATTCCTAAAACACTAATGGCCAGCATGGTCTTTAAAAGGATACCTGTTAAACTCAATAAAAAAGGCTTCAGCGAGGAATCTGTTTCCCTCTTATCCATTATTTTTGAAAATGATCCCATGAGGATTTTAATAATTAAGCTACCGATGATCCAAACCAGAATTCCTCCTAGAAGTTTTGGTCCGTAGGTATAGACAGCATTACTGAGTTGATCGAGTAAACTATTGATGTTTATTTCCATTGTAAATAGATAATTAAAAATTAGTTATGATTGAATTTGATATTAATGTCTTGTTCTGGTATGACTCGCACGAGATGCAGGTTTTCGACTGGCAGAAGGTCTGCTGCTTGGCCTTGTTGAAGAACGTCTCGCACTAGGTCTTGACGTTGACGGGCGAGTGCTCGGCTTAGCAGATGGCCTTGCACTTGGCCTGGTAGAAGGCCTTGTACTTGGTTTCGAATAAGAAGGTCTTGTGCCTGGTTTTGTTCCAGAGGGCTTTGTGCCAGGTCTGGTATTTGGCTTCGTGCTAGGTCTTGTGCTCGGTTTTGTACTTGGTCTTTGGGCCGGATTGGTTGATGGTTTTTGAACCGGTCGCCCAGATGATTTATAACCTCGGTCAGTATTGACCCCTTTATTAGCTGGTCTTGATTTTCTGTCTGTCACAAGTTGATTTCTGTTACTTGTATTCGGGTTTCTTTTATTAAAGGATTTATCAGGATTATTCTTAAAATAAGAATTATCTCTCGTATTTATGGTTGCCCTGTTATTGATCCGGACATTGTTTCGATTATAGGTATTGTTAATGTTCACATGCACATGCACATTGCTGCGATAAATATGTGGTGGGTAAGGGCGCCATGGACTGAAATAAGGAGGTCTGTATCCCCAATACCAAGGTGAATACCAAGGTCTGTAAGCGGCTACCCAAAATAAAGTGAAAAATACTGGAACAACAGGATAATAAGGAGTAACATAATAATTAGGGCCATACATATCCACATTTCCAACTACTTGTACCTGGGTTGCACCCTTTGAATCTTTTTGCACATCTATAACGGCAACCTCCTGATACTGATCTTTACCCAGAACTGATTGAATAGATATGCTGTGCACATTGTTTTCTGCTGTTTCCATGACCCTTAAATAATCTACTTCTCCATCATTGTTCAGGTCGAGGTTTGATATTTGGGTCTTTGGGTCATTTAGTCTTTTCTCAAAATCTTCAAGGTCTTTGGATTCTCCGAAAATAGAGGCAACTGCCTCCAAATCAAGATTGTCGCTAATATCATCGCTATTCGCCGTAATCGTGGTTACATCCTGAGCAGCACTTTGCCATCCTATAAAAATGAATAACAACAGGAAAAAAGAAAAAACATTTTTATTCAAAACTATGAGTGTTTTAGAGTTGCAATCTTTTGAGTCGCAAATATAAGAATTTAGAATCCCATTAAAAATACTCTTTAATGAAAATAAATCAGATCAATCTCTTCACTCTTAAAGAATACTATAAATTTGCAAGAATTAAATCATATATTTTATCCTTTTGAATCTTCAAAAATACACCTCAGAATTTCGGTATAATTTCCAATTGGCCATTCCAGTGATGATTGGTCATTTAGGTCATGTATTGGTGGGTTTGGCGGATAATATTATGGTAGGGAGACTTGGTGCTGCTCCTCTGGCAGCTGTTTCTCTCGGGAATAGTTTTGTTTTTATTGCATTTTCCTTAGGGATAGGTTTTTCATTTGCGATAACCCCTTTAATTGCCGAGTCTGATGGTGAAGGGGATATGGATAAGGGAAGAAAATTATTCCAACACAGTTTGATTCTTTGCAGCGTTCTCGGTGTTAGTATGTTTCTTCTGCTATTGCTGGCAAGCCCTGTGATGCGCTATATGGATCAACCTCCGGAAGTAGTCGAACTGGCGATGCCCTATTTAGGGATAGTAGCCTTTTCAATGATTCCTTTGATGATCTTTCAAGCCTACAAGCAGTTTACGGATGGCATGTCAAATACCAAGTATGGGATGCACGCAACTATATTGGCAAATATTGTAAATGTTTTGCTGAATTTTGTTTTGATCTATGGTTTTTGGATATTTCCCAGACTTGAATTGGTCGGAGCTGCTTATGGTACCTTGATTTCAAGGTTCGTGATGATGATCTTTATGGTATGGATTTTGAATTCAAAAGTAAAGTTCAAACCCTATTTTATATGGTTGCGTATTAAAGAAATTCAAAAGAGTCTTTTTATAAAAATAATTAACCTTGGATTTCCTACAGCCATGCAGATGTTGTTTGAAGTTGGTGTATTTACGGCTGCTATTTGGTTGGCGGGTACGATGGGTACAATTGATCAGGCTGCGAATCAGATTGCCCTCAATTTATCTTCCATGACATTTATGATTGCTGTTGGTTTGGGGGTTACAGCTACCATAAGGGTTGGTAATCAGAAGGGCTTAAAGAATTTCTCAGAGCTGAGAAGAGTAAGTCTTTCTATATTTTTACAGGTTTTAATTATTGAATGTGTTTTTGCCTTTGCTTTTATTTTATTCAAAGACGTTCTTCCAATCGTATATATTGACAATCAAGAAGTGGTCAATACGGCTGCCTCACTGTTGCTCATCGCTGGGCTTTTTCAGTTGTCTGATGGCTTTCAGGTTGTTGTTTTAGGGGCCTTAAGAGGTTTGCAGGATGTTAAAATCCCTACCTATATCACTTTTATAGCGTACTGGATCGTTGGGTTCCCAATTAGTTATATTCTTGGAAAGGTGTTGGGTTACGGCTCTCAGGGGATTTGGGTTGGTTTACTTGCCGGACTCAGTGTTTCTGCGATTTTGTTATATTGGAGGTTCAATTATTTGACCCATAAATTAATTGATAAAGAATAAGATGGGAATAGTTTTTAAACAGTCATTTAATAATACGTTGATCCTATTTTTGGGTTTTACCATTGGAGGTCTTAATGTGCTGTTTTTATATACACATTTTTTAGAGGCAGAATATTTTGGTTTGATCACTTTTTTGTTGTCAACGGCGAACATGATTATGCCCCTAATTGTTTTTGGAATGCAACATACCATTATTAAGTTCTTTTCGGCATATCAGCATAAGCAGGAGCAGGATAATTTTTTGTTGACAGCCGTGTTGTTACCCATGCTTATTATTATTCCTTTGGCTTTTTTAGGTGTCATCTTTTATCAGCAGATTGCCACGTTTCTAGCCAGAGAGAATATGATTATTGAGAAATATACCTATACCATATTTTTTACCGCCATTTTTATGGGATATTTCGAAGTCTTTTATGCCTGGAGCAGGGTTCAGATGAAATCAGTTTTCGGAAATTTCATTAAGGAGGTATTTGCAAGGATATGTGTTTCCGTACTACTTTTTGCGGTGTATTTTGGATGGATAGACGCTGAACAATTTATTTATGCCGTTGTTATTGTGTATTTGCTTCGAATGATCATCATGAAGGTGTATGCACTTAATTTATACGCTCCAAAAATTGAGTGGAAGGGTTTGCCCAAGAATATAAAGGAGATTCTTTCTTTTTCTTTATACATCATTATGGCAGGTTCTGCCGGAACAGTTTTATTGGAAATTGATAAGTTTATGATTCCTCAAATGAAACATATTGCAGAGGTTGCCTATTATTCTGTAGGGGTCTATATTGCCTCTGTCATAGGAATACCATCAAGAGCCATGCAGCAGATCATCAATCCTATCACGGCAAGAGAACTCAACAAAAATAATATGGTAGAGGTGGAGAACTTATATCAGAAAAGTTCCTTGAATTTATTGATTGTGGGGGGGTTGCTGTTTTTGCTGATCAATACAAACATAGAAGATTTGTACAGGATTATTGATAGGGAGGAATATTCCGTAGGAATTTATGTGGTCCTGGTAATCTCTATCGCTGAACTGATCAAGTTGTCTATTGGAACTAACGGAGCCATTCTCACTAATTCCAGGTATTATAAAATATTGTTTTACTACGCTATAGGCATGGCAATAAGTGTGGTTGTTCTTAACAGGATTCTGATTGATTTTATGGGTATACAAGGGGCAGCGCTGGCCACACTTATGGTTGTCGCCTTATTTTCTCTTTTGAAGGTCATCTATGTCAGTAAAAAAATGAAGATGCAACCTTTTACTGCAAAAACAATGTTACTTCTGTTGATTATATCAATCATGTTTATGATCTTCTATTTTATTGACTTGCCATTCAATGCTTATTTGAATATTTTAATAAAAAGTAGTCTTATCACAGTTGTTTTTCTATTTCTGGTGATCAAATTGAAATTGTCATTGGATATAAATCTCATGATTGACAGATATTTTAAGTAAGTAACCCCAGTTTTCTTAAAAACATTTACGAAATTTGAGTACTCATTTTCTAATTATTAACATGCCGTATCTTTCACATATAGCGTTGGGTTTTGCCATGGCTTTTTTAAGTTTGATACCGCCAGGTATGTTAAATATGACTGCCGTTAGAACAACTATTGAGAAAAATAGAAAAGAGGGTATTTGGTTTGCTTTGGGAGCGGCTCTGATGGTCATCCCTCAAGCCTTTATCGCCCTTGTTTTTGCACGTTATTTTTCAGAACATCCTGAAGTTGTTCAACGCCTGCAATTCGCAGGAGTTATTGTATTGTTCTGCTTATCAATTGTTTTCTTTTTTCAGGCAAGAAAAAAATTCAAAGGAGAAGGAACAAAAAGACAGGGTAAGAGCTTTTGGATAGGCATGTTAATGTCTGTAATGAATATGCTCGCCATTCCATTTTATCTTGTATTGTCTTCGGTTTTGGAGAACAGAGGATTGCTGAATACTGAGCAACCCTTTATTAATTTATTTGTGAGTGGTGTCTTTTTGGGGGCTTTTGCCTTGTTCTTTGTCTATGTTCAGTTTGCTCAAATCATCGTAAAACGCGCTCAGTTCATTGCAAGAAATATCAATTACATTCTGAGTGCTCTCTTTTTAATACTTGGAATTTTGACTTTAATTAAATTTTTAAAGTAATTTATAAAATGAATGTCAAAGCAATAGAATCTATTTAATCATTAAAACAAATGATACACTTGCTGCTGCCCGGATTCATGCATATAGTCTTGCCATACATTATTTTACAAAATTGGTTATACCATCATACACATGGGAATCAATCTTTAGGATGGAGATTTTGAAAATAATGCGACTACTCCCAAGCCGGATATGATCAATCGATAGACAACGCCTTAAAAATCCATTGTATGCAGTTTTTTTAGTTTTTGGGTATGTGATCTCAGCCAAAGCATATTTTTAAAATAGGCTAGTACAGAGGGATAGGGGATGTGCTCATCTTTATGTAATTTTTGAGCGATTCTTCCCATGATATTCCAATGTGTATTTATTGATTTTAAAGCTTTAAAGTAAGAGGCATCCTTATGGGAAGCATCATAGATATGAGTAGGTTCTGAAATGATTCCATTGACTTCAAGAATTTTAAAACCCTCTCCTTTTAATAGTTTATCGTAGTTATTGTATTTGATGTCTAATCGACCGTAATACCAACCTTCTACCTGTTGACATATCTTGTCTATAAATTCTTCTAATTCATCATTTATCAAATGATTACCATTGATAAACTGGGTTCCTTTGGAATGATTTCCAATAACCGAAAGGGTCATTTCCTCTCCCTTGTTTAAAATATGTTCTAGTTTCTCCTTATGGATGGCATGAAAGAGGTTGGTATATAAAAACGCACGGTCATCTTTTTGAATTAATTCGGATATATTCAGTTGGCCATCTCCTTTGATTTTGATAAATTTTTTAATAGTCACGGAGGTGATTTTACCTTTTTTTTGACCTGGAATTCTATGATAAAAAACACCCAATTCATTAGCATAAGGAATAAATTCCTGGATGATCACATCTTCTTTGACATACTGCAAGTAGTTTTTTAAGCCTTGTAAGCAATCTATTTTTTTAACGAGATAGCCTCTGAATCCAATATCTGGTTTTGCAATTATTGGAAAATCAAACCCCATTTTTTTTATGCTATTATGTAGTTCTGATGCCGAATCATTTGAAGTAAAAATAAAACTCCTGGGAATCAGTGATTTAGGTAAAAGATCAAGCGTTTTATATTTTGATTCAGTACCGCTTCCAGCGAAAAGAATAGCGGGATTTGCTATGGTGTAAAAAATAGGGTGGCCTGCTTTTAATGAACGCCATATGAAAAAAGGAAAAAGCGGCATATAATATGCCAGTGTGTGCCAGTGTTCCCACTGCGTAAGTTTGACAAAGGCAGGGTTGCGTTTCATTTGTTAAAAAGTGCTTTTAGTATCAATCTGAACGCCTGAGTAACCAATCCAATGGTGAATATAGACAGTAGACATCCCAAAACCAATATGAGATAGCCATCACCTTTATTCAGGGCTTTAAACCCAACGGTGATCAATATTGGAGACGCAAATAACAATGGTAAAGCCAGGGCCAAAAACTTCAATCCTTTTTGAAATAATTTTTTTGTATCCTTATTGTCAAAAATCTTATTTTGCTGATCTGTGTCCTGCTGGTCTTTCATATTTATTTTTACTTCATAGGATGAAGATAAATATAGACGCGATATTTATCTTAACCAAATAAAAAAGGCTTCAATAATCGATATTGAAGCCTTTGTTTTAAAGTGGACAATTTATTAGGCCAATGCTTTGTCTAAATTTACTTTTAAAGCATTTAAAAAATCCTGTGTATTGAGATAATTATCTGAAGTCATTTTGTCCTTGTGAATCAATAATGCGAGATCCTTGGTCATTTGACCACCCTCAACCGTATCGACACATACTTTTTCAAGTGTATGACAAAAATTGATCAATTCCTGATTGTTATCTAGTTTGCCTCTGTGCTCTAAACCTCTGGTCCAGGCGAAAATTGAGGCCAATGGATTCGTGGAGGTTTCTTTTCCTTGCTGGTGTTGTCTGTAGTGTCTTGTAACAGTTCCATGAGCAGCTTCAGCCTCCATGGTTTTTCCGTCAGGAGTTACCAAAACAGAGGTCATAAGACCTAAAGAACCGAATCCTTGAGCTACAGTATCTGACTGAACATCACCATCATAATTTTTACAGGCCCATACAAATCCACCATTCCATTTCATCGCAGCAGCGACCATATCATCGATTAATCTGTGCTCATAAGTAATCCCGGCGTCAGCAAACTTCTCTTTGAATTCGCTCTGATAGACTTCTTCAAAAATATCTTTAAACCTTCCATCATAAGCTTTTAGGATGGTATTTTTTGTACTGAAATAAAGGTTCCAGCCTTTTTTAAGTGCTTGATTGAAACTTGAACGGGCAAAACCATAAATAGAAGAGTCTATATTATACATGGCCATTGCAACTCCGTTTTCTTCAAAATTGTATACTTCAAATGAACGAGGCTCGCTTCCGTCTTCAGGCGTAAATGTCATGGTCAATTTTCCCTTGCCTTTAGTCACAAGATCTGTCGCTTTGTACTGGTCACCAAAAGCGTGCCTTCCAATACAAATCGGCTTTGTCCAACCTTGTACGTATCTTGGTACATTTTTCATGATGATAGGTTCTCTAAAGATCGTACCACCAACTATATTTCTGATGGTTCCATTTGGAGAACGCCACATTTTTTTCAAACCAAATTCGACAACCCTGTCTTCATCAGGTGTAATAGTAGCACATTTGATACCTACATGATATTTTTTGATCGCCTCGGCAGCGTCAATGGTAATCTGGTCATCAGTTTCATCTCTGTATTCAACACCTAAGTCGTAGTATTTGATGTCAAGTTCAATATATGGAAGGATTAATTGGTCTTTAATGAATTTCCAAATAATTCTTGTCATTTCATCACCATCTAATTCAACGATAGGATTGCTTACTTTTATTTTAGTCATTATCTTGTGATTTAATTGCTGCAAATATAATAAACCATTGCAAAGTTTTAGCGCTAGAAAAACAAAAAATATAATTTTTGTAATTCTCTGAGTTTTTAAAGAATATCTCTGGGTATTGCAAAATTAAAAGCCATAATAAAGATGAACTTTATTATGGCTTTCTGGTTTGGTTAACAACACTTAATAGTATTTAAATGTCGCTTTGATTTAAAATAGGGGGGACTTAATGTTTAGTATATCATTAATAACCCTATAAATCGCTATTTCTCGCGTAACTAAAGATAATTTGCGCTAAACACTTCAGTATTTTTCATCAAAAAACAGCATTAGAAATTAATCTAAAGTCAATTACTTTTCATGAAACAATTTTCATAACCTATTAATAGGGGTTCGTTCCATAAGTTTCAAAGACTCAAACAAATTTAAATGAACAGAGTCACAAGAGATTACAAAACAAGAATAAAAAAGTGAACAGGTTATAAACATGGCTTATTAACATTTGTTAATAAGCTTAATTTTAGTTATCGGTAGGCATTTTAGTTTATCAACGACAATCTCGGTTTATGAATGAGCAAATTTTATTTCGAAGTTGCCAAAAAAACAATACCCATCATAAAAAAGTTTCCTTATTTATCATGGGTATTTGCCGAAACATTTAGCTTAAAATTGATCACTTATCCTCACATTTTCATGTTCCAATAATTAAATTTCAAGCGCTGATTTCTTTAAATATTTAGAGTCTTTTATAGCGATTACCTTCACCGAAATGCCGACAACCTCAAATATAAGATTCAAAACATTTAATTGCAACCACTAACCTTAACGTTTAAATCTGTATGCTAAATACATTGATTTTATTTTATGATCAGCAAATTGCGCTAAAGCATTCGCCTTAGCAAAACCAAGTTCGTTTTCTGTTTTTCGTATCTACGGAAGATTTGCATCCCCTGAGGTACTTAAATCAGAATCACCCCTTCGTTTCTGTTTCAAATGTAAGTACTAAGATGCTTTTTATCAAATAATTGTAAAATATGTTTTGAACATTGTATCAACTACTCTTATTAACTTTTGTTCATAAAAAAACCCCTTTTATCATTGGATAAAAGGGGTCGTTATTGGATTGAGAAACTCGATTAAAATCTTTTCTCTTTGATTTGTGCTTTTTTACCTGTAAGATTTTTGAAGTAGTATATTCTTGCTCTTCTTACTTTTCCTCTTTTGTTTACCTCTATTTTCTGAATAGCAGGAAGGTTAATTGGGAAGATTCTTTCTACGCCAATAGTACCTGACATTTTTCTGATAGTGAAGGTTTCAGAACTTCCACTACCTCTTCTTTGAATTACAACACCTTTAAAGAATTGAGTTCTTGTTTTAACACCTTCTTTAATTTCAAAGTAAACGGTAATTGTATCACCTGCAGCGAAATCAGGAATATCATTTTTTGCTACGAATTCCTTCTGTACAAAATTTACTAAATTTTCCATTATGATATTTTAAAATGGTTGATCAATCATCAACATTCACGATTTTCGTCAGAGGTTGATTTTGAGTTTGCAAATCTATAAAAAACTTTTGATTAATAAAGTCATGATTTAAAAAAATATCATTCTTTTAAAAATTGGCTAAATTACTTTAAAACTGAAGGTTAGTGTAAAAGTGAGCGAAGTATAATTGACGGTTTTAAAAAAAACATCTTGTTTTCCTTGGTGGACCCTTCTGGATACTGTCCATTTGTCCGTATCACATGAATTGAATGATGAAGATTAAAAAAAACAAGTATTATTTAACCTTCATTAGGCTACTTATTTAAAAGGTCAGGGCGAATCAATTTGGTTCTTTTTAGCGCCTCTTCATGTCTCCAGTCATCAATTTTAGGAAAATTACCAGAAAGAAGTATGTCAGGAACTTTCATCCCTTTATATTCTGCGGGTCTGGTATAGACAGGCGGCGCTAATAGGTTGTCTTGAAAGGAATCTGTTAAGGCAGATGTTTCATCTCCAAGGACGCCGGGTATTAATCGGATCACTGCATCGCATAAAACGGCAGCGGCAAGTTCTCCTCCTGAGAGCACATAGTCACCAATTGACATCTCCATAGTGATAAATTTATCCCTGATGCGTTGGTCCACTCCTTTGTAATGGCCCGTTAGAATAAGTAGGTTTTTCTTAGCGGATAAAATATTTGCGGTTCCCTGGTCTAAGGTTTTTGCATCCGGAGTCATATAGATGATCTCATCGTAATTTCTCTGCTCCATCAATCCGCTGAGGCATTTGTCAATTGGCTCGATCATGAGCACCATTCCCGCTCCTCCTCCAAATTGGTAGTCATCAATTTTACCATATTTGTTAATGGCATAATCTCTCAGATCGTGAAAGAATACTTCTACCTTTCCTTTGTCCTGAGCTCGTTTAAGAATTGAATGTTCAAAAGGACTTTTTATCAATTCTGGAGAAACCGTAACTATATCTATTCTCATGGGGCAAATATATTTATTTTTTAACAGCTCTGATCATACGGTCAGCCCCATAAATATCTTTTTTTAACTCAATATTTTTAAAACCCTGACTATTCAAAAGTTCGCAAAGCGCTGTTCCGAGATATTGATTGATCTCAAAGTATAAGTATCCGTTTGGCTTTAGTCCTTTTGCTGCCAGTTTTGCAATTTGTTTGTAAAATAGTAAGGGATCGCTATCACTAACATATAAAGCAAGGTCTGGTTCGTATTTCAGTACATTGTTATGCATCTGTTTCTTTTCACTTTCTCTTACATATGGTGGGTTTGAAACAATAATGTCATAGTCATTTTGCAGGGCATCCATGTTGAGTATATCTTGATGAATGAATTTGATTTGAACCTCATGGCTCAATGCATTTCTTTTTGCGACTTTAAGTGCATTTGCTGAAACATCCATTGCCTCGATGCTTGATTTTGGCAGATGTTTAGCCAGAACAATAGGTATGCAGCCGCTTCCTGTTCCAATATCAAGCAGGGTATTGTTTACATCTGCTGAAGTGGTTTCCAGAATCCAGCGGATCAGTTCTTCTGTTTCAGGCCTTGGGATCAACACCTGCTCATTTACTTCAAATGCAAGGTCCATAAATTCTGTAGTGCCTATAATATATTGTATTGGGTATTCCTTTTTAAGCTGCTGAATCGCTTTTAAAAAAGAAGCTTCCTGATTAGGCTTTAACTCCATAATTGGTGTCATAATCATTTCAATTCTTGATTTGTTGAGATAAGCTTCACAGAGGAGGTGAAAGAAACTAAGGATCTCTTCTTTTGGGTATATGCTTCCCAATTCATGTTGAAAAGATTCTTTTAAAGCCTTTATTGTCATAGAATTGGCCCTTTTTTGAAATTTAGGTTATCAGGCTGAAATATACTGCATAAATCTCAAACCTAACCTGGTGACTTTATTAAAGTATACTAAGATAAAATTGACCAAAGTGGTCTGTAAGAAGATTAATCTTTTTAATTTCGCATGATACACAGCTTGAATGAACGATCATAAAAAATTCATGAAACGTTGCCTTGAATTGGCAAAAAACGGCTTGGGCCTGGTTTATCCAAATCCTATGGTAGGCAGCGTCATCGTTTATAAGGATACTATTATTGGTGAAGGCTGGCATCAAAAAGCAGGTAGTCCTCATGCAGAGGTGAATGCCATTGATTCGGTTAAAAGTAAAGCACTGTTATTAGAATCAACACTTTACGTGAACCTGGAACCTTGCTCCCATCATGGCAGAACACCTCCATGTGCTGATCTAATTATCAGTAATGGGATAAAAAAGGTTGTGATCGGCACAGTAGATACCAATAGTCAAGTTGGAGGAAAAGGGATTAAAAGACTTCGAGAGCATGGAGTGGAGGTTGTTGTTTCGGTCTTGGAAGATGCTGGTAGAGAATTGAACAAAAGGTTTTTTACATTTCATGAAAAGAAAAGGCCTTATGTGATCTTAAAATGGGCTCAAAGTAGCGATGGGTATATTTTTCCTGATGCAGCCGGTGTTCAGAAAGGCCTTCCGTTTTGGATTTCAAACAGCTACTCATTACAACGCGTTCATCAGTGGAGATCTGAAGAAGCATCAATACTTGTGGGTAAACATACAGTTCAGCTGGATAACCCGAAACTTAACGTAAGAGATTTTGCTGGAAATTCAATTCTAAGAATAGCCATAGACAGGAAATTGGAATTGGCCACGTCTTTAAACTTTTTTGATGGTTCAAACGAAACCATTATATATAATGAATTAAAAGATGAGACAATAGACCAGTTAAGTTTTGTGAGACTTGATTTTTCAAAAGACCTCATTACGCAGATCATGAGACATTTGCATGAGGAGGAAGTACAGTCTTTGATTGTAGAAGGAGGTGCATATACCCTAAATACCTTTATTGATTCGGATTATTGGGATGAAGCGAGAGTTTTTCAGGGAGAGCAGTATTTTAAAAAAGGTATAAAAGCACCAGTAATTCATGCCAATCAGATAGATGAAGTGCAGATCGGCAATAACCTTCTTCGCATATATAAGCATAAATAGAAATGGAAAATAGTGATGACGATGTATATCTGACAATCAGTAAGTCTGCTGAAGGAGAAGTGTTTAAGGAGAAGGGTAGTAAATTTATCGCCTATGCATATCCCTTAACCAGCATTGATCAGGTAGATCATCACATGCAACTTTTAAAGAAAGCACATCACAAGGCAAGGCACTGGTGTTATGCCTGGCAAACAGGAGTTGAAAACCCTGTTTTTAGATATAATGACGATGGAGAACCTAATAATAGCGCCGGAAAACCGATTTACGGTCAAATACTATCATTTGGTCTAACCAATGTTTTGATCATAGTGGTGCGTTATTTCGGTGGGACCAAACTAGGAGTTGGAGGTTTGATTGTGGCCTATAGATCAGCTGCCAAGTTAGCTTTGGAAAATGCTAAATTGATCGAAAAAACATTAACAAGAGAATTGCATCTCACATTTGATTATAAACATATGGATAAAGTGATGCGTCTTATTAAGGATCATTCCATTGACATTCTTAGCCAAAAAATGGAACTGAATTGTGTTTTTTTACTATCAGTTCGAAAAAATATGATAGAACAAGTGGCCACATTATTTGAAGACCTTAGATGTGTTGAGGTGAAAAAAGTTAATTGAATTGAGCGTAAATTTGATCCAACAGGTATTCAGGTGCTTTAATTGGTTTATTTTTTTTCATGTCCATAAAGACCAAACTGGTAAATCCGGTGGTTAGTAAGTCGTTGTTTTCATTGTGAACTTCAAAATCAAATTCAATTTTAACGAGAGGCTTTTTAGTCATGATGGTGGTGATGGTTAGCAGGTCATCATACTTAGCTGGCTTCATATAGTTGATGTTCAGCTGAATAACGGGAAGCATGATACCTGACTCCTCAAGACTTTTATAACTCACGCCCAAAGCTCTTAGCCATTCAACCCTGCCCACTTCAAAAAATTGAGCATAATTTCCGTAATAGACATATCCCATTTGGTCAGTTTCTCCGTATCTTACACGTATATTGGTTTGGTTTTTGATCATTTTGTTGTAATTTGTAGTCGAACAGTTTAATCAAAAAAAAAATAAGAATCAATAGCAAATATATTTTTTTATAATAAACTTTATTCACAAATTTGTAAAGGCAAAAGGGAGACCTAATTTGTCGGGAAAAAGGGAACTATACTTAATTCAAAATATTTTAATTAAATGACGAGAACAGCCTCTTCTGTATGGAATAATTGTCTGCTTTTTATAAAGGATAATATCAAACCTCAAGCCTATAAAACATGGTTCGAACCTATTAAGCCGATGAAGATAGCTGGAGACGTCTTAACCATACAGGTTCCCAGTAAATTCTTTTTTGAATGGTTGGAAGAACATTACATTAAATTATTAAGGGTTGCCTTGATAAGAGAATTGGGAGATCATGCTAAATTAGTGTATGATGTAAGGATGGAAAATACGTACAGTAATAAAAATCCTCATACCGTTAAGTTTCCAAGTTCAAATAAGAAACCGTTTAACTCGCAAGGAGTTACTATTCCGCTCGAAATTGATAAACGGGAATTAAAGAACCCTTTTGTGATTCCTGGAATTCAAAAGGTAAAGATCGAATCCCAATTAAACCCTAATTATAATTTTGAAAATTTTATTGAAGGAGATTCAAATCGATTGGCAAGATCAGCGAGTATGGCTGTTTCTAATAAGCCGGGTGGGACTTCTTTCAACCCTTTACTGATCTATGGAGGAGTGGGTCTAGGTAAGACTCATTTAGCCCAGGCTATAGGTGTGCGCATTAAAGAAAGGTATCCTGAAAAAACGGTGCTATATATTTCAGCAGAAAAATTCACCCAACAGTTTATAGATTCGGTAAAAGCCAATACGAGAAATGATTTCATTCATTTTTATCAAATGATTGATGTATTGATCGTGGATGATGTCCAATTCCTTTCGGGGAAATCAGGAACACAGGATGTCTTCTTCCATATTTTTAATCATTTACACCAAAATGGAAAGCAGGTAATACTTACTTCTGACAAGGCTCCTGTTGATATGCAGGATATTGAGCAGCGTTTGTTGTCAAGATTCAAATGGGGTCTTTCCGCCGAGCTGATAGCTCCGGATTTTGAAACGCGGATCAGTATCTTAAAAAGTAAAATGTTCAGGGATGGTGTAGAGATTCCTGAGGAAATTGTTGAATATATAGCCAAGAACATTAAAACGAATGTTCGTGAGTTGGAAGGTGTTCTGATTTCTTTAATTGCTCAAGCATCCTTTAACAGAAAAGAATTCACCCTATCGCTTACCAAACAAATTGTAGACAAGTTTGTTAAGAATACGAAAAAAGAGGTGTCCATTGATTATATTCAAAAGGTAGTGTCCAAGTATTTTGAAATGGATGTTACAACACTTCAATCAAAAACCAGAAAGCGTCATATTGTGCAGGCCAGGCAACTAGCGATGTACTTTGCTAAGAGGATGACCAAAGCTTCTTTGGCGAGTATTGGTTCTCAGATTGGAAGTCGTGACCATGCAACTGTACTTCACGCTTGTAAAACTGTGGATAACCTTACTGAAACAGATAAGCAGTTCCGGAAGTATGTTGATGAATTGACAAAAAAGCTTACATTTTAAAAAATCATTATTTTATGGTTAAGGTGTTAATGGTATGTCTTGGAAATATTTGCAGGTCGCCATTAGCCGAGGGTATTCTTAGGTCTAAAGTAGATCAATCAAATATATTTGTTGATTCTGCCGGAACCGGAGGATGGCATATTGGAGAACTTCCCGATGCCAGATCGATAGAAATTGCAAAACAAAACCAAATCAATATTAGTGATCAGCGTTGCAGAAAATTCAAAGTCAATGATTTTGAGGATTTTGATTTTATCTATGTGATGGACAGGTCTAATTTGTCGGATGTCCTTTTACTCGCCAAAACGGAAACCCATCGTAACAAAGTTAAAATGATTCTCAATGTCAAAGAAGGAGAACGTGCAATGGAGGTCCCTGATCCTTATTATGGTGGAGAAAGGGGTTTTGAAAAAGTATTTATCCTTTTAGATGAAGCCTGTGAACATATTGCGAAAAGCTTAAGCTATGAAAAATAATTTTGGTAAATTATTTCTGATTCCTACTACCTTAGGAGCAAATGAACCCTTGGAGGTACTGCCCATTTCAGTTAAGAAAACAGTAGAAGACATTGATTTCTTTATTGTTGAGAACGAAAAATCTGCGAGAAGATTTATAAAAAAGATTGCTCCTAGAAAATCGCAACCTTCATTAAGGCTATTTGTATTGGATAAATATACAAGTGATTTTGAATCGAAATCGTTTATCGACCCTTGTTTTCAGGGGATCAATGTGGGCTTGTTGTCTGACGCCGGTGTTCCTGCTATTGCAGATCCGGGCGCCAGTATTGTCATGCTGGCTCATATGAAAAATGTGCCAGTCGTGCCTCTTGTAGGACCTTCTTCGATTATACTTGCTATGATGGGGTCAGGGCTTAACGGACAGAATTTTGCTTTTAACGGCTATCTGCCAATTGATAAAGGAGAGCGTAAGAAAAAGATTAAAGAGCTCGAAAAATGGTCCAAACAAAATAATCAGACCCAGTTATTTATCGAAACACCTTATCGAAATCAAAACCTTTTAAACGAGTTAAAAAATTTGCTTACCCCATCTACTTTTCTTTGCGTAGCTGCGGACCTGACATTAAGTACTGAGTATATCAAAACCTTAACGGCAAAGGATTGGAAAACGGAAAATATAGACCTTCATAAAAGACCTTGTATTTTTATTTTCCACAAGTATTAAAGCCTTGCATTTTTGACCGGTTTGATAAAAGAGGTGTCATAACCCGCAAACCTTTTCATGTAATTCTGCACGTTCGTTCCATAAGCATCATGTGCATTTGCTTCACCATTACTTCTCAGGTATTTTTTTACATTTCCGGCACCAGCCAAATGAGCAGCTGCCAAAATACCTGATTCAGTAATTTCAATCCCATTTATCGTTTTACCAACACTTCTTTTTATATCTCTGATGAGAATCCATTTATTAAGGGAACAAAGTGCGTAAAAGGCATCCTCTTGTAGTTTAGGATCATCTAAGAAGTCCTGGGTGTCATAAATTCTGATACGATTTAAGGTAGATTCACCGAACTGATACTTTCCAAGATAACCGAGGCTATTGACTTTTTTGTAATTACCTCTTGACTCCTTAAAAGCGATTGCTTCTTTAAAACCAATATAAAGGTTGTCAACTGTTGGTGTATAATAGAACTCAAATGGTTCAACACTTTTGTTGACTGTTACAATAGCATTGGCTTTCGGTAAATTGTACCGAACTTTTTTATATTTCTTAAAGAATAAGGAATCGTCCTGTGTAAACGCAGTTAATGCTATCGCGAGGGTCACGATAAATAATAGGTTCTTTTTCATAATTGTATTTTTTAGTTAGGGGGTACCTAAAAAAAACATTGCTTGGCAAAGATAAGGCATTTTTAATAAATGCTTAAAAAAAGCTAAGAAACCGTTGTAGTTGAGGGTCTTAGAAATATAGAAAATGAAATTTAAATTCCCCGTTGCTCCTGTATTCTATGCTTGGAGCTGGTATTTTGACAAAGTTGAAGATGTTGAAAACTGTCTTTAAAAAATCAGAGTTTGTTTTTATTTTTGTAAGATCCACATCAATACTTGCAAAGAATTGTCTGTAGGATTCTATGGGTTGTCTGGGGATCGTTGAATTGTCGTAACTACCTTCAGGTAAGCCGTTTGCGCCATAACCTATAGCTAGGTTCAGCCATTTAGGAATCTTACTTTCTTTGTGAAATGACCAAAGATTTGCGGATAGCCAATAGGTTTGGCCGTTATAATCTTTTAGAACCTGTTGCAAAGGAGTGCTACCCAATTTATCAGGATTATTAGCCGCATATTCACTGGTCATAAATGAAAATTTCATTTGAAGGCGTTGTTCATCCCAAAGTAATTCCTGTCCTATCAATAAACCAGTTCCCAAAGCATTGGCCATGATATCTCCTGTTGAGAAGCCCCATTCCTCAGAAAAACCATCCAGAACTTCAATGGTTGTCAAAAAAACAAAACCCAAAGTAGCCCCATAGATCAATTGATTTTTTTTAGTTTCGCCCGCCCAGGCAAGGGCATCCATTCCCATTTTACCAATATAGTATGCGCTAAACGTATGACCAAATTTGTCCATTTGCATCCATTGTGCATTGTCGTTCAATGAGTGAAATCCGGATCGTTCATATTGGGCATACCAGGCCTCGTTAAGCCCTATGAGTGTTGCTGTGGCTAATGCAGCTTCGGTAATATAGACTGCGTTTCTCCTTTTTTTATTCAGCGTGTCGGATCGTTGAAAAAAGGGTGTTTTACTTTGCGCAAACAGGTAGTCCTTTCCAGAAAAAAAGAGAAAAATCACTAGCAATAAGCAGGGATATATTTTTTTTAAACCAATCACCTTTTTATACCTTGTTGACTGACCCATTTCTGATAGGCAGCTGCGTTGATATTATGCTGACTCAGGGATTTAGCGAATTTGTGAAAGCCAATTTTTTCTATACTGGCACACATATAATAATAGTCATGTTTTTCTGGTTGTAAAACCGCTTCAATCGAAGAGATGTCAGGCATGCCAATAGGCCCTGGTGGCAGGCCAAAATTCGCGTAAGTGTTATAAGGAGAATCAATACTTAGGTCTTTGTTCAGTACTCTCTTATATTCCTTGTCTTGACCATACTTTTGTTTCAAGGCAAATATGATGGTAGGGTCCGCCTGTAGTGGCCAGAAATCGTGTAAACGATTCAGGTAGAGCCCGGCAACCGTTTTTCGCTCTGCGATAACTGCCGTCTCTTTTTGTACAATAGACGCAAGGGTAGCGGCCTGTAAGGGCGTTAAGTGTTGTTTTTTGGCTTTATCGATTCTCTCCTTAGTCCAGAATTTTTTATACTCAGCTAACATTTTGTCACGAAATTTTTCCGCATCTGTATTCCAGTAAAAATCATAAGAATTAGGAATATACATAGCAATAGCTGTCTGACCGTCAAAACCGTTTTTTGTCATAAAATCAACATCAAGAAAAATATTTACCAAAGCAATAGAGTCAGCTTCAATTTGACTTGCCACTCTTCCGGCCAGTTTTTCAAAACTATCTTGATTGTTAAAGGTGAGTGTTACTGTTTCCTGTTTTCCACCCCTCAAATGGTCAACAAGGGTTTCGTTATTCATTCCTTCTATGATCCTGAATTTACCTGCTCTGATCTTATTCGGATAGTTTTTCTTTTCAGCAACCCATATAAAACTGCTCATATCTTTTACATAGGGTTCTATGATCTTTATTAATCCCTCAAAATCTGTATCAGTTGGAATAAAAATTGAAGCTGATGCAGGGACGTTGGGTCGATAGATCTTTTGATAAAAGGAATATCCCACAATAGCCGCAATAAGAAAGATGATTGCCAGAGCAAGTGCTAGTTTCTTTTTCATAAATGATTTGGGTTTATTATCTGTAATAAGGCAACATCCTGAAATTTTCCTTTTACTTTAATCCAGTCTTTTTGGATGCCAACCTCGATAAAGTTTAATTTATGGAACAAATGTAAACTCTTTTCATTTGACACAGGGATGTTCGCATACAGCTGATGGATATCAAGGTGTTCGAACGCATAACGGATAAAAACCTCTAGTGCTTTTAGGGCATAGCCTTTTTGCTGGTGTTTTTTTAAAATTAAAATGCCAATTCCTGCTCTTTTATCTTGTGGGTTAAAATCAAAAAGATCAAGCAAGCCCAAGACTGTCATGTCTTTTTTTTCAGTGATCACAAGACGTAGCTGTTTCGCTTCGAAAATATCCTGATGTGCATTTTTAAGGTATTGGCCAAGAAGTTCCCTCGAATAAGGAGCAAGTGTATTACTGACCTCCCAGAACTGGGGATCATTTTCTACAGAGAACAGCAGATCCAGATCTCCTGTTTCTAAAGCTCTCAGCTTTATAATATCATTTTCAAGCAGCGTCATATTGACAGTTCTATAGTTCCTTTAAAAACAAAAGTTGCCGGTCCGGTAAGAATAATATTCTTGTAGGTATTATTTTCTTTTTCAAACTCAATTTTTAATTTTCCTCCCTGTGTCTCAATATTGACCTCTTTTTCACTCGTTTTATTCAAATGAAAACTGGCCAGGGCAACAGCTGTGACACCTGTGCCACAACTCAGTGTCTCGTCTTCAACACCGCGCTCATAGGTTCTTACGTTAAAGGTGTTCTCATTGACTTTTTCAACAAAGTTCACATTGGTGCCTGTCTCAAAATAAGGTGCGCCATATCGAATCTTTCTTCCTTGCCCTACCACATCAAAGGTTGGTAAATTTTCAGTAAAAGTGACATGATGAGGTGATCCTGTGTCCAGAAAAACGTGACCAGGGTAGATTTCGATGTGCTCTACGGCCAGCATGTTAAGGCTCACTTGTTCCTCGTTTATGCTTGCTTCATATTTTTCGCCCAAAGCGTTAAAAGAAGTGGATGTATCAAAAAGTCCCAAGGTTTTGGCATAGGCTACAATACATCTTCCTCCGTTGCCGCACATTGATCCGGGACGTCCGTCGGCGTTATAATACACCATATTGAAATCTGCATCAGTTGCCTTTTCAATGAGCATGAGCCCATCTGCTCCGATTCCGAATTTCCGATCGCAATAGCCTCTGATCAAATCATAATCGTCTTTTGGAAAAACATTTGTCCGATTATCTATGATCACGAAGTCATTTCCAGCTCCCTGATATTTAACAAAATCTAATTTCATATTGCAAATGTAGGAATTATTGCAGGAAATATTTCCTGTTAAAGTTAGGTTAAAGTAGTTCTGACTTGGTTTTTTTCTTATTATTTTTGGGATAAATGCTAAAAAGTGCTATTATGAAAAACTTTTTTAAGATGCTCGTTGTATCCGCCTTGGGAGGTGTCCTTACTTTAGGAGGATATATTTTATTTTTTGAACATCAGGAAGTCACAGGAGATATTGGAAAAACTCAAATACCCAGTATCATTCCTTCAAGTTATGAATCTTCTGCTATTGAAGCGGCTGAAAAAACGGACTTCACGATTATTGCAGAAAAATCTATCCACGCTGTGGTTCATGTGAAGAGTCTTAGTACAACAAACTCCAGGTCCAATTCCTTGATGGAATTCTTTTATGGTCAGTCTGGAGGAGCCGAGAGACAGGTGGTAGGTTCAGGTTCAGGTGTGATCATCTCTTCCGATGGCTATATCATAACTAATAACCATGTAATTAAAGGTGCTAAAAAACTGGAAGTAACCCTCAATAACAAGGAGTCTTATGTGGCAGAGGTCGTAGGCGCTGATGAAAGTACAGACATTGCTTTGCTAAAAATTAATAAATCAGATTTGCCTTATTTACCTTTTGGAGATTCTGATCATTTGGACGTTGGAGAATGGGTTTTGGCTGTTGGTAATCCATTCAACCTAACTTCAACGGTTACAGCAGGAATTGTAAGTGCCAAAGCCAGAGATATCAATATTATGAATAATAATAAGGTAATAGAATCATTTATTCAAACTGATGCGGCTGTAAATCCAGGTAATAGTGGCGGGGCCCTGGTGAATACCAGAGGGAATTTAATTGGTATCAATACTGCGATTTCTTCTCAAACCGGTTCATATATAGGATATTCTTTTGCAGTTCCGTCAAATATAGCCAAGAAGGTTATTGAAGACATTTTGGAATTTGGTAATGTTCAGCGTGCTTATCTTGGGATAAATTATGAAGAGCTCAATAGTAAAAAGGCAAATGAGTTTGGTATTGGGAGTACAGAAGGGGTGTTGATCACAAGAGTGTTAGACCAGGGAGCTGCCAAAGAAGCAGGCTTAATGGTCAATGATATTATCATAAAAATGGATAATGTGAAAATTGCCAATTTTTCTGACCTCCAAGGCTTTTTGGGGTCCAAGAGACCTGGAGATGAAGTGGAGGTAACAATTCTAAGAAACGAGGTTGAGAAGGCTTTGCCTTTAAAATTGAAAAACCAGTTTGGTAAATACAAATTTGAAAATAGAGATTTTTCAGAATACTTTATCGGAGAATTGGAACCCATAAAGAAGAGTGATTCGAATAAGTTTGATATTGACCATGGAGTGAAAATTGTAGACCTTAAAAATGCAGCGATCGAGAGGACCTATGGTGTTGGAAACGGAGATATTATTTTGGCTGTCGAAGATCAAAAAGTATATAGTTCAGAGCAAGTTGATCAATTGTTAAAAAAATACCAGAATAAAGAATATTTTGAGTTACAGATCCTTACAAAAAGCGGAAAGCAGGGTTATATAAGGGTGAGATCAGATTAAGATTTTTTGATTTTAAATGAGTGACTTTAAAAGAAATTAACAATATGTTAAAAAACTACTCCCAAAGAGTAGTTTTTTTTATGAATCACATATAATAAACCCATATTTTTGCGTTCTTAATAAAAAGGAGCCTTTAGATATGAAATTAATGAATAGTTATGAAGAGCAATTATCCAAAGAGGTAGAACTTAGAAGGATGACTGTAGAACTGATTAAAATAATCAGTGATTTATGGTATGAAAACAACATAGAGTTATTTCTGTTCAGAAATCAGCTTATTGACAGGAATGTAAGTGAAATATTGAATTTACTGGATTATTCAAAGGAATTTGTTCAAAAACCGATTTCAATGAAGCACATGCTGCAGATTGCAAAAAAGATTCAGAAAATTGATTTACACCCATCAAAAATCGATATTGGTAAACTGGCCTATGTTTTTCATTTAACCGCTGAGAAAGATGTTACTGATTTTGTATCGAAGAAACTAAAAGATGCCAAATACGGAAATGGAATAAAACCAAAGGACGTTGTATTATATGGTTTTGGAAGGATCGGCAGGTTATTGGCAAGAGAGCTCATGTCCAGAACCGGTAAAGGGGTTCAGATGAGGCTTAGAGCTATTGTGACAAGAGGTCAGGTAACCCGAGAGGTTTTGGAAAAAAGGGCTTCAATGTTGCGAAAGGACTCCGTACATGGTTATTTCAAAGGTTCGGTGAAAGTTGATATAGAACAACAGGCGCTAATCATTAATGGGACTACCGTTTTTGTGATTTCCGCAAATGCTCCTGAAGATCCGGATTATACTAAATATGGGATCAAGGATGCCTTGATCATAGACAATACTGGGGCATTTAGAACAGAAGAGGAGTTATCAAGACATTTGGAAGCAAAAGGAGCTGATAAAGTACTACTTACTGCACCAGGAGCTGGCGATGTTCCAAATATCGTTTATGGTGTTAATCAGCATAAATTTGATCCGGATGAGCACAGAATTTACTCTGCTGCTTCTTGCACTACAAATGCAATTACGCCTGTCTTAAAGGTAATTAACGACACCTTAGGAGTGAAACACGGACATATTGAGACCATACATGCCTATACCAATGACCAGAATCTGGTAGACAATATGCATGATAAATATAGAAGAGGACGAGCAGCCGCCTTGAATATGGTGATCACCGAAACAGGAGCGGGTAAAGCCGTAGCAAAAGCAGTACCTGAGTTAATAGGTAAGTTGACTTCGAATGCTATTCGAGTGCCGGTTCCGAACGGTTCGCTAGCAATATTGAATTTGAATCTTCAAAGTAAAACATCCCGCGAGGATCTAAATGCCATTATGAAAAAATACGCATTGGAAGGTGATCTTGTCGAACAGATAAGATACTCTATGAGTAATGAGCTTGTATCTTCAGATATCGTAGGGACGCTTGAACCTGCAATTTTCGATAGTCATGCTACCATTGTCTCCAAAGAAGGTGACAATGCCTTGATCTATGTATGGTATGACAATGAATATGGTTACAGTCATCAGGTTTTAGGATTGGCAAAGTATATTTCAAAGGTGAGGAGATTTGCATATTACTAGAGATATTCCATAGTTTTAGAGGGATAATAGCGATTGTTGTAAAAAGATTTTTTATTTTTAACCTTCGTAAAGAACCTAATCTAACCCTATGAGAAAAATATACTTACTAATTGGATTATTTGTAATGACACTTTTATCCTGTAAGGATAAAACGCCTGCTGTCATGCCTCCTCAACCTTTTGAAGTCTATGAGATAAAGACCAAGTCCGTGCCAATTTACCAAGAATTTGTAGGACAAATTTATGGAGAAAAAGATATTCCAATAAGAGCTCGTGTAGTCGGTTTTTTGGAAGGGATTCATTTTGAAGAAGGAGAGAGAGTAAACCAAGGACAGCTCCTTTATTCTATTGATCCTGATCCATTAATGCAGGAAGTTGCCGCACAAACAAGTATGGTTGCCCAGGCCCAAACTGCTTTAGCTCAGGCCGAAAGTGATTTGAAAAGAATAGAACCCCTGGCTGCAATGTCGGCAGTGAGCGAACAGGAACTGGACATGTCCACTTCTAAAAGAGATGCATCGATTTCGAGTCTTGAGGCGGCCAAGGCCAATTTGAAAATAGCCGAATTAAATTTGGGATATGCAAAAATGTATGCACCTATAGAAGGAATTATTGGAAAAACACTGGCAAGGGAAGGAGAGTTTGTCGGGAAAGAGCCAAACCCGGTAATTTTGAATACGGTATCACAGCTAAGATCTATAAGAGTTCAATTCTTTTTGACAGAGCAGGATTATTTAAAGTTGGCAAGATCATATATAGGGGAGACCAATAAAAAAATTGAAAGAACTGAAGATGAGAAGGTTGAAACAGAATTAATTTTGGCTGATGGCAGTTTATATGACCAAAAAGGTAAAATCGATTTTATTGATCGAAATATTGATTCAGAAACAGGGTCAATTTTAGTTCAGGCAACATTTCCTAACCCTGAACGTCTTATTCGTCCCGGCCAATTTGCTAGAGTAAAAATTAGAGTTAGAGTGGCAAAAGATGCTATTTTGATTCCTCAAAAATGTGCCAAGGAACTTCAAGGTCAATTTTCAGTGATCTTTGTAAATAATGAGAATGTTTTAGAAAGTAAAAGCGTTGATGTAACCGACAGGATTGGTGAGTACTATATCATCAAAGAAGGATTGCAAAATGGCGATAGGATAATTTTGGAAGGAATTCAAAGAGCCAGGTCCGGAATGGAAATTGTTCCTCAGGTTACAGATTTTGTGAGTCAACAAACGCCTCAATCTTAAGAATTATGGCAGATAATAAAGGAAATTTCTTTGTACATCGTCCTATTGTGGCTATGGTAATTGCGATTGTTATTGTTATTGTTGGGTCAGTTTCTTTGATAGGTCTTGCAGTTGAACAGTATCCAAATTTAACGCCTCCAATGGTTGAGGTTCGAGGGACGTATACGGGGGCTAATGCGATTAGTGTTGAAGAATCCGTAGCAACGCCTATTGAGCAGGAAGTGAATGGTGTTGATAATATGATTTATATGAAATCTACCAATGCCAATGATGGTACTATGGTTGTTCAGGTTTCATTTGATGTTGGGACCGATCCTGATATGAATACCGTTTTGTCTCAAAACAGGGTTTCAGCTGCCTCAGCGAAATTACCTTCTTCTGTTACTAAATATGGAGTTACCACAAAGAAGTCTTTACCCAATATGATGTTGGCTTTAACGCTTACTTCTGATGGTCGTTATGATCAGGATTTTCTTGGGAATTACGCATTAATCAATATTAAAGATCAGCTGGCAAGGGTTAAAGGAATAGGCAGAGTTGACGTGATGGGTGCTGCCAATTATTCAATGCGTATATGGGTAAAGCCGGATCGTTTAGCTCAAATGGGGATAACAGTTCCTGAAATTATGGATGCCATTAACGAGCAAAACGTAATTGTTCCTGGTGGAAAATTTGGTGCTGAACCCGCACCTCCTGGCACAGAATTTACCTATACCGTTAGATTACCTGAAAGATTTAATTCGCCTGAAGAGTTCGAGGCTATTGTTATAAGGACAAATCGAGATGGGTCACAAGTGAAAATTGGAGATATAGCCTCCGTTAATTTAGGAGTAGAAACCTACAGTATGATTCCCAGAAGTAATGGAGAAACGTGCGCTATTATTGCACTTTATCAATCTCC
>CAJQNF010000020.1 GCA_905479625.1 uncultured Flavobacteriaceae bacterium | reverse complement strand
AGGTATTTATTTTCAAGGTGTATGAATTTGAAATGGCTAATAATACAATAGTCAATAGCCTTGAAAAAATGAGAATTCCAAAACCTAATTTGAATACGTTAAATCCATTAGGCCCAAATATTTTTGACATACTACCATAATGTAATTCCAAACGCCAACATACAACTACATATATCTGGTGAACAATTGGTGATAATATTGCTAACCAAAACCAGATCGATGTACTTATTCCTAACAACTCTCCTTTGAGAATCGCATTGTCTATACTAACATAAAAATATACGCCTATTAACAAAATCAATAGGATCAGAAAATGCCAAACCTGATATTTAAATATTTTCATATATATTTCTTAAAAATGCCCTGCGATGCGTATAAACTTCGTTTTAATGCAGTTTATTTCTTTTCTTCTCGTAAAATTTTATTCATTTTACGACCTCTTGCCAATTCATCAATCAGCTTTTCCATTTGTCTGCATTGTTTATAGAGTTCGTATTCATCCTCTATTTCTTCAATTCGATAACCACAAACGACTCCTTTAATCAAGTGTGCGTTTGGATTTATTTTAGCTTTTTGAAAAAATATTCTGAAAGTTGCTTTTTCATCTATAAGTGCTTGTAAAGCATCTTGATCAAAACCAGTAAACCATTTAATCACTTGGTTGAGTTCTTCTACTGTTCTACCATTTTTCTCCAATCTATTTAGGTAAAGTGGATAAATGGTTGCAAATATCATATTGGCAACCTTTTCATTTTTTTCGGCTGTAACTTTCATTTTTATTTAATTTTGAATTGATTGGTGCTAACGCTTTAGTATAACCGTCAGTTACGGGATTAAAGTTACTGTTTTTCGGTTTGGCACTGACATTAGAAATCCATAGTGGATTCGGACGCAGTCGAATCCGCCGACTAGAGCGCAACGACAGATGAACTCCTTAAAAATATCTTCATTAGTGAGTAAATTGCGGCTATACATTATTGTGTGTAGTTTTTATTTTTCAATTCTACCATAGTTTTTTAGCACCTTCAACACCCACAATGTTTGTATACCAGCCCACTCTAATTTTGTTCCTTCACTGATTCCATACCAGGTATCCCATCGCCCATCTTCTTTCTGTCTGTTGATTAATTCTTTTATGTCAGATTCAATGGTCTCTTTGGTAAATAATGAGTATAAAATGCTTTCCGAAGATGTTGCATAGTTTAAACTATTTGGTTTTCCGTAAAGTCCCCAACCTTCATCAGATTTATCTACGCAAATTACTCCGTTATTCGATATCCAGTTTTTTATGTCGTTGATTATTTTAATCGCCTCATCTTGACTTTTTGTATGTTTTAAAAACGTGAGCCATCTTGGTACACATAAATAACAGAAAACGTGTTTATCTTTTATTCTCTCAAATTCACTCCAAACAAACTGTTCCGCTTTTTTCATCCAAGGAATAACAATCTTATATTTTTCCAAAATTCCAAGTAGTGGTGCAGTAGTGCTTAAAGCACCCCACTCTTTAACTGTTTTAAAATGTTCTTCACAAGGATAATTGCTTTTGGGTTTAAACATCCATGGAATTCCACCTTCTTCTGTTGTTATGCTTTCAAAATAAGGCATAAAGTCATTTAGAATGATTTCTTTGGTTAGATAACCAACTTCGTCAAGCGTTTCAAGTGCCATAATGCTAAAAAGAGGTTGACTTTCTGGTGATGCAGTATCTGGTTCCATTCCGTGTCCAAATCCGCCATCTGGATTACGATAAGCGTATACAGCGTGAAAAACACCTTTTTTATCTCCATTTGCAAAATGAAATTCAAACAAACGCCTTTCAATCATTCTTGCATTTGTTAATATAAAATCTCTTGCTTTTAGGTAGTTGTTTTTCGGTAAAATCATTTTGTGTTCAAGGATTGCTTAATTTGCACACAACGGTTAGTATAAGCGGCCGTTTTAATTACGCTTATATATCGTTGTGTGTAGTTTTCATTCTTCTATGAATTCTATTATTTCATTAATATATTCTTCTTCTTGCTCCCACCATATTTCATGTCCTGCATTTTCAATAAGTTTATACTGAGAGTTTGGATATAAGTCAATATACTCATAACTGGCGGCATAAGGAATAAAATCACATTGTCCTTGTAATACCAATACTGGAGCTTGAACATCTTTAATTTGATTTCTAATTTTTGGATAGTCTGTACTATTTGTTCCAATGTAAGCGTATAGCCCTGCACCACCTTCTTCTGGTAAGGCATTTTTAGGATCACACACTACTCCTTTTACAACATTGGTAACTAAAGAGTTAAGCATTCGGTCCATTTGTTTGTCTGAAATAAGTTTTTTATCAAAGAAATGAGCCCCAATGACTGCCGCCATCATTTTTGGTTTCCTTGCCACAGAATTAACATCCTTAGTATAATTATATGGTTCAATGAACTTCAATGAATCTGGAGTAGGATACACTGAATCTAAATCAATATAAATGCCATTCTCTTCTCGTTCTGGTTTAAATACACCGGGAGATCCAAACACTATTTTTTCAACATTATGAGGATAGCGCGCAGAGAAATGAGAAATGATAATACATCCAAAGGATTGACCAATCAATATCGTTTTAGGTGCTTTAATCTTCTGAGTAATTATTTCATGTAGATCAAGTAAATGTTTTTCAAATGTTACATCAGAATACTTATCGAATCTGTCGGATAGTCCTGAACCTCTTTGATCATACAAATAAACATCATGACCTTTGCTAGTAAGACTTCCCAAAGTTTCAATTATACTTGAATGAATATATCCACCTGGTCCTCCATGTAAAAAGATTACAGGAGTTTTATCAAGGCTATCAATTCCTTCTAAATGAGTAAATGCTATTCTAAAACCTTCGTTCATTTCCCAATATTCCGTCCTTTCTCTGGGTTGTATTGGTTTAATTGTTTCTTTTTCAGGAACGACTAATAGCACAATAAATATTAATAGCAAAACACCTGTTAGTATACCTATCCATTTCAATAATTTCTTTATTATTCTCATTTTTAAGTTTCCCTATTAGACTATAATTATCAATAATAGGTTACAGCCTTTTGTTGGATTACATACAACGGTTTCTGCATAATTAGTTGTGGTTAAACTTACTTTTACTTTCTCATCTCATTCTTATTCTTTGACTTGCTCTAACTTTAGGATAGCTCTGAACCACAATTAACCTGACTGCCGTCAGGCAGGTTATACACGTTGTTAGGCAACGTTGTTTTTATCAAAATGGTTGATTTCATTGAGCTCTGCTTCTTTATAATGCTTTTCTTCCTCTAGGTCATAGTCATCTTGCATTCCCAGCCAGAATTTAGTTGAATTCCCAAAATACTTACTCAATCTTAATGCCGTATCTGCCGTAACTCGTCTTTTCCCCTTAATAATTTGGGAGATTCTAGTCTGTGGAATTAATAAATCTTTAGAAAGTCGGTATGCTGATATTTCTAATGGTTTCAGAAACTCATGCAATAAAACTTCCCCTGGGTGCATATTCGATAATTTTTCCATAATTCTATTGTTTAATGATAATCAGTTATTATTACTTCATTAGCATTGTCATTATTCCTATTGAAAATTATTCTCCACTGTTTATTAATTCGAATACTGTAAAAATCTTTTAAATCTCCAGACAATTTTTCAAGTCTATTGCCCAACGTCGTAATGCGGTCCGAACAACCAGCAGTCGGGTAAGACAACTGGCGGAAAGGCTCGCTCCATAGACGATACCGGCTCCGGAAACCGCAGTCTATGAAAAGTGATCTAGTCATTGTAGTTTGTGTCTGTCATAAAAAAATAGATTTTAAATCATATGCTTCATATATTCTTTGATATTGGCATCCTCATAGATTTTCTGAACTTCCTCCGTGTACAACTTTGTAAATCTCTCATTATTAATCAGATTTCCAAACAGAGATTCTTGTCGGATAAAGGCTAATGGGTCTGTTTTAGTTTGTTCGGCTGCTTTATGAAGACTGGAGCTCATGGCATCTATAATCTCAATGGGTTGCCCATGTCTATCTATTCCTTTATCACTATAATAACACCATGCAGCAAGGATCAAGGTTGCAAATTTGATGCTTCCTCCAGTCTCTAAATTCTCTTGTATGGTAGGAATTAAAAATTTGGGCAATTTGGCGGAGCTTTCTGAGCAAATACGGCTGACACTGTCTTTGATATTTGGATTGGCAAAACGCTTTAACAAAATGTCTTTGTAATCCTCTAGGTCAATCCCTTCAATGTTGCCTAAAACTGGCGTGGCTTCGTCATCCAAAAAGGCGCGTAAATAGATAACGAAAGTTTCGTCTTCCATACAGGCATTGATCGTTGGATGTCCGTGAATGGTTCCTAAAAGACCTAAGACAGAATGACCTGCATTCAATAAACGGAGTTTCATTTTTTCATATGGGGCTACATCTGGTACAAATTGAACCCCTACTTTTTCAAGCTCAGGTCTTCCATTTGCAAAATTATCTTCAATGACCCATTGTATAAACGGTTCACAGGTAACAGGCCAGGCATCATCTACGCCATAGTTTTGTGCCAGGGTTTCAATATCTGCATTTGCAGTCACAGGTGTAATACGGTCTACCATACAATTAGGGAAGCTGACTTCCTTGCCAATCCAATCCGCTAACCTCGCATCTTGAGCTTCCGCGAAGGATAGCAGCATCTTTCGCAACATATCGCCATTATGCTCGATATTATCACATGATAAAATGGTAAAGGCTGGTAACCCATTCTCGCGCCGTCTTTTTAGAGCTGCTGTTAAAAAACCATATACGGTTTTCGGGTCATTGGGGTGTCGCAGTTCATGTTGTATATCAAGATTATCAAAATCGAAATCTCCTGTTGTAGGATTAAAATTATACCCACCCTCAGTAATGGTTAAGGACACAATTCTGGTATCGGCATTTGCCATGCGGCCGATTACAGGTTCCGGGTCAGCAAAACCCATTTCAAAATCTACAATTGACCCTATAACTTGAGGCTCTATTTTTCCGTCTGGGTGTTTTATCAGCAAGGTGTAAAGGTTGTCTTGCTCTTTGAAGATGTCATGTAATTTTTGGTCACCTTCGCGTATGCCTATGCCGCAGATATTCCAGGCTGAAGCTTGACCTAACTGGCTAAGTTGGTGCAGATAGTAGGCTTGGTGGGCACGATGAAAGCCGCCAACGCCTACATGTACGATTCCAGTTTTATTGTCCTTACGGGTATAGGTTGGCACGGGCATAAGGCTTCCCACTTCTTCTAAATTTTGCTGTTGGAGATGTATTGGTGTTTTCATTAGTGTGTTGCTTTTTTTGGTTTTCCGCGAAGTAGCGCCCAATAGGCAAGTGTAAAATAAATCAAAGTACAAATGAAGGCGTAGGTATAAAAGAGTTCCCGATTTTCGATATAATTTACTTCCGTAGCACTACCGAACAAGACGTTACAAGCTAAAACCAAGGTAGCAACCAAAGCGGAAATCGCGATAATTTTTAATCCTTTGGAGAAAAAAGAAACATCTTTTAAAATAACTGGCTCCTCTTTTGCTTGCTGCTGTTGAAAGCGTTCAATCGCCTCCTTCCGCACTTCTTCCTCCTGCTCTTCTTCAGGGTAATTTTGCTTCGCGCCATAACGAGAAGCAAGTAGTGTATACACTAAGATGGTGAAAAACCAAGTAGGGATAAACAGATAATAGAAGGAAATCACATCTAATGCATTCAAGCCAAAACCAAAGATCAAACCTAAAGCCCAAGAGGCAACGGCTGGCATACTAAAGGTCAGATTGCGGTACGAGGACCAATAGCGCGTGAAACCAATTCTTGGGAAAATCTGATGTTCTGCAAAAACAATTGCCCCCACAGGAACTACCAATAGACCTGCATAGGTAAGTAACGGAAGTATCTGCGAAAACACAAAAGGAAAACAGGCAATGGACATGGTGACCAGACCCACTATAATAGTTGTTTTCTTTCGAGAATGGTTGAAAAAGATGGCCTGTGCTGCTAAACCAGCTCTATAAAGGTTGGTTATTGCCGTCGTCCAACCAGCAACAATTACGATAACAAATCCAGACCAGCCCAGGGCATAGTAAGCCACGTCACCCGGATCAAGTTCTACGATAGATTTTCCTAAGATGACGGCGGCACCGGCTCCCATTATCCCCGCGGCAATCCATGCCACATAATGACCGAACATCATACCCGTACTTGTGGCATATCCATATGATTTCTTTTTTGCAAAACGCAAGAGGGCCATATCAATTAATCCGAAATGGGTTATCGTATTGGCGGCCCAGCCAAAGCCTATAACTTCTACTAATCCGATGCCCGGATCTCCATCGCTGTTGATTCCCGTCCAGATGGACTGGTCGCCCAGGCTCATAAAATCAGTCCATCCTGCTGGTAAGGTTTTACCCAATACGTCTAAAGACAGAGCCGGAAGGAGCACCATTGCACCACTCGTAAACATCACAAAGAGCCAAGGTGCACAAATACCTGAAAATTCAGAAACCGCATTAAAACCATAGAGTGCTATCGATACCACAAAGATGCCCACAGCCAAAACAATCAAAATGAACCAAGCATTCGTAGGATACCAATTGAGTTGGGCTGGAATACCAAAAGCAAAACGCACCGCAGTAGACGATACCGTAATCATCGCCGCTGAAATCACCGAAAAGATGACCACATTGGCCCAATTGTATAACTTGGTCATTGAATCCCCAGCAATTTTATTCAGATAGGTATAGAGGCTCAATCGAGTTTCAACGGCAATTGGAGAAGTGATGAACCGCCAACTCAGTACGGCTAGTATATTACCAATCAAAAGGCCAAGGATGATATCCATCGTTTTGGCTCCTAAGGCTACAAAAGTCGCTCCGATGACAAACTCAGTCGCCGCTACATGCTCGGCAGCGTAAAGTCCCGCAAAATGGGTCCAATCGTGTAACTTATGTTTGGCAACTGGTAATTGTTCTTCTTCAAGGTTTTTAAATTGTTTAAAATCTTCAGTAGTGTTCATATTCTAGTTGGGGTTGAGAATTAAATTCCTGTTAGTTTTCGTGGTATGAGTTTTACTTTTAATCAAAAATATTTAGATGTAATGTGCAACAACGTGCTCGTGTATGGTTAGTTGTGTAGTGAAGCACCTAAATTAGCAAATAAATCATATATAAAATATTTCGCAGGAACTTTCGTAAGTCCTCAGTTCCCGAGCAATTAATTATACACGGTTTTGGCAAACAGTTCAGTCTATGGTTTCTTAGCATCCCGAAGGCGATTCTGCACTTTAAACCTTGTAATGTATAGTTTTTCACTCTCTAATTAAGGTCCCTAAGCATCTAATCCTTAAGCTTTGTTCGCCAGTTAGCTACTCAATCTGTAGAAAGTAAATCAACCATATCATGCAAAGGCCAACTTCCCCAAGTTTCAGTAAAGTTGATAATTATTGAATGGCAACGTCTTCGTATAACGATAGTAAGGAAATTCAGAGAACTGAACTTTGGGTTAAGCACCAAAACCCTTATTAAATACAGCTATTGTTGGCATTTCGTATTTTATTTTTTTGCCCAATTCGATTTATTCTGGTTTTGAATATTCGATTAATTCCTCTACATACACAAAATCACCTTGAGTCTGAGTTAGCATAATGAAGTTTTTTAATGCCGGAGCATACAACCAAATCTCCTCTTCATTTGCACTATATCCTCTCGAATTACTTAATATACCAGTGTATTTAATTTTGTAAGCCATAAATGTCCCTGCTTCTACTGTCTCTTCTTGGTATGACATTACTTCGGCATCCTGACTTTGGTTTCCAGTTGTTCCATCTTGACTTGTCCAATTGTTTTCATATTTCCACTTTTTACCCACTTCCAGAGGCCAGTTGTACTTAGGTGTTTCGCTTTCTTCTGGTTTAACAATGTCAGAAACGGGAACCGTGTCCTTACCGATTGTCATGCCTAAAACTCCGTCAATCCTGACTATTTCTCTTGTATCTTTTCCATCCGAGCGTACTTCTCCTTCTGTCGTTACCCCTTTATATTTCCAGACCCATTTTTCACCAACTTGATAATCAGCTAAAGTAGGTTGTTGCGTGATACCAGATTTCGTTGGACTGTTGCAAGCACCAAGCATTACTATCGCAAAAAATATAATAATTTGACTTTTCATGTTAAAATATATTTTCAATGTGCTTACTTCTCTTTATTGCCTTTTTTCAGCTTGTTCAGGCGTTCTTTAATTAATGTGTTGTCAATAGTTGCTATTCTAGTTCTTATTTAATTCCAGTAGTATTTTCTTTGACCCTTTATTTCCTAATTCTACAGCTTTTACATAACTCCGAATAGCTTGTTCTTTTTCTCCATACTTCAAATATGCCTCACCTAGTGAATCCCACAAATTACCATCTTCCGGGAATAATTGAACATTGAGTTTAAATAGTTCCATTGCCCAACCTGGTTCATTTTCTTTTTCCAAAATGCGATATCCGTACCCGTTCAAAACTGAATGGTCATCAAAGTCTTTTCCTAACTCATTCGTCAAATACGAAGGTAACATTTGTACATTTCCTATTTCATTTGTATTTATAAATTCAAATACAAGTTCATACATATTTTTTGATACTGGATGTGCCTCATATTCGGTATTGAAAATCATTTTACTGATTTCCCATCCTACGTTTTCTAAATCATTTCCCAAAATGGTATTTGTCAGATATATGATGACTACGTCTTCATCAATGAACCTGATAAAATCAGCAAAATATATCCCATTACTTCCGTTGTGCGTTACAACTTTAGAATTCATATCACTATTGAACACAGCCCATCCATATCCATAATGTGATGTCGCTCTATCATTTTCGGCCACATGAGGCGTTTCTTGTAATTCTCTTGTCTTAGATGATAAAACTCTATTGTTGTTTAAAGTAAGGTGCCATTTATAAAGATCTTCCACAGATGAGTGGATGTCACCCTTACCTATACTGTACCAGTGCTTATTATTATATGGAAGATGTTCTTGAGTGGTACCCCAATCCACCCATTTTCCATCTGTGATATTAAAGTAATAGCCGTGAGCTAATCGTTCACTATTAAAGGTTATGCCTATATACCCTGTATTCAACATATCTGAGGGCATCCATAAATATTCATGTAGAAATGTGCCGTAATCTTGTTTTGAAACTAATTCCAAAATGGCTGCGAGCATAATATAATTTGCATTGGCATACTCATGTTTTGTGCCAGGTACCGATTGCAATTTAGAATTAAAAAATTCATCTAAGAATTTTTCCTTACTAGCCTCATCATATCTAAAACCACCTGTTCTTTTTGAAATACCAGATGTATGTGTCAATAACTGATGAATTGTTATATTCTTTTTGTCATCAGGCGTTTCATCATAAAACTGACTTATTTTGTCTGATGTGTTAATTTTCCCTGTTTCAGCAAGTTTTAAAATTGCTGAAGCAGTAAATTGTTTCGTTACTGAACCAATATTAAAAATTGAGGAGGAAGAGTTTGGAATCTTTTTATTTCGATCAGACCATCCGTATCCTTTGGATAAAATAATTTCATCTTTTATTGCAACTAAAACAGAACCTGAAAACCCATTCTTCATACTAGCATTTAAATAAGTGTCAATTTTAGTGTTAAGGGTTTTGTTGTTTTCTATCGGTTGAGCCCCTAGCGGAATTGTTGCAAATACTATTTGAATAAAACCGATGAAGATTAGAAGGTTGTCTTTCATGTTTATTTGATTGTTGTTTTTAATCATTGCCAACGTTAGGGGTATGAGCAGTAGCTCTCCTACCAATTGCCTTTTAGATTCTCAGCTACGCTATCATAATATTCTTGTGTTAGAACCTCTGTCCATTGAGTAGGCTTTTCTCCGCCGTATAAGGCCAAATACGTAACATTGCTTTCCTTGGTTGAAGTGTGCCAATGCTCGATGTCCTTCGGGCATTTAATCACATCTCCTGTTTTCAGTACAACGGGGTCTTTCCCTCTTTCTTGATAATAGGCTTGACCATCGACAATGATTAAAACCTGTACGGAGGAATGTTTATGCCAGTCCAAGGTGGAGTTGGCTCTGAAGGTTGCTTTTGTAATGTTATAGCCCAATTCGGCATCATCATGAATGATGGCATTCAACCATGCTTCCCCTATGTAATGCGTATTTGGTGCCTTTGTACCCTCAGAAAGATAGGAGGAAACGGGATAATTAGAACTTTGGGCGAAAAAATATAGAGGTGCTAAAATAAATAGGGCAAAAATTGAATTTCTCATTTTAAACTTTTTAGATTAATATTTTCTCTTGTCATTTGGAGTTCTTGGCTTGCGTACAAAGGTCTAGTATAAAAATAGTAGCGAATTTTACACACTTACTTTTCGATTAAGCATAGACTTTATTTAAACTTACTTACTTTGGTTTTAGCGATTAAACCGCTATTATTTTATCGATTGTTACCTGCTGGCTTTATTCCTTAAATTGTTTCAATCTGTCAATTGCGTTTTGGTTTTCAGGATTTAATTCCAACGACTTTTTGTAATTAGAAATAGCATTTTGAAAATCCCTATTGTATAAATAAGCTTCAGCTAAACTATCATATAAATTTGCTGATTTCGGATATATATCTAATGCTAACAATAAGACGTTAACACCTTGTTCTATTTTTTTGGAATTAAATGACAATCGCAAACCTAATGTGTTCAGCATACCTTCTTGAAGCTCCAGCCCTGGATGTTTGGCAATTGTTCTTTTATACAACGGAATTAAATCTTGGTAACCTTGATTGAGTGCCAAGTCATTAAAATCTTTATAATTGAATTCCTCCGTAATTGCATGTTTCATCTTTTTTGAAATCAAAGTATTAGAAAAGCCATTTTTATCAGGGCTATTTTCTATAAATTCTTTTGCATTCTTGTCATTTTGCAAAGTCGCATTTAAAAACTGTAAAGTATGGTAAGAAAGTATTTTATAGGAAGCCATAATTTTATCATCACTTTTGTCTTGTCTCTTATCTCTGTTGGCAAATAAAACACCGAATGAACTAAAATAGGAATGAGTTAGGTCGTGAAATCTATAACTGTAAGCATTACTATATTTCAAAGAGTCATATAATCGAAATTTATAATTCAACTCGATAGGAATTATATCGCTAGTCAAAACTTCTTCTGGTATTTCTTTTTGAGCAAAATGGATATATGGAATAGTGAACTTATCTAAATTGAAATAAGGTGAATTTTCCAAGACAGCGTAGTTGTATCTTTCAGTTCCATCTAAACTCACGATTGCACTAATGGTTTTATGTTTCATAACCGTTATTGCATTGGATAGTCCGCCAAAACTAAATCCCATAAGTGCTATTCTATCAAGGTCTATATTTTCGTATAAATTAATTTCTTTCAAAAGAAATTCTATATCTCTAGATTGTGTTTCCATATCTTTTGTGGTTCCTCCTTCCAGCAATCTTGTGTCTGTCCCTCTAGAAGGACTGGATATTACGACAAAACCATAGCTAGCTAAATATTCGAATAGTGCAAAGTTTTCAATCGATGAGGCTTGGTAACTTGGTGCGTAAACTATAACTGGATATTTTCCGTCTAAAAAAGTTGAATTTGAAAAGGCACCTACTTTTTCAGAAAGATGTGCCTTGTTTTCAGGTGTATTCCATAGGTAAGGAAACCAATCTAGTAAAAACTCGTTTGGTAAGTTTCCCCATTCTTCTTCTTCTTTTAAAATCTCTAAATAATCTAAAACAGCAAACTGCTTGGAATTATTTTTTTCAATTGTTGCGGGATACCAAATACTAATTGGAATAGATCTGTTGATAACCTGATTGTTAAATTCATTATGGATACGGTAAGTTCTGGTACTATCGATTACTGTGTAATGCCTAAAACCAACTGTGTATTTTCCGCTATTTAGGTTTATTTTTTTTAATGAAGTCTGTCCTTTCAAAGTCCATACCTGGAAAAGCAATATAGTTGCTAAAATTGTTAGTCGCATTTTTTTAGTTATAGTGTTCATTTTACAGATGCGATAATTTAATAATTGTCACAGGTGTTTTTTCAGCTTGCAGTTAACAGTTTTGTATAAGCTGGATTTTGGGTAAAAAAGTCAGCGAGCTATCATCCAGTGCCAGACTTCGTTAAAAGTACATAACTAAATGCAAAGAATAAAACCCAAAATACAGCTTATGGATAGTTAGCTACAGTTTTATTATGTCGAATTCTATAAGTTTCAATAATCTCTTTAAATTCAATAAAAGTAGTTTTAAAGTTTTTAATGTCGATTATTACTTCTTCATTATTAAATTTAAAGTAGAAACCGGAGTTATGTGGTTAAACTTACTTTTACTTTCTCTTCTTACTCCTACTCTTTGACTTGCTCTAACTTTAGGATAGCTCTGAACATAGATTAACCTGCCTGTCGGCAGGCAGGTTATAAACGTTGTTGTAAACAGTTTATCGATGAATTCTCAACATGTCTCAATTGGCAGGAAAAGTACTTCCAGTTTGAGAAACTTTTGACATCAACAATTTCTGCTCAAATAGTTTTGCGACATCTGAATTTTTAATTTTTTGTGACAGATTATTATAGGCATTTTCGATTTCGATATCATACCCATATATCATTTGACTCAGTGCAAGATACCAGAAAGAAACATATGAGTCAGGATAGTCCTTTGAAAATTCGGATATGCTAAATAATGAGCTTTTTTTGAATTTATTTTTGGCAATATCTACAAGTTTCAGAATTGAATCGTTAGAATAATTTGAGCTATAGATTTCATTCATTGAAGATGCCAGTTTTTCTTTTGAAGATCTCATACGCTCAATTAATAAATCCTGTTCATCATATAATAATTGATATTCGCCTACTATGGTTGGATATTTTCCAAAATCTATACTGTCCAAAATTAATTCTTGATTTTGGGGTTCGAGTAGAAAAAACATTGTAAATATCGAGTTAGAAGATCTTATTGCAAATGGTAGAGGCGTTTCAATTTTTGTGCTCAATTTAAATTTAAACTTTCCGTCCACTACTGTAGCAGTATCTTCTCTGAAATTATTTGAATAATAGAGTGTATCTATTCCCGGAGATAAAAATATGTCACCCTCAAAGTTTTCAATTTCTCCTTTGATAATATAAAATTCTGATGATTCTTTCTTATTACAAGAAATTAAGACTGCTAAAACGATAAGTAATAGAAATATATTTTTATTCATAGATTGGATTTTCATTTAATTGTTTACAACGGTTGGTATATGAAACGCAGTGACCGAATGGGAGCTATGATTTCGTATACATTGTTGTAGGTAGTTTTTACTATTCGGGGAACTTATGAATTCTTCTAAACTGTCTTGTTACTATCGTGTCAGAATTCAAAAGCTTTAAAGTTATTTGATTTTCTTCGAACTGAATTCTCCAAAAATCTCTTTTTACTTGACCTCCATATGGTATTAATTCAACTTCGGGTTTATGTCCATGGACATTATAAACACCATTTACTCTATCTTTTTCAGATTCTATAACAAATCGCTTATCCCATCTAAAAAATATATAATCGTTAATTTCTCTTTTGTCCGATTCCTTAAAATAACTGCCATTACCTATTGCTTTTTCTAATTTCCATAGTCCAAGTATTTTATCACCATATGTTTCTGGTAGTTGAGATGATCGTTCTAGAATAACTTTAATGATTTGACCTTCTTCAGTTCTTTCCCAAATCATTTCATTTTCATTAATTGATATCACAAAGGGCTCATTTATATCATCTAATCCGTTTGTATTTTCTATGAATAATTCATTAGAATTTTGATTCAATTTCCAAGTCCCATATGAATGTTGAAACCTTCCGTTGCCTGATTCTTGTGTTAAATCAGAATTAAAGCGAGTCCATCTTGCATTTGGAGTCATTTCTTCATCTCCAACAACTACTGATTTAACAACCCACAAACCTTCTATTGTCGTTGTTTTATTACAACTGAAGAATGAAATAATTATGATTAGTGATACTATAGATGTTATTTTCATGTCTTTTATTTAATTA
>CAJQNF010000019.1 GCA_905479625.1 uncultured Flavobacteriaceae bacterium | reverse complement strand
TATCAAACCAGAATGCTTAGGCTTTTATTTTTTGTTCTACTATTGACCTCTTTTTCAGGTTATGCACAAACCACAATACCATTTGCTAAAAGGTATGAAACACAGGGGATTAACGGTGATTTGACTATCATCGGAAATTCGATATTAGGTGAGTCGGCAGACACACCGTATAATGGAGATACTCAAAATAATTATATCGACATGGTATTCATTGATATCGATAATGATGCTTCAACTTTCAATTCAAGTAGTGCAACATTTACGACAAGTAGCTGTAACAGAGTTGTATACGCAGGCTTGTATTGGGGCGCATATTTTGCACCAGATTCTCCATCTCCATCAGAGGTAAAATTTAAGGTTCCGGGTGGAGCTTACCAAGATCTTGAAGCTGATGTTGTTTTAGATAGGATTTATTATAAAGATGTTACAAGTTTATTGATTGATCTTACCAATCCTTCAGGAGAATACTTTGTTGCAAATGTGAGTTCAACTCAAGGGTTTAATTTATCTGCAGGTTGGTCATTGGTTATAGTATATGAAGATCCAACAGAATCAAGAAAGTATATTTCAACATTTGATGGCTTTTCTTCAGTAAGTGATTCACCAAATGATATCGTAGATTTTTCCTATTCAGGATTTACAACACCTCCTTCAGGTCCTGTTGAAGGAAGAGTGGGGGTAGCCGCATTAGAAGGTGATCTGGGATGGACTGGAGATCAACTACTATTTAAAGCTGACGGTAATTCAGGATTTACAGCGTTGTATGATAATGAAAATGACGTAGATAATTTTTTCAACAGTAAGATCACAAAGGATGGGGCTCAGGTTACCGATCGAAATCTGAACAGCACAAATACCCTTGGATGGGATCAGAAATTATTGAATCTTTCAGATCTAAATCCAGGTAATAGTCTTATTGGGAATAATGAAACCGGCGCAACTGTCAGAGTCGACAGTGACGGAAATGATTGGATTTTAACTTTTTTAAATACTTTTTCAATAAATATAATCGAGCCAAATCTTCAGGTAATTACCAGTGTGGAAGACACTTCAAATAATACGATAACGCATCAATCTCCAGTACCTCTGGGGTCTACGGTGTGGTATAATATCGATTTTCAAAATATAGGAACTGACAATGCACAGAACACTTATATTCTAAATAGTTTACCGATAAACGTAACATTAGATGAAAGCTCTATTGTGTTACCGGCTGGTGTTAGTTATACTTTTAATCAGGCTTCAAGGGAATTGAGATTTGACATAGACAATGCGTTGGTAGAAAGAAAATCACTTTCATCAAGACACAGCATACGATATCAGGTGACAGCGTCGAATGAGTGTTTTGATTATTCAGATGCTTGTACTAATTTATTAGAAAACAATATCAGCTCTTATTATGACGGAGAGACCTCAGGTCAGAACGTATCCGGCCAGCCAGGGTTGAATGGAATCAATGGTTGTGGTCTGGGTAGTGTGGGATCTATGGATCTTTTTGTAGATACAAGTTCCTGTTCATTTGACAGTGAATTATTTTTCTGTAACAACAGCTTAACTTTCTCAGGAGATGAGGGATATGATACTTATATCTGGACAGATGAAAACGGAAACGTGATTGGTAACGCTAAAGATGTTACTGTAAACGGTGCGGGTGTATATACAGCCACTCAAAGAAGAACAGGTTGTACTGAAACGATCAGGGTCGTCAATGTTTTAGGGCTTGATGTCACTGTTACTCCTTCTGATGCCTTATGTAAAGACAGCAATGGTAACGTTGAAATTAAGGTGAATGAAGATTCAAGTTCTTATACATTTGAACTGATTCAAAACGGCAGTGTGATTAATTCAATTGTTAAAACGAATGATACACATGTATTCACCAATATTGATATCGGAAATTATGAAGTGAGATCAACAAATGCTGACGGATGTTTTGATGTGTCAAAGTTTTCTATCAGTGAACCGACATTACTGACTTCTACCTCGAGCAAGCAATATAATATAACAACCTGTAACGGAGAAATCATGAACGGTAGCCTTGAAGCTGCTGGTGCAGGCGGTACTCCTCCTTACCAATACAGTATCGATGGAGGAAGCACTTATCAGGAAGAGAATATTTTCTCGGTAGCAACAGAAAGGACTTATGATGTTACTGTGCGTGATGCAAATGGTTGTACATCCGTTACCAGTGTTGACGTAGGCTTTGATGCTGAAATTCAATACAGCATTAGTCAGGAAGATGTTATTTGTGTTGGTGAAAAAGATGGAAGGGTAAATGTAAACATGACCAACAATCAAGGCTATGATGTGACCTATAGTATGGATGGTACGAATTACAAAACTGCACCGAGTTTTACGGGTCTGGCCAAAGGAACTTATGACCTGTGGATCAAAAAGGAAAATGATTTTCACAGTTGTGTTTCACAAAAATCTGTTGAAGTACAGCAATTGATCTATTTAGAGCTTACAGCTGATACTGACTTTAGTTGTCAGGGTGCCAGCAATATAATCGTTGCCTCAGTTGATCCGATTTATCAAAATGATGTGACCTATACTTTGGATGGCAGTTTGACCCAAGAATCAGGCATATTTGAAGATGTATCAAAAGGGAAACACACTGTTTCTGTTTCACATAAAGAATACGGTTGTACCGATGCTCCGATAGAAGTGACCATCGAAGAATATGTCCCCATAAGTTTCAATGTGGTGATGACAAATTTAAACGAATACAGTGTCGTGGCCAGTGGAGGCAGACCTGCTTATGAATATAGTTTAGATGGTGACAATGATTTTGGTTCTAATAATGTATTAGATCTAAATAGCACTCGTGAAACTAGAGATTATAAATTCTATGTAAGAGATGAAAGGGGCTGTGTACTTGAAAAAACAGTCTTTTTAGAATTCTTGGATATTGAAATTCCTGATTTTTTCACACCTCAGGGAGATGGTATCAATGATACCTGGTATCCAATTAATATTGAGATTTATCCGCAAATAACTGTAAAAATATTTGACAGATATCAAAGACTGATTGCAAGTTATGAAGGAAACAAAAGAAGTTGGGATGGAAGTTACAAAAGCAAACCATTACCTAGTGGTGACTACTGGTATATCGTTAGATTAAACGAAGCATCAGACAACAGAGAATTTAAAGGGAATTTCAGTTTAGTTAGATAGTAGTTATGAAAAAAGCAATCATTATAATCATATTATTCGTTTCGGGTTGGTCATATGCTCAGGAATTCAAACTGACACCATATACCCAATACCTGGTGGAAAACCCATTTCTGATCTCTCCGGCTTATGCAGGAGACAGTGAAATGAATCGACTAAGGTTTACCAGTGCATTTCAATGGGTTGGCCTAAGTAATGCGCCAAACACACAGACTCTGTCATATGACGCACACATCTTAGAACGTTCTGGAATCGGAGGTGTTTTGTTTCTGGACAAGAATGGTAATACATCGCAGATTGGAGGGCAATTGTCATTTGCTCATCATTTAACGATCAATGCTGCCAACTTACAATACATATCTTTCGGACTTTCATATAAGTTTACGCAGTTTAAAATTGACGTGTCAGATTTTGACGACCCTAATGATGATCCGAATATCGGAGCTGATATATCGTCACACAATTCAAATTTTGATGCAGCATTTCTGTATAAAATAGAAGGCTTCTATTTCAGTTTTAACGCTGCGAATATTCTTAATAAAAGTGTGAAGGCATTTGATGAATCTGAACCTCAAAAAATTCGAAATTATTATATCTATACAGGATATGTTTTTGAGCTGAACCAAAGTGATTGGGAATTGGAACCTTCATTGTTTTTCAAATATTTTGAAAGTGATGCCAGATCTATTACAGATATTAATATAAAGGCTAAGAAAAACACTGATGATGGCTATTACTGGGCAGGATTTAGCACAAGATTTTTAAATGATCAAAGCTTCGAACCACTTGCAGTTGTGCCACTTTTAGGTATAAAAAAGAAAGATTTTTATGTAGGATATGCATTTCAATACAATATTAATGAAGCAAATGAGTTAAATCATGGAGGGACGCACATGTTGACACTTGGATATGATTTTGAATCCAAAAGAGGAAGTCCCAGATGGTAATGCTAGAAAAAGAAAATTGTTTAAGAGAATATAAATTTTGGAGCTATGAAAAAGATCAAAATAATCTTGTTTTTAATGTTGTTTGTTATATTAAGTTTTTCAACATTTGGATAAACGCTAACAGAGCTAAAATAACCAACTCCCCGTTAACTATTTGTTTAATATTAAAAGAAACCATTAACCATGAAAAGTTTTAAAATTGTCATTATGCTTTTTGTCTTTGCGCTTTTTAGCGTTCAGGGTAGTTTCGCTCAGGAGGGAAAGAAAACGGAGAAAAAGGTTTATAAAACGACCAAAGAGAAAACACCAAAAAAAGTAAAAGAATCATTAAAAGATTATTCGAATTACAAAATATCCAATGAAGTCACCTATATGACAAAGAAGGATACTAATGTGTATAAGTTTAAAGTAGAAAAAGGAACATGGTCTCATTATTTGTTAATCAATGAGAGCGGTAAAATCATAGGAATAGAAACAGGTGAACATTAAAGCTTAAAGTCATCTGGAAAAATTTTTAATAAATTTTTCAGATTTGTTTGTATGTATGCCCTATTACCATCTGGTAATAGGGTTTTTTTTACAAATTAAGTTTTTTCTTTTTTTCTTTAAGTTCGAAGCTTTCACCTAAATACACTTTTCTTACCAATTCATCATCGGCCAGTTCTTGCGGAGTACCTTCCTTTAAGATACCACCTTCAAACATCAAATAGGTCTTATCTGTAATGGCTAGTGTCGCGTGAACATCGTGATCCGTGATCAAAATTCCTATATTCCTGTCTTTTAAGTGAGCGACAATGCTTTGAATATCCTCAACAGCGATAGGGTCTACTCCTGCGAAAGGCTCATCAAGTAAAATAAACTTAGGATCCGATGCCAGAGCTCTGGCAATTTCAGTTCTTCTTCTTTCTCCACCTGATAAAAGATCACCACGGTTTTTGCGAACATGTCCAAGGCTGAATTCCTCTATCAGTAATTCAAGTTTTTTCTTTTGATCCTTTTTGCTCAGATCGGTAAACTGCAACACTGACATGATATTATCTTCAACTGATAATTTTCTGAATACAGAGGCCTCCTGAGCCAGGTATCCAATCCCTTTTTGGGCTCTTTTGTACATGGAGTCGTTTGTGATCTCTGTATCATCAAGAAATATTCTGCCCTCATTGGGTTTGATCATACCCACAATCATATAAAAAGAAGTCGTTTTTCCTGCGCCATTGGGGCCTAATAATCCAATGATCTCACCTTGTTGTACCTCTAGAGAAATGCTTTTTACAACAGTTCTGCTTCCGTACATTTTCATAATTTTTTCTGCTCGTAAGATCATAGTTTCTAATCCCTTTTATATTTGTCATTTAGCCCTTTTCCTTTCTTGATCAAAGGAGTTATTTTTTTAAGCCTGTCAGATTTAGTCTGTTCTCTTTTCGCACTAGCGATATATGCGGCATATTCCTTTTGTCTTCCTGGTGTCAATCTAAAAAAATAATCTGATAATGAAGCGTGTTCTTTTAGATAGTTTGACAACTCATGTGGTAAAACAGCTTTTTTCACCGGCTTGCTTTTTAGGACAGCTAATCCATTATTTTGATTCTCAATGGTCTCTTGTAAATACTTATTGATGACAGACTCGTTGATCTCATTGATATCTTTAAAATGCACTTGTCTCATTGCCTTGGTCTTGGTTTCCTGAGCGTTGTGTAATATGTGATCCTTGTCTTGGAGGAGTGCCCCCTGAAAGAACCAGAGAGCAACGTGGTTTTTAAAGGCGCCAATTCCGATCAAGTTCCTCTTATCATATACATAGGTGGGCATTCCCCATTTCAACATTTCTTCAAAAGGATATTTCTTGATAATTTCCCTTAAAGCTGATAGTAATTCATTGAATTTTTCGTGCTCAGCAATATAGGATTGTATTTTATCATCAATATCCATCAATTATTTTTTAGCCAGATTTTCATTGGCCTCTTTTTTTTGTTTTCTGACGATAAATTTAGAAATTTTAATACTTACCTCGTAAAGAATGATCATAGGAATGGCAACAATTACCTGACTAATAATGTCTGGAGGCGTAATAATAGCTGCTAAAACAAGTACCATTACCAATGCATATTTACGGTAGGTTTTTAGGAATTCAGGCGTTACAAGCCCCATTTTAGTCAAAAAGTATATGATAATGGGAAGTTCAAATATAAAGCCTGCAGACAAACATGAGGCCTTAAGAAGCCCCGTATAGGAGCTAAGGTCAAAATTGTTCCTTACTTCATCAGCAACCCGATAACTTCCAAGAAAATTAATTGAAAGGGGCGTGATCACATAATACCCAAATAAAATCCCTACAAAGAATAGAAAAGAAGTAATGATGATAAAACTTCTTGCATTCTTTTGCTCATCAGCGTAAAGGGCAGGTTTGATAAACTTCCATACTTCCCAAATGATATATGGAAAGGCCATAACAAATCCAAATGCGATTGAGGTCCAGATATGCGCAGAAAACTGGCCTGCCATGGTTCTGCTTTGCACGATAAAAGGAATTTCATCAATGCACAAACCATCTGTTCCAAAACTTTGAGAAACAGAGCACAAAAACCTATAGGTAAAAAATTGAGGATCTTTCGGTGCCAGAAGAATGGAATTAAAAATAAAATCCTTCATCATAAAAGCGACCATTCCAAAAGCCAATATCGATAAAGAAGATCTTACCAGTGTCCATCTTAAAACTTCCAGATGCCCTAAAAAAGACATTTCTTCCGTTTTTTCACTCATAGTTTATTTTTTTTAAATAGCAATGAAGTGCTGAGTATTGAAATATACAACATAGCAATTAAATGATTCCTTCTTTTAACAAATCATGGAAGTGCACCACACCTGAATATTTTCCATGCTCAGTAACCAAAATCTGAGTGATGTTATTTTTTTGCATAATGTCAAGCGCATTGACCGCCATGGTATCAGCGCTCACACTAATGGGATCTGCACTCATGATGTCTTTTGCCTCCAATGAACTGATGTCGGCCGTCTTCTCCAGCATTCGCCTGATGTCACCATCTGTTATAATCCCTATGATCCTGTCATTTTCCACAACAGCAGTGGTTCCTAATCTTTTTTTAGAGATTTCAACAATAACATCCTTTACCGGGGCATGCTTTTCTACCTTTGGAGCTTCATTATTGGCTGCCAATTCATTTACCCTTAAATATAGTTTCCTTCCTAAGGTTCCACCTGGGTGGTATTTAGCGAAATCCTTACTTGAAAAATCTTTTAAATTCAATAAGCAGATTGCAAGTGCGTCACCAATAACTAATTGAGCCGTCGTACTAGTTGTTGGGGCCAGGTTATTCGGACAGGCTTCCTTTTCAACAAAACAACTCAACGTGTAATCAGCATGTTCTCCTAAAAAAGAATCATCATTCCCTGTGATGGCAATAATTTTATTGCCATAATTTTTAATCAGTGGTAATAACACTTTAATTTCGGGGGTGTTCCCACTTTTTGAGATGCATATTACAACATCATTTTGCTGTATGTTTCCCAAATCTCCATGAATAGCGTCTGCAGCATGCATAAAAACGGCTGGTGTTCCTGTTGAATTCATGGTAGCTACAATTTTAGCAGCAATGTTAGCGCTTTTACCAATTCCGGTAACAATCACCCTGCCTTCAGATTCATAGATGGTCATCACCGCTTTTTCAAAATCCTCATTGACCAGTTCAGCAAGGTGCTTTATGGCAGCGGCCTCGATAAGAATCGTGTCTTTAGCCGTTTGCAAAATGTTTTTATCCTTAATCAATATTTTAAATTTATTTTTTAAAAATAATATGTTATATTTATAGTATGATTGAATTTCATGAAATAATTGCTTTAGAAATTCAACAATTCCCCCTCATAAATTTTGGTGTTAAAGATGCAAAAATATTCAAAAATAGATTAATAAGAGGATGAAAGTGACAAAAATTAACTTACACGAATATTTGAAGAAATATTTTGGTTTTAGTAAGTTTAAGGGATTACAGAAAGATGCAATAGAAAGTCTTATTGAAGGAAACGATACTTTTGTTGTAATGCCGACAGGCGGTGGCAAATCATTAATTTATCAATTACCAGCACTTATTCTTGAAGGAACCGCCATCGTGGTATCTCCCTTGATAGCATTGATGAAGAATCAAGTAGATGCCATTCGAGGTATTTCGTCTGAGTATGGGATCGCCCATGTGTTAAATTCTTCTTTGAACAAAGGAGAGGTAGCCAGGGTGAAAAGCGACATAGAGAGTGGTGTTACTAAATTGCTTTATGTAGCTCCTGAATCCTTGACCAAAGAAGAAAACATCGAGTTTCTTAAAAAACAAAAGATCACTTTTTTTGCCATTGATGAAGCTCATTGTATCTCTGAATGGGGACATGATTTCAGGCCGGAATATAGAAACCTAAGAAATATCATTTACAAGATTGGAAATTTACCTATTGTCGGGCTTACAGCTACGGCTACTCAGAAGGTGCAGGATGATATACTAAAGAATTTAGGGATCAGTGATGCAAAAGTTTTTACTGCATCATTTAACAGGGCGAATTTATTTTATGAAGTTAGGCCTAAGACTTCGGAAATAGCAAGCGATATCATTAGGTTTGTCAGAAATTACAAAGATAAATCTGGTATTATTTATTGCTTAAGCAGGAAAAAAGTTGAAGAGATAGCACAGGTACTTCAGGTTAATGGGATTAAAGCCGTGCCTTATCATGCGGGCTTAGATGCAAAAACCAGAGCCAGACATCAGGACATGTTTCTGATGGAAGATATTGACGTTGTTGTTGCGACCATAGCTTTTGGAATGGGAATCGATAAGCCTGATGTCAGGTTTGTCATCCACCATGATATCCCCAAAAGTCTGGAAAGTTATTATCAGGAAACTGGTAGAGCGGGTAGAGACGGAGGTGAAGGATTTTGTCTGGCCTATTATTCCTATAAAGATATTGAAAAATTGGAAAAGTTTCTTTCGGGGAAGCCGGTGGCCGAGCAGGAGATTGGCAATGCTTTGCTGCAAGAAGTAGTCGCTTATGCTGAAACTTCTATGTCAAGAAGAAAATTCTTGTTGCATTATTTTGGTGAAGAATTTGATGAGGTCAACGGAGAAGGGGCGGATATGGATGATAATGCAAGGAACCCTAAGAAAAGAACAGAGGCACAGGAAGAAGTTAAGGTGCTGCTTGAAGTGGTCAAAAATACGAAAGAGGAATACAGATCAAAGGAGATTATCAACACACTTATCGGTAAAGAGAATGCCCTGCTAATTAGCCATAAGACACATCTGCAACCTATTTTTGGAGTGGGTAAGGAAAAGCAGGATAAACATTGGATGGCACTGATCAGACAAGTGCTGGTAGCAGGTTTGTTAAAGAAGGAAATTGAACAGTACGGCGTACTTAAATTAACAAAAGAAGGAAATCAATTCATCAAGGAGCCACATTCGTTTTTAATGACCGAAGACCATATTTACAGTGAAGCAAATGATGCCAGTATTGTGACTAACGCTAAAGGTACCGGAGCTGTGGTTGATGATCAATTGATGGTTTTGCTAAAGGATTTAAGGAAAAAAGTCGGAAAAAAATTGGGAGTACCGCCTTTTGTTGTATTTCAGGACCCGTCTCTGGAAGATATGACCCTAAAATATCCTGTTGACATTAAAGAATTAGCCAGTGTTCACGGAGTCGGTGATGGAAAGGCTAAGAAGTATGGTAAGGAATTTGTGGCATTGATATCTGATTATGTAAAGGAGAATGATATCGTCAGACCGGACGATTTGATCGTTAAAAGTACAGGTGTCAATTCGGCTTTAAAATTATACATTATCCAGAACACCGATAAAAAATTACCTCTTTCAGACATCGCTCATTCCAAAGGTCTTCAAATGCCTGAACTAGTCAAGGCTATGGAGCAAATCATTTATTCAGGCACTAAAATCAATATTGATTATTGTATTGATGAACTCTTGGATGAAGATCAACAGGAGGAAATACTGGAATACTTTATGGATGCAGAAAGTGATAAAATTCAATTGGCTCTTGATGAATTTGACGGGGATTATGATGATGACGAATTAAGGTTAATGAGAATCAAATTTATTAGTGAAGTTGCCAATTAAAAAAAAATCAAGCTGAAGAAAAATTGCTTATGAGTGACGAATCAACGAATTCAAAAAACACCAACAAAAAAAAATTAAAAATCAGTAATAAATTCTATGAAGAGGAATTACAGCATCTTCAAATTGAATTGGTGAAATTACAAGACTGGATCCAGCATAAGGGGTTAAAGGTTGTGGTCATCTTCGAAGGAAGAGATGCTGCCGGAAAAGGAGGCGTGATCAAAAGAATATCCCAAAGTCTTAACCCTAGAGTTTGTAAAATAGTTGCACTGGGAACACCTTCCAGCAAGGAAAAAAGTCAATGGTATTTTCAGCGCTATGTGCCTCATTTACCAAGTGCAGGTGAAATGATCCTCTTTGATCGAAGTTGGTATAATAGAGCCGGAGTTGAGCATGTAATGGGGTTTTGCAATCAAGTAGAATACAATGAATTTATGCGTTCCTGTCCTGAGTTTGAAAGAATGTTGATCAGATCGGGGATTATCTTATTAAAGTATTGGTTTTCAGTTTCTGATGAAGAACAGGAAGTGCGATTCAAATCAAGGATTAACGACCCTATGAAAGGTTGGAAACTCAGCCCCATGGATCTTAAATCTCGTGAACATTGGCTGGAGTACAGTAAGGCCAAAGATGAAATGTTTAAATATACGGATACCAAACAATCACCTTGGTACGTGGTGCCGGCGGATAATAAAAAGAAGGCCAGATTGAATTGTATCAGCCATTTGTTGAGCAGCATTGAATATCAAAAAGTTGAAAGAGAAAAGATTGTACTTCCTCCAAGAAAGGATGATAAAGGCTATATCAGAACACCTTTTGCCAACCAGACCTTGGTACCGCAAAAATATTGAGTTATAAACTCAAAAAAGCGATAGCAAATCCAATAAGGATCACTATAAATTTTTGAAGATTAAATTTATGGTTTTCAGAGCTTTCAAAAAGTATGGCTGTTGAAATATGCAGAAACACACCTATAATCAGGGCATTAATTTGGTTTGAATACTGATGAATGAATGAATAATTACCTGACACCCAACTTCCCAAAGGGCTCATGATGGCAAACAGGAAGAGAAAAATAAACACATAACCTTTTGACAAGGAAGAGTTTTTAAGAAAACCTGCTAAAATGATCGCAATAGGTAATTTGTGTATGACTATAGCATATAATAAGCTCCTATTTTCGGCTACTCCCAAGGGCATTCCTTCAAGAAATGCATGTAGGCATAAACTCCCTAAAAGTAACCATGGAATTTTTTTTTCAAAATCGTGCCCATGAATATGTCCGTGTTCTGCTCCTTTTGACAAGTATTCCAATCCTGTTTGAAGCACAATTCCCAAAAGGATAAACAGGCCTATATGCTCTTGTTGAGTTGAAAATACTTCAGGAATCAAATGTAAAACCGTCACTGATAGCAGATAGGCCCCACTAAAGGAGAGAAATAATTGCAAATGCTTGGAATTAGGTTTGATAAGTTGAACCAAAACAAATCCGGCAATTACGGGTAAGATCAAGGCGAGATATATCATTTGAGAATCAGTATTAATCTATCAGAATTATCCTTATCGAAAGGGTTCAATCCATAATCACCAAATGTTTCTTCTATTTCAAGCCCTGCTGCCTTTGCAAAATACTTCATTTTGTCAAGGTCTAAAGCTTGAACTTTTTCTATATAGTGATGGATCTCCTGGTCTTGATTCACTTCAATTTCCTTGATGATAAAATTTTCAGACACTCTTTTTCGAATAACAAAATCTATTCCTTTTTTTGTAATATGCTGTTCCGGGATAAGTTGCTGAATTACTTTTTCCAGGTTTAAGAAATCAATTACTATATGGCCACCAGGTAGTAAGCCTTTTTTAAAATTTTCCAAAACCTTAATATTCGTGGTTTCCTGACTGAAGTATCCGAAGCTTGTAAAAAGATTAAAAATAGCATCATAGCTTCCTTTCAAAGGATCTCTCATATCATGAATATTGAAGCTCAAATCTTGTTTTTCAAATTGCTTTGCATGCTCAATACTGTTGGCTGAAAGATCAGCTCCAGTAGTTTTGAAACCTTGCTCATATAGAAATAAAGCATGTCTCCCTTTTCCACAAGGCAGATCCAGAATCTTGTCTCCTTTAGAAAGATTTAAATGATCCACAAGGTTACCCATAAAATACCTGGCCTCATCATCATTCCTGTAATCATATAGGATATGATAAAAAGGAGTATCAAACCAATGTTCAAACCACTCTTTTTCTTTCTGCATAATTTTAAAATCAAACAAAAATAGAAAATTAAACCAAGCTAAAGAGAAACTTTTAGTTTTTATAAGATTTGTTCTATGACTAATATCTTTGATGTATTTTTGTGGCATGAATGAAAATTATGATATGTTGGCCAAATGCCTGTATGGTTTTGAGTCAGTACTCGCAAGAGAATTACGAAACTTAGGAGCTCAAAATGTAAAGGAAGGAGTTCGAAATGTTCAGTTTAAAGGAGATAAGGGCTTTATGTATAAGGCCAGTTTAGCCTTGAGAACCGCCATAAGAATTTTGGTGCCCATCGAGACCTTTATCATAAGAAATGAAGATGATCTTTACCAGCATCTCTCGCGAATTTCCTGGGAAAAGTATTTGGATGAGAATGATACCCTGGCCATACATTCCTCGGTTCATTCTGAAATTTTCACAAATTCGCATTATGTCTCTTTGAGAAGTAAAGATGCAATTGTTGATTATTTCAGAAAAAAATACCAGAAACGTCCAAGTATCGATTTGAAACATCCAGATGTTCAGTTTGATATTCATATCCAGAGAAATACGTGTACCGTTTCACTCGATAGTTCAGGGGAATCATTGCATAAGAGAGGATATCGAAGTGACACTAATATTGCACCCATTAATGAAGTTTTAGCAGCTGGACTGGTATTGATGACCGGTTATGACGGTACGCAGAACTTTGTTGACCCTATGTGTGGTAGTGGCACTATATTGATTGAGGCGGCCATGATTGCCAATAATATTCCAGCCAATATCAACCGATCTGAATTCGCATTCGAAAAATGGAAAGATTTTGATGAGGAATTGTTTGCAGTGATTCATGATTCATTATTGAAAAAAATCAGAAATACAGACAAGAAAATAATTGGTTTTGATAAAGCGCCATCAGCAGTTCGTAAGGCGCAAGATAATGTGGCTAATGCCTCATTAGAGGAATTTATAAAGATTGAAAGAAAAAATTTCTTTGAAGAACCAAGCCCGGTTGAAGGCAATGTGATCGTATTATTCAATCCTCCATACGGAGAAAGGTTGGAAATAAATGTGCCTGTATTTTATGGACAAATTGGGGATACGTTAAAACAAAATTACACCGATACTTCAGCCTGGTTGATCACCTCTGATTTTGAAGATGGTTTGAAAAATGTAGGGTTAAGAACTTCAAGAAAGATAAAAGTTTTCAACGGTAAATTGGAATGCAAATTCGTAAAATATGAGATGTATTCCGGCAGTAGAAAGGCAAGTAAGCAAGCATGATAAGAATTGCAGAAATAAAGGCTGAGGAAACTTATCCGATAAGAAAGTCAGTTTTAAGAGATGGAATGACCCTAAGCCATGAAATGAATGCTGATCATGATGCTGACACCCTGCATCTGGGTCTCTTTGACAAAGATCAACTGGTGTGTGTTGGAAGTTTTATGAAAGCTTCAAATGCTGGTTTTAAAGGCCTTCAATTTCAACTAAGAGGAATGGGGAGTTCAATAGGATCCCAAGGAAAAGGCTACGGCAAAGCGCTCCTTACCAATGCTGAACAAATACTTAAAGATAGGGGAGTAGATCTTATTTGGTGCAATGCAAGGGTAGTGGCCCTAGACTTTTACAGTAAACTTGGTTACACCTCAATTGGTAATCTTTTTGAAGTTGATCAGGTGGGTCCTCACTTTGTAATGTTTAAGAATTTGAAGTGAAATTGGGCGAGCCCCTGGCTTAAGTCAGGGGCTCACTTAAGTCACCCCTTGAGACAGATTCTGATATAAAAAAAAGACTGTATAAATACAGTCTTTTGCAGTAGCGAGATCGGGAATTGAACCCGAGACCTCCGGGTTATGAATCCGACGCTCTAACCATCTGAGCTACCTCGCCATTTTCTTTTGTGGGAAAGCTAAAAATACCTCCCAAAATTCAGTTTGCAAATATAAAAACAAATTCATTTATGGCAAGTAAAGAGGGTAAAAATATTTAAATAAAATATTTTTTTTAGAAATAGATAATCTATATATTGCTTCCATAAAAAAATCAAGAATGTCAAGTAAAGTAAGAATAGACTTGGAATTTCCAATCCATGCTTCACCTAGTTTTTTATATCAGTATATCTCTACTCCTGATAGTATGGGAGAGTGGTTTGCAGATAACGTAAATTCCAGGGGAAAGAAATATATCTTTATATGGGATGATTCAGAGGAGATTGCCGAAAGGATTGCTCAAAAAAATGATGTTTTCATAAGATTCAAATGGGAAGAAGATGAAGACGAAGGAACTTATTTTGAATTGAGGATTGAAGTTGATGATCTTACGAAAGATGTTTCCCTTTTGGTAGTGGATTTTGCTGAAGAAGATGAAGTTGAGGAATCAAAAATGTTTTGGGAAAACCAGATTTCAGAATTAAAACACGTTATCGGAGGATAATAGAAGTTATAAATAATAGAAAAGCCTTGATTTATCAAGGCTTTTTTTATTTTTACACCTTTAAATAGCTGATTTTATGATCAATCAAAATGGTAGTTTGAAGTCTAGAGAGGATTTTAATTTGAGTCTGGATAACAGAGCCTTTAAATATGGCGATGGCATTTTTGATACCTTAAAATTTGAAGATGGAGCGTTGTGTTTTTTGGAAGACCATTACTTTAGGTTGATGTCTTCGATGCGGATGTTAAGGATGCGAATTCCGATGGATTTTACACTTGACTATTATGAAAAGCAGATCAGTTTAACTCTTGAAGCAAACGATTTGCATCATAAAGCAAGGGTAAGGGTAAATGTGTTCAGGCAAGATGGTGGTTTATACGCGCCTTTATCCAACGAGATCAATTTCATTATAGAAGTCACTGCTTTGCCAATATTTTCTAATGAGTCAATTGAAATTGAATTATTTAAGGATTTTCCTATCGCGTCGGGATTGTTATCTACTATAAAAACAAATAACAGGATGGTCAATATTTTGGGCAGTATTTACGCAAAGGAAAATGGCTACCAGAATTGTATTTTGATCAATGAAAAAAAAGAGTTGGCGGAAGCTTTAAACGCCAATATCTTTTTGGTAAGGGGAAATGAAATCATAACACCTGCTCTTGAGACAGGATGTATTAATGGAATTATCAGAAAAAAATTGATTGAACTCCTTAAGAAGGATCAGAATTTTGTCGTTAAAGAGCTAAGCATTTCGCCATTTGACCTTTTAAAAGTGGATGAAGTTTTCTTGACAAATTCCATAAATGAAATACAATCAGTGGATCGTTACAGGAAGAAGAAATATACGAAGGGAAAAACGGAAGAGATTAAAAGAATCTTTGATGCTGAAACTAAAAAATAATCTAATTCAAACTTGGATCTTTTGGTGAATTGGCCCATAGCTGGTAAATGCCTCCAAATTTAAGCAATTCATTTTTCCAAAAATTGCTGTGATTGATGTTCAAAAGATTCTTAAATTTATTTTCAACGATTAGCCAGGAGGTGGTTTCTAGTTCTTCCTCCAATTGTTTTTGACTCCAACCGGAATATCCTAAAAAGAAGCGGATATCATGTTGGGATAGAATATCCTCTTTCAAAAGTGATTGGATAGCCTCAAAATCACCGCCCCAAAAAATACCGTCCGCTATTTCTATGCTATCAGGAATCAACTCTGGTACTTTATGCACAAAATAAAGATTGTCTTCTGATACAGGTCCTCCAAAATAAACTTTTAAGGGAGATTCGATTTCAGGAATAAGATCACCAATATTATAGGGTGAAGGTTTATTGAAAATGAAACCAACTGAGCCACTGTCATTGTGCTCTGTGAGCAAAACGACTGATCTGTTAAAAGAGCTATCACTCAAAATAGATGGTTCGGCTACGAGTAATTTGCCTTTTGTTGGTTTTAAAGTAGTCATATTCAATATTGTTATGATTACAATGTACAAAAAATATATAAATAAAAAAACCCTCTTTAAAAGAGGGTTTGAATATCTTAGTTTTTTAGAACTTGACTAGTTCACTGACTCTTTTAATTCAGATCCAGCTTTGAATTTCACCACTTTTCTTGCAGGTATTTTGATAGTAGCACCAGTTTGAGGGTTTCTTCCATCTCTTGCAGCTCTTGCAGAAACTGAAAAAGAACCAAAACCTACTAATGAGATTCTCCCACCGGTCATTAATTCACCTGTGATACTTTTCATCATTGCGTCTAAAGCTTTTCCAGCAGCAGCCTTAGAAATTCCAGCATTAACAGACATTGCTTCAATTAAATCTGATTTGTTCATAATTTAAAATTTTTTAAAATTGGTTAAATATTTATTTTTTGCCTTTCAATAGCATCACAAATATAGATTTTATAAGGGTTCACGCAAGTTTTGGAACTTAAAACACCCCATATTGTTAATAATTAAACCAAATTTGTTGATAAACCTGTTGAATTTTGAGAAAATTCTCCCTAAGTGCCTATATGCATAGTGTTTAGAACATGTTACAGCCCTCATGAAATGTGTAACCATTAAGTAAACTTATAGCATCCATTCTTTTCTTTCCAGACATTTTTAGATCTGTGATATCTAGAAAACCATTTTGTGCGGCAACCCTTAGTTGCTTTTTTGAAATAAGAACAATTCCTGGAGATATTTTATGTTCTTCAAGAACCATATTTACCTTATAGATCTTAAGTTCTATTTCTTCACCGTTGTTCTTTAATATTGTCCATGCACCTGGATAGGGATTAAGACCGCGAATCTGGTTATAGATTTTCTCCAAAGGCTGGTCCCATTGTATTCTGCAATTATCTTTGTTCAATTTGGGCGCTGGGTTGAAATCCCCTTCTTTCTGTTTTAATGGGTCGATATTGCCCTTTTCTATCATTTCCACTGTTTCAACCACTGTCTTACTGCCCAGTTTCATCAATATGTCATGCAACTCTCCTGTTGTCATACTTTCAGAAATTTCCGTCGTTTCCTGTTTGATAATGGCTCCTGTATCAATATTCTCATTAATAAAGAACGTCGTTACACCTGTTTGAGTTTCACCATTAATAATGGCCCAGTTGATCGGAGCAGCACCTCTGTAATCAGGCAACAAAGAGGCATGTAAATTGAAAGTGCCCAATTTAGGCATTGCCCACACTTGTTTCGGCAGCATTCTAAATGCCACCACTATTTGCAGATCCGCCTGAAAAGATGCTAAACTATCGAGAAAATCAGGATGTTTTAAATTGACAGGCTGTAAAATCTCCAGTCCTTTTAAAAGGGCATATTTTTTAACAGCAGATTGATTCAATTTTCTTCCTCTTCCAGCAGGCTTATCTGGAGCGGTAATCACGGCTACAACATTATATTTCGCTTCTACCAAAGCATTCAGACTAGCAACAGCAAAGTCTGGAGTTCCCATAAAAATGATACGAAGTTCTTTCATGTTATGATATAAAATTTGTTTTGCAAATTTAACCCGATGAGTTTTCTTTCTACCATTAATTGCAGGGTTTTTACAAGCGAACCTTTGTCATTTGGTAAAAGCTGGTTGACCTCATTTAAATTTAAGGTCTTGTTCTTTTTAAGTAGGTTAAAGATTTGTGCACTCAGCTCTTGATAATCAACTTTTTCAGCAGGTATTCTACTCAGGCAGACATCACAATGACCACATGGTGAATCAAGGTTTTCTCCAAAATAATGAAGCAGTTGAATTTGTCTACATATTTGATCATTTTTAATAAGATGATGCAGGCTTTTTGACTTCGCCTCTTTCGTTTTATTTCGCTGGGTGATATTTGCCCTAAACATGTGATAAACAAAATTATCTTCTCGGGGAACTAAAAATTTCAATTTCAATCTATTACTCGATTCATTATAAACCAGCACTTTATCTAGATCAAGTCTTCTTAGCGCCTTGATCACTTCATCTTTAGGATGATTTAATTTACTCGAAATAAGCGATTCATTAATGGCAATGAACTGTTCATGAACCCCACCATATGTTCTGAGGAGCATCTGAAGAACTTTGGCCTGGATATTTTGTAAGGATTGAACCTGAAATAGTTTTGTGCTATTTTCGATGATCCTGATCCGAGAGGTTTTATTAGGGTTTTGATCGTAGAAGATAATATCTTCATTGTGTAAATGGTTTAATGCGTAATAAACCTGCATGAATTGAAAATCATAGCGTAAGGCGAATTCCTGAAGGTCAAAATTAAATATCTCTTCACTGAGTTCTCCATTGGCAATCTGATAGTAGTCATTTAGTTTTCCATAAACTGATCTGCACAACTCAGGGCTTACGATTGACTTTTTCAATACTAACTCACTCTCTAATATGCTGTTATCATTGTATAACAGGTAAGTCACAGAAGGTTTACCGTCACGTCCTGCACGTCCTATTTCCTGCATGTAATTCTCTATACTATTGGGAAGATGTGCATGAATAACCATTCTAACATTTGATTTGTCAATACCCATCCCAAAGGCATTAGTGGCCACCATTACCTTACTTTTTTCATCTTTCCATTGTTGTAGTGCCTCGCTTTTCTGTTTATTGTCAAGACCTCCATGGTAATGCGTTGCCTTGATCTGATGACTACTCAAAAATCGGGCATATTGTACGGTGTTTTTTCGGGTGCCAACATAAACAATGGCTGGGTCGTCAATTGACTTCAGCAAGTTTAGGATCCCCAGTCTTGTATCCTCTTTTTTTAGAATCCTAATATATAGGTTGTCACGGTAATATGAACCAGTAAATATTTTCGCAGATGTCAACTGCAGGTTTTCAATAATATCATTCTTAACATGAGCAGTCGCTGTTGCGGTCAATGCAATTTTTGGAATGTCCGGATGGATGTCATTTAGCACAGGAATTTTAAGATAGGCAGATCTGAAGTCATGACCCCACTGAGAGATACAATGAGCCTCATCAATGGCAATTAAGTTAAGTGATAACTGACTGATTTTTTCCTGGATAAATTCTGACTGTAGTTTTTCCGGAGAAAGATACAGAAACTTGTAATTGCCGTGCATCAGATTGTCAAAAGCAATAATGGTATCATGTCTGTTGAGTTTTGAGCTCAATACTAAGGCTTTAATTCCCTTATCTTCCAGGCTCTTAGCCTGATCTTCCATCAGGGCAATTAAGGGAGACACAACAAGGCAAACACCATCTGTCATGAGTGCTGGAATTTGGTAACATAAAGATTTACCTGCTCCGGTAGGTAAAAGTACAAATGTGTCATTTCCAGCAGTTACCGCATTTATAATGGCGGCCTGTGGATCGCGAAATGAATCGAAACCCCAATGTTTTTTTAAAAGTTCATGTGCTTTATCCATAGGATGTTTACAGTGAATTTAAAATAAAGTTCACTCTTTCTGAAATGCTTCCCTCAGGAACCTCAGTAATATGATAACCCATTTTGGTATAGCCTTCTATCAAATAATTATAAATGGTTAGTGACTGTTCAAATGTTTCATATCTTTCATTGTCTTTTTTATAGATATTTTTCCAGGGAGGCATCATAAATACATGACTATATCTAAATTCTTGACTCTTCTGTGTGTAGATCTCAGGGTATTTGGTGCCAAGATAATCCATATAGCCATGGATATCGGGAATTCCCCTGTCAAAAAAGACCATGTCTGTTGCCTGAGCAGTTGCCGTCTCGTATTGTGAAATTCTGCCATTTAATAACAATTCGCTAAATAGTAACGGGTCTTTTAAGAATAATTGATCAATTCCCAACATTTGAGACTCCTTGATAATAGTTCGTGAAATTTCAGGCATACAAGTAAACTCCATCTGTGATAACTGGTCAATAATTGTCGATTTTCCAGTCCCAGGGCCCCCGGTAATGACGATTTTTTTTTGTTTCAAGTCTTGAGAATTATTCTTAATGCAATTCCAAAATTAAGAAAATAATAATTGTAAATTTGGGGACTTATAAATTCAAAAATCTAAAAATGAGCAAGGAGTCTGATTTTTATGAGAAACTAAAGAAGAGTCTTACTGAGACTACTGAGTTCCCGAGTAAATATATGTACAAATTTATCATCCCAAGTGGTGATGAAAAGTTTAAACAGATTGAAACAATCTTTGATAATATGGGTGCAGTAATCAATTCTAAACCGTCAAAGACAGGTAAGTATATCAGTTTGACTATTTTGGTCAAAATGAAATCTCCGGATCATGTCATTAGCAAATATCAGGAAGTATCGAAAGTAGAGGGTGTAATATCTTTGTGATATTTTTAACAAGCCATTTAAAAAATATAAAATATTTTTGAGCACTCTGAAGAATTCAAAAAGTCAAAGGAAACAATTGAAAATGACGATAAAAAAAGTAATCATCTTAGCTGCCATTTTAACTAGTGGTTTGGTTAGCGGGCAGGATGAGGAAAAGATACTTTTTAGTATTGACCAAAGTCCTGTTTACAATGCAGAGTTTATTAGGGTTTTTGAGAAGAATAAAGACATAGTTGTTGAAGACCAGCAAAAGGGTTTTGATGATTATTTTAATCTTTTTGTGGATTTTAAATTAAAACTAGTACAGGCGAGAGATCTGGATTTAGATACCTTGTCTTCTTATACGGCCGATTTAGCAAAATACAGAGAACAACTGATACAGCCCTATCTTCAAAACCCTGAGGCAACAGAGAGTCTTGTGCGTGAAGCTTATGACAGAACTATAGAAGAAGTAAGCGCCAGTCACATATTGGTCATGTTGAAGCCGGATGCGAGTCCTGCAGATACTTTAAAAGCATATCAAAAAATTTCTACAGCTAGAAACAAAATAATAAACGGAGCTGGTTTTGATAGTATTGCCAGGATTTATTCTGAAGACCCATCTGTTCAGATGAACAATGGGAGTTTAGGTTATTTTTCAGCATTTTCAATGGTATATTCTTTTGAGAATGCAGCATATCAAACTGAGGTTGGACAAGTTTCAATTCCTTTTAGAACACAATTCGGGTATCATATTTTAAAGGTTAACGACAAGAGAAAATCTCCCGGAGAGGTTCAGGTCGCCCATATTATGGTAAAAAATGATAGTACTGTACTAAGGCAATCAAAGGATAAAATTGATGAGATCTACAAAAAATTGATTCAGGGTGATGATTTTACTACAATTGCGAAAGAACATTCTGATGATTTGAGCTCTGCTCAAAAAGGAGGTGTATTGCCCAAATTTGGCACAGGAAGGATGATTAAATCTTTTGAAGAAGTTGCTTTCGCTTTAGAAAATGAAGGAGATATTTCAAAGCCTTTTGAAAGTGATTATGGATGGCATATATTAAAATTATTGAAAAAGTACCCTATTGCTTCTTATGAGGAGCTTTATGCAAAACTGGAGTCAAAAGTGAAAAATGGAAGCCGTTCAAGTTATGTGGAGCAGTCTCTTGCGGAAAAAATAGCAAAGGATTACAAGGTGGTCACTTATAAAGCGAAGCTTCAGTTATATCCGAATATCAGCGGCTTTGAGAAGAATATGGATACGCTACTAAGTATTGAAGAGAAAATTTATTCAGGCCATGATTTTTACAGTTATGCCAAGGATATTAAAAACAGGATCAAGGAAGATCTTTTTGAAGAGTTTAGTAATAAAATGATCATTGATTATTACAAAGAGCATCTGGAGCAAACCAATAAAGAGTTTGCCTTGACCTATCAGGAATACAAAGACGGCCTGCTATTGTTTGAATTACTGCAAAAGGAAGTTTGGGAAAAATCTGAAAAAGACACCGTGGGGTTGCAGCGATATTTTGAACAAAACCGTACTACATATATATGGAAAAGAAGGGCCAGCCTTAGTATCGCGAGTTGTACGCAAATGGAAAAGGCAAAACTGGTTCAAAGCCTTCTTGCTGAGGGTAAGCATCCTGATTCGATAAAGTCTATCGTCAATGAAGGCGCTACGATTCATGTCTTATTCAGTAAAGGAAAATTGGAAGAAGGAAGTTCCAAATTACCTAAAGAGTATTCGTTTAAATTAGGGGTGTCTGATATCTTTGAGGAGGAGGCGCATCATTTTACCATTATCAAAGTAACCAATATTTTTGAGCCGCAATGGAAAGAATTGAAAGAAACCCGAGGAGAGGTCATGAATGATTACCAGAATTACCTTGAAACTCAATGGGTGAAGAATTTACGAGAAACGTATAGCGTTAAAATAAATAAGAAAAATTATAAGGAACTTAAAAAACGGTTCACGACAGAATGAAATTGAAATTTGTGACATATTTGATCTTGATACTAGGTATTAATGCTTGTCAACAAAAGGCTCCGGATGCTGATGCCGCTGCAAGGGTCAATGACAGGTATTTGTCTAAGGAAGAATTGAATATGGGTATGCCCCAAGGACTTCCCGCAGAAGACAGTTTACTTTATAGGAATAATTTTATAAAGATGTGGGCCACAAAAGAATTACTGCTTGAAAAGGCCAGGATAAATGTGGAAGACCGAGATGGAGAAATAAAAGAGCTTGTTCGGAATTATGAACAGGAATTGTTGATAGACAGATATAGGAAAGCCTTGCTTCAACAAGAGTTAGATACGGTTATAACCGAAGAGGATTCTGATGATTATTATGAAGCTAATAAAAATGTATACAGGCTTAATGAGGAATTGATGCAATTGAGATACATTCATTTTAGCAGTGATTTGTCTGACAAAAAGGATCTTGTAAAATTATTCAAGTCAAATAATCCTGAAGATCTCGAAGAATTGATTGCAAGAGAACTGGAATTTTATTCGTTTTCATTTAACGACAGTATCTGGGTGAGTTATAGGGATGTTGAAAAAAAACTAACCTTTTTAAGGGATGAGAAAAACATAAAAAAGAATCAATTTATTCAAAAAGAAGATTCATTAGGAGTATATTTGCTCGCTGTTAAGGACATGCGTCACAGAAATGATATAGCGCCTAAGGAGTATGTGATTCCAACGATTCAACAGATGATCTTGCACAAGAGAAAACTGGAGTTGATGAATGAAATAGAAAAAACAATCATGGTTGATGCCATTAACAATAAACAATTTGAACAGTATTAAGATGAAGCGAATTTTGATGATAGCCTTACTTGCCATTACATTGCAAATGGGAGCTCAGGAAAAAGTAAAGATTGACGGAGTTGCTACCGTAGTAGGAGATAACATTGTTTTGGATTCGGAAATAGATGCCTTCAAACAGGAACTTATTCAGCAAAGTGGTGGACAGATTGAAATATCTGATTGTGAAATGCTGGAGCAGATCATGAACAGGAAATTGCTGGCCCATCATGCCGTTATTGACAGTGTGGCTGTGAATGAAGGTGAGATACAGCAACAAGTTCAGCGTAAAACAGATTATTTTACCCAACAGCTGGGGTCTGTTGAAAAAATGTTGGAATTGTATGGTTTTGACAATATGAAAGACCTTAAGGACGAATTGTACAGGGTTGAAAAGGAAGGATTACTGATACAAAAAATGCAGCAAGAGCTAACAGCTGATATAGATATTACTCCGGAAGAGGTAAAACGTTATTTCAACAGTTTGGAGAAGGAAGGGAATTTGCCTGAAATTGGTGCAGAGATAGAATTGTCTCAAATCGTTCTCAATATTGAACCTTCTGCGGAGCAAGTTGAAAAGACCATTGAAAGATTAAAAGAAATTAAAAAGGAAGTTGAAGATGGAGGGAATTTTAAAATGAAGGCCATTCTTTACTCTGATGATCCAGGTGTAACCCAAAATAGCGGGTTTTATACAATTGAACGAAACAGCCCTTTTGTAAAGGAATTCAAGGAAGCGGCCTATAGTATGGAAGAAGGTGAAATTTCTCAGCCTTTTAAATCAGACTTTGGTTATCACATATTGATGGTCGATAAAATTAAAGGAAAGCAAAGAGACGTATACCATATTTTAATGCAGCCTAAGCCGGATGATAATGCAGAGGAGATGGTGAGAGACTCATTAGTGGTTTACAGAGAGCGCATCCTTAAAATGGAAATTCCTTTTGATGCAGCAGTACTTTTATATTCACAAGATAAAGATACCCGATTGAGTTCAGGTGTTTTGATGAATCCTGAATCTGGAGACACACATTTTGATCTTACAAGAATGGATCCTGAATTATATTCTAAAGTGAGTAATTTAAAAGAAGGAGAGATCAGTGATGTCTTTATGGATCAAACAAGGCAAGGGTTGAAAATGTATAAAATTCTTTTGCTGAAGAGCCGTACAGAGGCCCATACAGCTGATCTGGCTGAGGATTATGTGAAGATCATGGAACTCGCCCTGCAAAAAAAGAAAACCGAATCGATTGAAAAATGGTCTGATGAAAAGATCAATGATACCTATGTGAATATTAATCAGGTCTATACCAATTGCGAGTTTAAAAGCAACTGGGCTAAAAATTAACTAATATGTCTGATGTTGCTAAAATCAATAGCCTTGTAGAAAACTATGCTCATTTAAAAAAGGAAATAGGCAAGGTAATTGTAGGGCAACATGATGCTGTTGACCATGTATTGCTTTCAGTTCTATGTGGAGGACACTCTTTACTGATAGGTGTTCCCGGGCTTGCAAAAACACTTTTGGTCAATACCGTTGCCAAAGCTTTGGGACTTGACTTTAAAAGAATACAGTTTACACCGGATTTGATGCCTTCCGATATTTTGGGAAGTGAGATCCTGGATGAAAACAGGAAATTCAAGTTTATAAAGGGACCCATTTTTGCCAATATCATTTTGGCTGATGAAATTAATAGAACACCACCCAAAACACAAGCAGCGCTGCTTGAGGCAATGCAGGAGAAATCAGTAACGGTTGCCGGGCATAGTTTTAACCTTGATCTGCCTTTTTTTGTATTGGCTACTCAGAACCCGATTGAGCAGGAAGGAACTTACCCTTTGCCTGAGGCACAGTTAGACAGGTTTATGTTTTCCATATACCTTGACTACCCAACATTTGATGAAGAAGTTTTTGTGGCTAAGAATACCACAAATGATGAAGATATTGTTGTGAATCCGGTATTTACACACAAAGACATTATAGAATATCAACATTTGGTTAGAAGGATTCCTATCGCAGATAACGTGGTGGAATACGCTGTTAAATTGGCCACAAGAACGAGACCGAATCAGGAAAATGCTCCTGAGATCGTAAAGAATTATATCGATTGGGGAGCTGGACCACGAGCTTCTCAAAACCTGGTTTTAGCAGCGAAAGGCTACGCCGCTATTCATGGTAAATATTCTCCGGACATTGCCGATGTGCAGGCTGTTGCTCATGGCATATTGCATCACCGGATAGTCAAGAACTACAAAGCAGAGGCTGAAGGCATCTCAGAAACCCAGATTATCAATTCATTACTTTAGGTTAATACGCTGTCTATTAGTTTTTTAAAAGGTCAGTGAAAGGGGCTTTAAAGAATAATTTAGATGCTATTGTGAAAACAATAATTTGTTTGTATATTTGCACGCCTTTTGAACGAATTCAGATTTACAAAAGGTGTAGAAAAATAAATATTCATTTCTCTTAGTGTTTTAGTCGTTTAGAAATCTGTAAAACAATAAGATACAAAGTACAAGACAAGATGTCTAAACTACAAGAAAAAATTGAGCTATACACAGAAGCAGCTGAAAAGCTAGGTATAGAATTAAATGCAGATCTTTTTAAATTAGTAGCCAAAGGATTAGGTCCATCAATCTACAAAGAAGACTCGGAATTGGTTTCATCTTCTAACAAAGAAGAATTAGAAACTGTCAAAAAGAATTTCCTTATCAAAAAATTAGGCCTTGAGCATAACGAAGAAGTTTTCGATGCGGCTATTGCAAAAGTAATTGACACACTTGGCTCTAGTAACAAAAAGAAATACCGCGCTTTGTTTTATTACTTATTGGTTAAAGAAACAGGATCTGAAGCAGTTTATGAAGTTGCCAAAGAAGAAGTAGCTGAAGAAGCACCTGTTAAAGAAAAGAAGGAAGTAAAAAAGGTGAGTGAAAAAATTGCAGAACCAAAAAAAGAAAAAGTGATCGAAGAAAAAGTAGCAGATAAAGCTGAGGCTCAAGTGGAGGAAACCGCTGCGCCAGTTGCTGAAAAAGCTGAAGAAAAAGTTGACCCAGCTCAATTCTTAAGTGAATTTGATTGGCAAAAATATGAAGAAGGTATTGAAGCGGTAGATCAATCTCAATTAGATGAATTTGATAGTGCCTTAGAAAATACAGTAGGATTTGTAGAGGAGCGTCAAGTAATTGACGGAACAGTTGTTCGTCTTACAGATCGTGAAGCGATAATCGATATAAACTCTAAGTCTGAAGGAGTTATCTCTTTAAATGAATTCAGGTATAATCCAAACCTACAAGTTGGAGATACTGTTGAAGTTAAAGTTGATAAACTTGAAGACAATACAGGTCAGTTGGTGCTTTCTCACAGAAAAGCGAGAGTAATCAGAGCTTGGGAGAGGGTAAACAAAGCTCATGAAACACAAGAGATCGTAACAGGATATGTGAAATGCAGAACCAAAGGTGGTATGATCGTTGATGTTTTCGGAATTGAAGCTTTCTTGCCAGGATCTCAAATCGATGTGAAGCCTATTAGAGATTACGATCAATTCGTAGACAAGAACATGGAATTCAAAGTGGTTAAGATCAACCATGAATTCAAAAATATTGTTGTTTCTCACAAGGCACTTATCGAAGCTGATCTTGCAGAACAGAAAAAAGAAATTATTGGTCAATTAGAAAAAGGTCAAGTATTAGAAGGTGTTGTGAAAAACATTACTTCTTATGGAGTATTTGTTGATCTTGGTGGTGTAGACGGATTAGTTCACATTACGGACCTTTCTTGGAGCAGAATCAATCACCCAAGTGAGATTGTTGAATTAGATCAGAAATTGAATGTTGTAATTCTTGACTTTGATGATGAGAAAACAAGAATTCAATTAGGATTGAAACAATTGAGCAAGCATCCATGGGAAGCTTTAGACGAAAATCTAAAAGTTGGTGATAAAGTTAAAGGTAAGGTTGCTATTATTGCAGATTACGGTGCATTTATCGAAGTAAGTGAAGGAGTAGAGGGATTGATTCACGTGTCTGAAATGTCATGGTCAACTCACTTGAGATCTGCACAGGATTTTGTAAAAGTTGGAGATATTGTTGAAGCAGTAATTCTTACACTTGACAGAGAGGAAAGAAAAATGTCTCTTGGTATCAAGCAATTGCAACCAGATCCATGGACTGATATCACTACTAAATACCCAGTAGGTTCAAAACATACAGGTACAGTTAGAAATTATACTAATTTTGGTGTATTTGTTGAGTTGGAAGAAGGAATTGACGGTTTGGTATATATCTCTGACCTTTCATGGACTAAGAAAATCAAGCACCCATCCGACTTTGTAAAAGTTGGTGATCAGCTTGATGTTGAAGTTCTTGAATTAGATGTAGAAGGACGTAAATTGAATTTAGGTCATAAACAAACTACTGAAAATCCTTGGGATAAACATGAAGGAACCTATACTATAGATTCAGTGCACCCAGGTACAGTGAAAGAAGTAAATGATAAAGGTGCCATTGTAACTTTTGAAGATGGTGTTGAGGCTTTTGTTCCTGGACGTCACATGGAAAAAGAAGACAGATCTAAATTGGTAAAAGGTGATTCAGTTGATTTCAAAGTATTGGAATTCAATAAAGAATACAGAAGATTAGTTGTATCTCACTCTTCTATATTTAGAGCACAGGAAGAAAGAAATATCAAAACAGTTATGAAGCAGTCAGAACAGGCTGAAAAAACAACTTTAGGTGATATTTCAGGTCTTGCTGCCCTTAAAAAGAAAATGGAGTCTGATAAAAAATAATTAGATTTTATTTCCATATAATAAACCGTTCTTATTTTGTTTATCAAAATTTGAACGGTTTTTTTATTGCCAAAATTTGGGTAAAAGGTATATTTGTAACACTTAAAAAACAGTAAATGACTTTAATTAAATCTATATCCGGAATACGCGGAACAATTGGGGGTCAAACAGATGACAATCTAACCCCTTTGGATGCTGTAAAATTTGCCTCTGCCTATGGGGTTTGGCTTTTAAAAAGAAACCCGTCTGGTAAAAAATTAAAAGTGGTCATTGGACGCGATGCAAGAATTTCAGGTAAAATGATCAGTAGTTTAGTTTCTAATACCCTTGTGGGTCTTGGTATTGACGTGGTAGACTTGGGTTTGTCAACTACACCTACCGTTGAAGTAGCTGTGCCACTTGAAAAGGCAGATGGAGGGATTATAGTGACAGCTTCGCATAACCCAAAGCAGTGGAATGCCTTAAAATTACTGAATGAAGCAGGAGAGTTTTTAAATGCAGCTGAAGGTAATATTATCTTAGAATTAGCTGCTTCGCAAGATTTTGAATATGCCCAAGTTGATGATTTGGGAACTTATTCAAAAAACAAAGATTATTTTGAAAAGCATATCACTGAGGTGCTTAATTTACCCCTTGTTGATGTTGATGCGATTCGTAATGCAGGTTTTAAGGTTGTTGTAGACGCAGTAAATTCAACAGGAGGAATTGTTATTCCACAACTACTTGATGCTTTAGGTGTTGAATGTGTTAAATTATATTGCGAACCCAACGGGGAATTTCCACATAATCCGGAACCATTACCTAAGCATTTACAGGAAATATCTAAATTGGTTGTTTCGGAAGGAGCAGATCTAGGGATCGTGGTTGATCCAGATGTAGATCGCCTTGCTATAGTTAATGAAGATGGAAGTATGTTTGGTGAAGAATATACCTTGGTGGCTTGCGCTGACTATGTACTTTCAAAAACACCCGGGGATACAGTTTCAAACCTGTCCTCTTCAAGAGCATTAAGAGATGTGACACAAAAACACGGAGGAAGCTATGAGGCCAGTGCGGTTGGTGAGGTAAATGTAGTGCAACTCATGAAAAAAAATAAAGTGATCATTGGAGGTGAAGGAAATGGCGGTATCATTTACCCTTCATCACACTATGGCAGAGATTCTTTGGTTGGAGTTGCCTTATTTTTGAGCCATTTGGCTCAGATGAAGGTTTCGTGTAAAACCCTTAGAGATTCATATCCCTCTTATTTTATGAGTAAAAATAAAATTGAATTAACCCCTCAGATTGATGTTGATGGAATTTTAAGCAGTATGGCATCTACTTATAAAAATGAAGATATCAGTACCATAGATGGAGTAAAGATTGATTTTGATTCTGAATGGGTGCATTTGAGAAAATCAAATACAGAGCCAATTATCCGTATTTATACTGAAAGCCATACGCAGGAAGCGGCAGATGCCCTTGCCCAGCGTATTATTGAGGAAATAAAAGTAATCGCCAAGCTTTAGTCTGGCAAAGCATAGGACAGTCATGAGTTTAGAAAAGTATTTTGATAAATTTCGCAAGGAGATCATTGGTATAGATCAAACTTTTGAGACGCCATACGGTGTACAGAAGATTATTTATGCTGACTGGACCGCAAGTGGCAGGCTATACAAGCCGATTGAAGAGAAAATGCTGAATGATTTTGGACCCTATGTGGCAAATACACACACTGAAACAACTTTTTCTGGTTCAGCAATGACCATGGCCTATCACGAGGCTAGACAGATTATTAAAAGGCATGTAAATGCCGGGAAAGATTGTGCATTGATCTCTGAAGGAACAGGAATGACTGGTGTAATCAATAAATTTCAACGAATCTTAGGACTTAAGGTATCTGAGAATCTGAGGGAGCTTGCTGATGCTATTCCTGAACAAAAAAAACCAGTAGTTTTTATAACCCATATGGAACATCATTCCAATCAAACTTCATGGTTGGAAACTATTGCAGATGTTGAGATCATTCCCTGTGATGAGGATGGCCTTGTTGATTATGATAGTTTGAAGGAACTACTTGATCAGTATAAGCATAAGGAAATGAAGATTGCTTCAGTGACAGCCTGTTCAAATGTAACCGGAATCCAGCCCGATTATTATCGGATTGCTAAAATTATGCACCAAAATGAAGGGGTGTGTTTTGTGGATTTTGCTTGTTCGGCTCCTTATGTTGAGATCGACATGAGACCTGAAGACGAGGAATCACATTTAGATGCTATATTTTTTTCCCCACATAAGTTTTTAGGTGGCCCGGGAACCTCCGGGGTTTTAATTTTTCACAAATCACTGTATAAGAATATGATCCCTGATAATCCAGGAGGAGGAACAGTGAACTGGACCAACCCATGGGGAGAGCATAGATATCTTGAAGATATAGAGACCAGAGAAGATGGAGGAACACCAGGTTTTTTGCAAACTATAAGAATAGCGTTGGCAGTTCAGTTAAAAGAGGAAATGGGCGTAAAGCAGATTCATGATCGAGAAAAGGAGATTATAGACAAAGTTTTTGAATCATTACTTCCAATTGCAAACCTTAATTTATTGGCTGAACAGCATCGTGACAGGTTGGGTATATTTTCATTTTATATCAATGACCTCCATTATAACCTTGGGGTCAAACTATTAAATGACAGATTTGGAATTCAAACCCGTGGCGGATGCTCCTGCGCTGGTACTTATGGACATTTTTTGCTACATGTTGACCAAAATCAATCCAATGAATTACTTGCAAAGATGGATGAAGGTTGTCTGATTGAGCGACCAGGCTGGATCAGAATGTCAATTCATCCTACAACTACAGACGAGGAAATAAGGTTTATTTGCGGGGCGATAAAAGAACTCGCAGTTCATGGTAAAGAATGGGCCAAGGATTATTCTTATGATATGACAACCAATGAATTCTTGCACAAGTCATTTGTTTCAAAGGAAAAAGAATTGGTGCGTCAATGGTTTAATTTAGACGCTTAGGGTTTTGGGAACATATGTCGCCTTATTGAGAGGAATTAATGTTTCGGGGCATCATATGATCAAAATGGCTGATCTTAAAGTTGTTCTTGACAAGCTGGGATTGTGCGATGTTAATACCTACCTGCAAAGTGGAAATGTAGTATTCTCTTCTGATTTAAAAAATTGCGGTGAACTTGAAAAAGGTATTGCTGATGTCATTCACGAATCTTTTGGCTTTGACATCAAAGTAAAAGTGATTGAAAAGGAACGATTCCAGAAAGTATTTTTAGACAACCCATTTGCGAAACAAATCGAAATTGACACCAAGCAACTGTATTATATTCATTTGATGGGCCAGCCTGATTTAACTGTGTTTAAAGAGCTCCAGACCGATGAAAAAATACCTGAGCAAATGAGTTTGGAAGGAGAGGTTATTTATGTGCACTATGTGAATGGTTACGGTAGATCGAAATTGCATGGGAATATCTTTGAAAGGAAATTAAAAGTATCAGCCACTGCCAGAAATCACAATACCATGAGACATCTTTCACAAATGTTAGCCTCACTTGACTAGTTTTATGCCAGAAGGTTTTGACTTTCAGTCGTTTTCATATACTTGAAACGTTTGTGAGACCAAAAGTAGTAAGCAGGTTCTCTCCGAATATGTGCTTCTAGTTTTTTCATAAACAAGTCTGTGATTTCATAGTCGGCTACATTTCTGGGATTCTCACTTAAAATTTCCATTTTGGTCTCATAGAAGCCTCTTTTCACTTTAGTGGTCTCAATATACATAACGGCATAGTTGTATTTTTTTGCCAACATTTCTGTACCTGTGATCACAGGAACCTCTTTCCCAAAAAATGTTGTCCAATGATGTGTTTTACGAAGTTTAGGTGATTGGTCAATCAGCATCCCATATATGTTGTTTTGATCTTTCTTGTCATTTTTATCGAGAGCAGCCGTAAATTCTTTGGTAGAAATTAAAGTGGTGTTGAAGCGGCTTCTTGATCTAACTATATAGTTGTTGAAATACTTATTGTTCACCTTTTTATAAGCCGCAAAGCCATGATGATCAACCCTAAGGTTGAGGCTGAATAACCACTCAAAATTGGCGTAATGAGAACTCATTAAAAGAATATTTTTATGCTTGCCCATAAAGGCATCTAGTTCTTTCGGGTTGGTTAGTTTAAATCGTCTGAGAATTTCATCATTGGAAATGCTAAATGTTTTAAGCATTTCCATAAAGATATCCAGAAAATGACTGTAGAACTTTTTCATGACAATAGTAAGTTCGTCATTAGATTTTTCAGGAAAGGCAATCTTAAGATTGTTCATGACCACTTTTTTCCTATAACCAATAACATAATAAAGAAATAGATAAAGCAGGTCAGAAAGCATGTATAGTATCCGAAAAGGCAAGATCGAAATCAAGACAATTAGTGGGTAAATCAGGATGTAAACAAGCAGTTGAAACATAGATGCGGTAAATATCGTTGAAATATCTGATACGTCTTCATAAATCAGCATAAAGTATCCATTGGGGTATGCAAATCAGAAAGACATTTATGAGGTACCAGGTTTTTTACCCATGTGCCTAAATCTTCTGTGTGTCCAGAAATAGAATTCAGGTGCTTTTCTAATCTGCTTTTCCAACTCTTGCATATACTTATTGGTCAGTTGATATAAAGGAGCTTGTTTAGGTTCTTTTTCAAGTAATATAAAAGTTGATTGGTAGACACCTCTTTTTACTCTTTCCGTTTGGAAATAGAAAACAGGAAGATCAAGTTTTCGGGCAATTGTTTCCGGGCCGACAATAATGGGCACCTCAACTCCCATAAAATTCCCCCAATATTTTATTTTTTCCCACCTCGGGTTTTGGTCGGCTAGAAAGCCATAGGCCTGAATCTTATTGTTTTTTAGATTGGTCAATATTTCAGGATAAAACTCTTTAGATGGTACGAATTTCACACCAAACTTGATCCTTGTTTTTTTGATAACCTTGTCAAAATAATTGTTGCTCAATTTCTTGTATACCACACTCATATGGTAGTTTAGGCTGCGCTCTACAATAAAGGATACCCATTCCCAGTTTGCATAGTGACCCGAAAGGAAAATAACACTTTTATGTTGTTCATAATAAGTGTCAAGTAATTCAGGATTTGTTATCGAAAGACGCTTTGATATTTCTTTTTCTGTCATGGTAAATGATTTGATCAATTCCATAAAAACATCTATAAAATGCTGAAAACTCTTTTTTTCAAGATCGAGAAGCTCTTGATCACTTTTCTCAGGAAAACAGAGTTTCAAGTTTGACCTGACGATCTTTTTTCTGTAGCCAATAACATAATATAAGATAAGATATAAAATATCGGATATTATAAAAAGAACCCGCATGGGTAGCATCGAAATGATCCATAAAATAGGGTAGAGTAGTATAAAAGCTATGAATTGCATGCCTAAATTTTAGACTGCAAATATCGGTATAATTTTGTTTTTCTATGGATAAAAAATTTATCAAGTGTCTACTTTTGTTTCCCTTTAAATTGATAAATTCGTAGCGGTTTACTTTTTTAAGCAAAGACCTACAAAAAACTTAGAATAGGATTTTATGAATACAGCAGTAATTTTGATCATTGTAGCCAACGTGATTGTTTCCTTTAAAGGATTTAAAGACAGAGTTTTCTTTGAGAAATTTAAATTTCAAATAGGTCCTATTATAAAAGGGGAAAGATTAAGATTATTGGCCTCTGGATTTTTGCATGTAGATCAATCTCATTTGTTTTTTAACATGCTGACCCTGTATTTTTTCGCAGACCCGGTAATCAGGTTTATTGGAGTCCCTAAGTTTTTGGCAGTATATTTTGGGTCCCTTCTGGCGGGAAGCCTGTTTGCGCTGAGTTTTCATAAAAAAGAGCCTTATTACAGTGCTGTGGGAGCTTCAGGTGCCGTAATGGGTGTTTTATATGCAGCCATCATGTTGAACCCTGGTATGAATCTGTATATGTTTTTTATTCCGATTCCAATTCCAGCGTATGTGTTTGGAGTAGGTTATTTATTGTATTCGATTTTTGGGATGAAGAAGCAATGGGGTAATATAGGTCATAGTGCCCATATAGGGGGCGCCATTGGGGGATATGTACTTTCGATTATTTTTTATCCAAGTATCTTGATGAATAACAGATTGATTGTTATTCTATTGGCGGTTCCTATAATTCTCATGTTTATCTTCAAAGATAAGCTAGAGAAAAATTAATTTACTGATTATCCAATAATGTCAACCTATTTGTAGTATTACAAGAGAAACTTTTAAAGGACTAAGTTTTGATGACAATTAATACAGGTTTATAAATTTTAATTTCCTTGTTTTTACTACATTTGCCGAACATTTCAAAATCCTGTACCGGGAAATGTATTTGGTGCCATAATGGTCTCGTTTGATCCCTGGTCAGGGCAAAAAAATAAAAATGGAAGAAAAAAAATTCGATCTTAATTCTTTGATAGGATTTGTGCTGTTAGGCGCAATCATGATATATTATTTTTATACCAATCAGCCAACTCCTGAGCAGGTAGCAGAGAAAAAGGCTGAGCAGGTCCAGGATTCTATAGATAAACTAAACGCTGTAGTCCAACCGGATACCGCAGTATATAAACAACAAGTCGATCAGGCCCCTGTGAATCCGTCGGATTCCTTAGCCTATTCTCAGTCTCAAAATAGACTCGGCTCATTTGCATATAGTGCGGGTTTACCCTCTGCAACAGATCATGAAACGGTTATTGAAAATGAATTGGTAAAAATTACAATTGCCAATAAAGGAGGGCAGATCACAGAGGTTTTACTCAAGAATTTTAAGACATATGACATGCTGCCTTTATACGTGATAAAGGACCAAAATGCATCTTTTAATTTGTCTTTTGCAACCCAGGATAATAGAAACCTTCAAACCAAAGACCTTTATTTCGAACCAAGTTTATCCAATAATGGTGACAACCAGGTGTTGTCAATGAAGTTAAAAGTAGCTAGAGACAGGTACCTGGAATATAGGTATGAGCTGAAGCCAGATGATTATATGATGGACTTTGCCATTCGTACTCAAGGTATGGAAACAGCCATCAATACGAGTCAGGCTATCAATCTAGACTGGCAATTAAAAAGTTTTAGAACAGAAAAGAGTGTTAAGTATGAAAACCAATATACGGACCTCCGTTATTTGCAAAATGGCGGCTTTGAGTATATGAATGCGATGAGTGATGAGGATGAAGAAGATGTTGATAATTTAAACTGGGTAGCTTTTAAACAACAATTCTTTACTTCGATCTTATTGGCTGAAGACAAATTTGAATCAGCTAAACTGGTGTCAAAGAACCTTGTTCAGGATGAGGATATTGATACTGTTTATACAAAAAAGTATGAGGCTTATATTCCATTATTAGCAAAGAATGGCGAATTGGATTATAATATGAATATGTATTACGGGCCGGTTGATTATGAGATATTGAGTAAATATGAAGGACAACAATTAGACAGAATTGTTAGTTTAGGTTGGGGGATTTTCAGATGGATCAACAAGTTTGTATTTATTCCGGTTTTTAGCTTTTTAAGTTCATTCATTGGTAATTTCGGTATTGTGATCATTCTGATGACAATTGTGGTTCGAATCATTATGTCACCAGTGGTATACAAATCCTATTTGTCAAGTGCTAAGATGAAGGTTCTAAGACCTGAAATGCAAGAGATCAATGAGAAATATAAAGGAAAGGAAAACGCTATGAAGCGTCAGCAGGAAACAATGGCTATTCAAAGAAAGGCAGGAGTGAATCCATTAAGTGGATGTATTCCGGCCTTGATTCAAATGCCAGTTTTCTTTGCACTTTTCAGATTTTTCCCAGCCAATATTGACATCAGGCAAAATGGGTTTTTGTGGGCAGATGACTTGTCGGCCTATGATGAAGTGCTGCAGTTGCCGTTTAAAATTCCTTTTTATGGAGATCACGTGAGTTTGTTTCCTATTCTTGCCTCTATAGCTATTTTCTTCTATATGCAAATGACACAGAGTCAGCAAATGAATATGCAACAGCCACAGCAGGAGGGTATGCCTGACATGCAAAAGATGATGAAGATGATGATGTATTTTTCACCTATTATGATGATGTTCTTCTTTAACAGTTTTGCGAGTAGTTTAAGTTTGTATTACTTTGTATCCAACTTACTAACTATTGTGATCATGTTAGTGATCAAGCATTTTATCATTGACGAAGACAAAATTCACGCACAAATTCAGGAGAATAAAAAACGTCCTGAAAAGAAAAAGAGTGCTTTTCGCCAGCGTCTTGATGATGCGATGAAACAGGCACAAGTGCAACAGGCACAGAAGAAAAAGTAAATTGACGATTTGTTAAATTGGCAATATGCAAAATAATAAAAACTCACTTGTTGGAAACAGCTTGTGAGTTTTTTTTAAGCTTCAATTAAATATTGTGTTTAAAGTTTTGTAGGTATTTTTAAAACACTTTTTTTACATATTCACGCATTGTAGCATTGTAGCATTGTAGCATTTCTAAAATCGAATATCGAATATCGAACAAGGAATATCGAATGTCGAAATGCGATTTTGATTGGAGATTGAAGATTGGAGATTGTTGATTTGAGAAGTTTACTCACATGAGCTACATGAATCCCTGCCTGCCGGCAGGCAGGTTTGATTTCACGCATTCATGCATTTCAATTGTAGCATTCTAGCATTGTAGCATTGTAGCATTGTAGCATTTCAGCATTGTAGCATTTCAGCATTGTAGCATTGAAGCATCACTCCTCCGCTATCATTCTTTTAAGAAAGTTCGCAAAAACTTCAGCACCATTGTATAACGAAGAGATATGCAAATGTTCGTTCTTGCCGTGTACACTTCGTACTTCTTCTGTATCACAGAATATAGGGAGCGTACCATAAGCAGGTATGTTTTTAGCTCTAAAAGAACCTAAATCATTGATGTTTGGCATCATCATGTCCATTGTTTTGGCTTCCGGATATTTTTCCTGAATGGCGAGAGACAGGTTTTTATAATAAATCGTTTCGGTACTGCTGACTTGCTGATTAGGCATAGTCTTTAAAACCGTGATCTTGATATCATCATTTTTCAATGTTTTCTTGATCATGGCTAAAAATTCCTGCTCATTGGTCTCAGGTAGTAAGCGACAATCTAACTGTGCCCCGGCAACAGAAGACAGTTTGTTTACCGCATTACTATTGCTGTAAATATTTGTCAATGTGATGGTGTTTGTAAATAACGCGAACAATTCAGGATAGGACCTCAGTTGTCCTGTAAGAACGGGCCTAAAAAGTTTAGGATGCTTCAGCACCATTTTCTTGCCCCCTTTGTGATGCTGCGCTATGTCTTTTAAGAATTTTATATTGATATCGTTATAAATGGCTTTTGGCTTTTTACGGGTGAGTTTTTCCAGAGCAGCCACAAGTTCCTTATTGGCATAGGTCAAGGGTGTAATTGAGCCATGACCATTGGTTTTAGACTTCAGTTCAAGTTCGATCCAAAGCGGCTTTTTGTGAATAACAGAAATGCCAAAAACAGGTTGAATAAATTCCCCTTCCATCAATGAGGTGAGTTCTGACGGGCCTTCTCCAAAAACTACGGAAGGGTTCAATTCCGTAAAATGCTGCTCATGCACATAGCTCACTCCCCCTGAACATTGTGTTTCTTCGCACGAAACAGCAAGAAAAGTGAAATTGTATGGGCTTTGTGCCAGGTTTGGATCTTGCATGATAGACAGGATTCCAAAAAGTTGCATCATGGCAGCACCCTTGTTATCGATCGTGCCCCTGCCATAGATCACTCCATCTTCGATATCACCAGAGAAGGGGTCGCGCAAGTGACTGTCACTTTCAGGAACTACATCAATATGGTTGAGAAAAACAATATTAGGCTTACCAGAACTAAGTGGAAATACTGAACCTGCAAAATTGTACTGTCCGTCTTCGGTACCAAAATCTGAGATAAAGAGCCCATTATTACGGCAAACAGCCTTCAGAAAATTACCCGCTTCTTGTTCCTGTCCGCTCACAGATGGAATGCGCACATATTCTTGCAATACCGCCTCAACAGAAGAATAGGATCCATCAAATGATTTCATTTGCCGCTGCTGACTAAAAAGACAGAAATGACACATGATCAACACAGATAGAAGGGTTGTTTTCATACCCTGCAAGATAAAAATCTAAATTTGAAAAAGCATAGGCTTGCCAAAAAGATATTTAAAAGAAATATTTTCGGATATTTGCAGCCATTCAGATCTTAAAAGATTTGTGCACAAAATAAATTTAATCAGATTATCGTATGAAACCGAGCATACCTAAAGGTACAAGGGATTTTTCTTCTGCTGAATTAGCCAAAAGGAACTATATTTTTGAAACGGTAAAAGAAGCGTTTCAACTCTATGGGTTTGAACCCATAGAAACCCCGTCATTCGAGAATTCAAGTACGCTGATGGGCAAGTATGGAGAAGAAGGTGATCGCTTAATTTTTAAGATACTGAATTCGGGTGATTATTTACGAAAAGTGGATGATACTTTGTACCAGCAAAAAGATGCGAACAAGATGACTGCCAAGATCTCAGAAAAAGCCCTTCGGTATGATTTGACGGTGCCTTTTGCCCGATATGTGGTGCAACATCAAAACGAGATCGCGTTTCCTTTTAAAAGGTATCAGATTCAGCCGGTTTGGAGAGCAGACAGGCCTCAAAAAGGACGGTTCAGAGAATTCTTTCAATGTGATGCTGATGTTGTAGGAAGCGATAGCCTGTGGCAAGAAGTAGAATTTGTCCAACTCTATGACGATGTGTTTACAAGATTGGGATTAAAGAATACGGTTATCAAGATCAATAACAGAAAGATTCTATCAGGAATTGCTGAAATCATTGGCGCCAAAGATAAATTGATCGATTTTACGGTCGCTTTAGATAAGTTGGATAAAATAGGAGTAGAAGGAGTGCTAAAAGAAATGAGAGCTAAGGAAATTGCCGAAGCCGCATTGACAAAATTGATGCCTCTTTTTAGTTTAAGTGGCAGTAATAAGGAACAACTAGCTTCATTGACTGAACTACTGTCTGAATCTGAGGAAGGCATAAAAGGTATTGAGGAATTGACCTTTGTAATAGATCAGGTTGATGCATTAGGCTTGAAATCTTCAGCCTTAATGCTGGATCTGACCCTGGCAAGAGGCTTGAATTATTATACGGGTGCCATCTTTGAAGTTCAGGCTAATGGAGTTCAAATGGGGTCTATTGGCGGAGGCGGAAGATATGATGATCTTACGGGTATTTTTGGACTAAAGGATATCAGTGGTGTCGGTATTTCTTTTGGTCTGGATCGTATCTATCTGGTTATGGAAGAATTAGAGCTTTTTGCGAATACACCAAATCTTGGGCCAGAGGTTCTTTTTATCAATTTCGGTGAAACAGAAGCCAAATATGTCATGAAGGCAATGAAGCTTTTGAGAAGTGAAGGGTTGAGAACAGAAATGTATCCATCTTCAGCCAAATTAAAAAAGCAAATGAATTATGCCAACAACAAAAAAATTCCCTTTGTTGTGCTGGTCGGCGAGCAGGAAATTGAGCAAGGTAACTTTAAATTGAAAAACATGAAGACAGGAGAACAAAGCTCTTGTAATCAGGAAGAATTAATACGACTAATTAGGCTTTAAAATTATTTAATTCGCAGCAATATTGTATTTTTGCACATTAAACAATAAAGAGTATGTTTGAAGGAAAAAATGATAAAATGAACGAAATCATTGACGAAATGGGTGATGATCATATTTCAGGATCTGCTAAGAATCCACTACGTGAGGATGCTTTTGAATTATCAGAACAAGATAAAATTGAACTGATCCGTAAGGATTTTTCGCATATACTGCATACACTTGGTATGGACCTTACCGACGACAGTTTGAAAGGCACACCTTTAAGGGTGGCAAAAATGTTTGTAAAGGAAATTTTTGGAGGATTGAATCCGGAAAGGAAACCAGAGTTATCAACATTTGATAATAATTATAAATACGGCGAGATGCTGGTTGAAAAGAATATCACTGTGTATTCAACCTGCGAGCATCACTTGTTACCTATCGTAGGGAAGGCGCATGTAGCTTACATCTCAAAAGGAAGGGTTATTGGTCTTTCAAAAATGAACAGGATCGTTGAATATTACGCCAAAAGACCTCAGGTGCAGGAAAGGCTAAATATGCAAATTGTTCAAGCCTTGCAAGAAGCCTTAGGAACAGATGATGTGGCCTGTATTATCGATGCCAAGCATCTTTGTGTGAATTCAAGAGGTGTAAATGATACGGCTAGTAGCACAGTGACTTCGGAGTTTGGAGGAAGATTCAAGGAAGATTCGATTAAGAGAGAACTTCTTGATTATATCCAATTAGATACCAAATTCGAATAAGTTGTAATCTATAAATTTTCTAAAAAGGACAAGGTATCGACGTCATCGGCATAATCCCATAATTGAGGGTTTTGCGTTTGGCCGAAAGGAATCATGTTCAACCGATCAGATTTACCCACTAAACATTGTATGGATTCCTTGTCGTCAACAAGCCTTTGCTGTAAGGTCAATTCGTCATCATAATATTCAAAGAACAGTGTAGCTATAGGAGAAGCGTAGCTTTCATCCTCTTTCAACATTAAAAAACCGTTCTCTAGTAATTTGAATTGACTCATAAGAAATACGGCTTTATTATAGTCGTAATTATTGATGTACTTATCATAATTCAGCACAACTTTATAGTCATAAATTGCTGTGAACAATTGGTCAAAATCATAATTTCTGGGTACAAATATTTTTGACACGCTCCTGCATCCCAATCCAAAATACCTGAATATATCTTCACCCAGATGTTTAAGTTCCTCATGAGATTCATCACCGGTTAAAACAGCCACAGAATTTCTGTTTCTTCTGATGATACTGGGATACTTTCCAAAATAATAATCAAAATACCTTGCTGTGTTATTGCTTCCAGTTGCGATCACAGCATCAAAATCGGCTAGTTTTTCTTCAGTAAATGAAATCTGACCTTTGAATTCGGGCTCGACGTATTCCAGATATTTGGCTATTAGTGGCAGAAAATAGGAGTCAGAGCTTGATTGTTTTGCGATCAGCTCATGGCCGGAAATCAGCACAACCAGAAAGTCGTGAAACCCCACCAAAGGAATGTTGCCTGCCATGATCACACCGACTTTTTTCTTTTGTACTTTACTTAAATCGTAAGATGAGACCCATTTATTTAAGTTGCTCTTATTTAGAATATTAGCCCATTTTGAAAAAGCTATCAATACATTGTCTCTGGTAAACCAACCGTTGAATTCAGAGGCTCTTTTAATCTGCATATTAAACGGATCAAAAAACATATCATTCATCGCTATTGCATCATTTCTTGTGATGCCTTCAGGCTGAAACTGAGATAAAAACTCTCCAAGTTTTGCAAAGGCTTCAATTCTTTTTTCAACAGTCATTGGTGATAGGATAATAGAGGTGGATACATTATATTTGTCCGGCAAATTTAGTTAAAAAAACAATGGCAATAATTATAACAGACGAATGTATAAATTGTGGTGCATGTGAACCAGAATGCCCAAACAATGCCATCTATGAAGCTTCTGAAGAATGGAGATATGCGGATGGTACAGAATTAAGCGGCGACTTAATTTTACCAAACGGTAAAGAAGTCAATGCGGAACAGGAACAAGAGCCGGTAAGTGATGAAGTATATTATATCATTCCGGATAAATGTACAGAATGCATCGGTTTTCACGACGAGCCCCAATGTGCAGCAGTCTGTCCGGTAGATTGTTGTGTACCTGATGATGAGCATGTAGAGTCAGAAGAGGTACTAATGTCAAAAAAGAAATTCTTACATCAGGAATCCTAAAAGCCGAAACTTCAACTCATGAAAAAAATATGCTGTTTGCTTTTGTTTGTCAGTATACATGGATATGCTCAATTTCAGAAGATGGATTCTTTAGGAAATTTCTATGTAATTGATTATAAGTTGGTTTGGCAGAAATGGTATGATCTTGATGATAAGGCTGAATTGAACAAGATGTTAAAAAGCAATGATTTCACTGCTGATCTCGACATCATGAAGTTTGGAACCTCTACCAAGACAAAAACTTATAAATTGATCGCAGACAATATGCCCGAATATGCCCGACACGATTATGAAGGGTTTTTAACTATTGATTTTATACGAGGACGTTACAGAGTGAGTATCAAGCAGATCATTTTCCCCGATTTTATTGAGGAAATCTATTACAATGGCATGAGACAGAACAACTCCCGAGGTACTCTTGAACAGTATATTCTCAGGCAAGACGGCCTGATCAAAAGAAATAACACCAACCTAAACGTGCTCAACAGTTTTGATACGGTTTTCTCTGGAATCTTTGACCCGATGGCCGGGGTGGGTTATGAATAAGCTATTTTACTCACTATCAATTTTCTCATCACCTCGGAGCTGATCATCTCGGAGCTGATCACCTCGGAAGTGAGGGCTTCACGGGCGAGGGCTTCACCTGCGAGCGCCTCGCGCTTTTTCCTCCATCGGCCTTAAACTATAATAGATGAAGTCGTTAACAGGCGTGTCAATACCAAGTTTGTCTCCTTGATGCACTATGTATCCGTTAAAGTTTTCCAGTTCGCTGGGTTTACCTTCCATCATGTCTCTTTGTAAAGACATTGTGGTATCAAAATCAATTTTATCGATAACCTGAAAACAGGTATCAATATCTGATTGACCTATGTCAATACCCAGCGCATTTCCAACAGTCACGATCTCCTCAGCGGTTTTGATAAGTTGATCCCTGATAAAGGCATCTTCTCGCATAACGCCTAAAACACTCCTAGTTAAGGCGCCCATGGCACTTATACTTGCTATAAATAAGAACTTCAACCAAATGTCTCTTTGAATATTGTCGGAAGCTCGATTTTTGAAACCTGCTTTGTCGAAGGCAATTTTAATTGATTCAAGCCTCAGACTGGGTTCATTGTTAACTTCTCCAAACACGATTTCGGGCTCATAGCCAAAATGGTCAATAACTCCAGGGCTTTCTATTTTACTAACGATTCTGCACAATCCGGCCAGGACCTGAGCAGAAGGGAGGATCAAGGATAAACGATCAGCATTATCCGCCCCATTTTGCAGGGGGAGCACTGTGGCGTTTAACGGAAGTAATGGTTTTATTTTTTTAGCCATAGCCTCTATTTGCCAGGACTTTACACATAGCAATATCAGGTCAGCTTTATTGATCACTTCAAAATTGTCAGTGACTTGAGGGTAGGTATGAAAATCTCCCAAGATACTTTTTACTTGTAGCCCATTTTGTTTGATTTTTTCAAGTGTTTGGCCTCTGGCGATAAAAGTGGTGTTATATCCCGCTAAGGCTAACTTGCCACCAAAATAGCCTCCCACGCCGCCTGCTCCAATGATAACGATGTTCATAGTTTTGTTTTATTCTATAAAAGTAACAGATTATTAGATAAAGAAAAAGTGTATCATTAACCCTACAGACACACTTTTGTTAAGTCAATGATTTCATTAACTACTTGTACATGGGAATCATGATAAATGAATAAGAATAACTTTTTTCGGTTAACATGTATTCAGAATGCGTTCGGGCACCCCAACTGTTGTCTCCTCCAACACCCATTTGTCTATAATCAATATTGAGACTTGTCAGGTCCCTGTTTTGAACATCAATCGTGTGTCTGTTTTTAACGATGTCTCCATCTCGATGCCTGCCATCTGTTCTTTCCAGCGATTCGAAATCTTCCATAATTTGATGATGTACACTAAAATCAATGGTAGGGATTCCCTTGATCAATAAGCCATTTCCGCTTAACGGATTGCTTAGCTTCATCCATCTTACATCAGTTTTATTCCCATTTTCCTGTGGCCTTAAATAAGCCCAGTATTGCTCTGAGACCAAGCCTGAATAGATACCGATAGGAGCACCCGTTTTCCTGTCCCAGTAGCTTTCAAAAGGTCCTCTTCCATACCAGCTGAGTGTTTCCACCTTACGGATCAGTTCCATATTTAATCCTATTCTAGGGATTTCAGCCCAATCTCCACCTGTTTTTTCCAGCTTGCAATTCACCAGAATATTTCCCGCACCATTGATCCTGTAATGCATAAAGAAATCAGCCATTTTTTGTTTCGATACATTGAACAGTGCATAGGTCACATAAATATTAGCGTTTCCCTGCTCATCCAAGTCCGATCTTAACATACTTAATATTCGATGCTTACTTGCATAGCGCCAGTCTTTAGTTCGTATATGCATGTCATTTCCAAAATCGTTGTCAATGGGAGCTCTCCAAAAATTTGGTGTAAAACCCTTACCCTTATGAATTAAATTTTCATTGTTGATTACCAATTCATTTAGTACGCCATCTGCTTTATTAAATATAAGTTTGATCCTGCTGCTGCTTACCTCGATGGCTTTGTCGCTTTCACTTAGCATCACCTTTTCATCTGATCTTGTAAACGAGGCAGGTTCAGGTGAATTCAAAACGAATTGCTCCCAAGCCACTTTATGCCCTTGTGGAACCAGGCCATCAAGATCTTTGCTGTAGGCAGCAATATTCAAAATAAGCTCCTCTGTTTGATCAAAACCATCAGCTTCGAAAATATGTATGTCAATTTTCTGTCCTGGGTGCAGGTCAGTGTTGGGAAGCGTTCCTGAAGCCTTTTTGATCCCATTGGCCAATAATTCCCATTCAAATCTGAATTCGTTCAAATTCGTGAAGTGATAGTTGTTTGCAATCTCTACTTGTACCTCTTTGTCATCTGTCAAAGTGAAATCTATAAATTGATGTACTTTTTTTACTTCTTCCAAAGAAGGTTTAGGAGTTCTGTCAGGATCCACTAATCCATTCAGGCAGAAATTCCCATCGGAAGGCACGTTGGCAGGGCCAAAATCACCACCATAGGCCCAATATTCGGTTCCTTCATCGGATGTTTTGATCAGGCCCTGGTCAACCCAGTCCCAAATAAAACCACCTTGAAGAACAGGGTGCTTTTTCATCATTTCCCAGTATTCTTTAAAATTCCCCACACTATTTCCCATGGCATGCGCATATTCACATAGAATATAGGGTCGGTCCTGGTATTTTAGGGCATAGGCTTCCAGTTTTTCAATACTGGCATACATGGGTGACACGATATCCGTATTTGTGTTTAAACCTGCTTGTTCGAACAATACATACCTGTTTGGGTCACGCTGTTTGATCCAGTCATAGCCATCATAAAAAACAGGGCCGTTTCCACATTCGTTCCCCATAGACCATATAATCACCGAAGGTTGGTTCTTATCTCTTTCCACCATACTTTTAATTCTGTCCATATGGGCAGCTTTCCATTCGGACCGATAAGCTACATGTTGGATCGTATCAAAACTTCCCTGGTGCTCAGCCCCCATACCATGAGATTCAATATTGGCTTCATCGACGATATAGAGACCATATTGATTGCATAACTCATAAAAACGTTCGGGCTGCGGATAATGTGAAGTCCTGACCGCATTGATATTGTGCATCTTCATTGTCTGGATGTCCTTGATCATGGTGGCTTCATCCAAGTAGTGCCCTGTTCTGTCATGATGTTCATGCAGGTTGACTCCTTTGAAATAGACGTACTGACCATTGACTTTAAATTGCCCGTTTTTGATCTCAACGCTTCGAAACCCTACCTGATTTCCTATGCTTTCAAGAACAGTACCTTGCTCGTCTTTTAACTGAAGGACCAATTGGTACAGGTTCGGCTGTTCAGCGCTCCAGGCTTGAATATCCTTTAATTGATCTGAGAATATAACCGAGGCTCTATTGTTTTCAAGAACAACATTTTTTTCAATGTCAATCATTTTATTTCCAGCAGCATCGAGTAACTCGATGGCAAGAATAAGTTCTTTCTTACTGTCGTTTTTAATGGCTACACTAAGGTCAAATGTCCCGGTGGTGTAATTGTTTTCTAATCCTGCCTTGACCTCAAAATCAACGATATGATCCTTGTTTCTTGACAATAAATAGACATCTCTTGTGATCCCGGATAGTCTCCAGAAATCCTGATCCTCCAGATAACTGCCATCAGACCATTTAAATACTTCCACAGCCAGTAAATTGTCACCTTCTTTAATATACTTATTGATCAAAAATTCGGCTGGTGTTTTACTGCCCTCACTATAGCCCACTTTTTCTCCATTGATCCAGATGTTCATGGCAGAGCTTACGGCTCCAAAGTGCACATACAAATCCCTACTCAGCATTTCCGGACTTACTTTAAAAGAAGTTCTGTAAGAACCCACAGGGTTATAATGGGCCTGAATTTTTGGAGGTGTTTTTTCGTGTGGATATTTTATGTTGGTATATATCGGATAGCCAAAGCCCTCTAATTCCCAGTTTGAAGGCACATTAATATTTTTCCAGCCCGTATCATTGTAATCAGTTTTGAAAAAATAAAAAGGCCTGTCGGATGGTTTGTCAACTATGTGAAACTTCCATTGACCATTTAGCGAAGTATAAAAAGGGGAGGCCTCAGCTTTATTTTGAACCACCTGTTCCTTAGTGATAAAAGGCATAAATGTAGCACGAGGTTCCTCTTTATTTCTTGCATATATTTCCGGATTTTCCCAATCCTCAATAATAATTGGATTTACATTTTGATCATGAGACCCTTGTTTTGTCGAACATGAAGTGAGGTTAAGTACTACTAGGATTACGGGTATGCTTATTTTCATTCCTTTTTTAAATTAAAATCGAATATAAATTTACAAACAAATTTTCGATACAGATCATCAAATTCAATGATCCTGATCAATGTAGTATAGAAGTTTATGTTGTATATTCAACGTTATAGAATACTATTAAATAGCTCCTATGGAACCCAACATCATTCAAATTGACAAACAATTCGTAGAATACATTGAGTTCGCTCATTATATTAAGGATTTGACTTGTGAAAAAATGAATGTAGGTGAAGAGATTAAGCTAAAAGAAATGAGTAAGTGTTGATATAATGTAAAGTTTATATAATCTTAATATAGACTATAAGTTCAGTTAACAATTATAATGGACTTTTGAAATATGTTCAATAATTTTGAATTGAGTATAAGTTTTGTTTCGCTGAGCCGGTATGAAGATACCGGCTCTTTTTGTTTTTACTGATAGTAAGGGTCTCTTTTAGAAGGGTGTAGGCATTTATTTGTATATTTAAAAATAAATCCAAACCTATGAACCATATTAACAGACGAAATTGGCTAAGAACCGCCGGGCTTTCGAGCGGATTGATTTTTCTGGGTGGAATTGATTCCATCGCCTCAGAAATTACAACTAGAAAGATGGTATCCGGAGGTCCGATACAACTGAACGCCAATGAAAACCCATATAGTCCTTCTACTAATATTCAAAAGATTCTTACTGAGAATTTTGATATGACCTGTCGTTACCCTTTTAGAGTCTTGTCAGACCTGGTTATGGCTATTGCCAAAAAGGAAGGCGTTGATAAGGACCATGTGGTGGTAACAGGAGGATCCACAGAAGGATTAAAGGCTGCCGGACTGATCTATGGAATGAATGGTCGTGAAATTATTGCAGCAGATCCAACCTTTCAAGCGCTTTTGCGATATGCTGAGAATTTTGGGGCAAAAGTGCATCGTGTACCTGTTAATGATCAATTGGATCACGATCTTGACGCCATGTCAGCTAAAATAAACAGTAAAACAGGGTTGGTATTTATTTGCAATCCCAATAATCCGACAGGAACCATTTTGGATGGGAACAAGCTGAAGGATTTTTGCACTACTCATGATCAAAAAGCAATGATCTTTAGTGATGAAGCTTATTTTGATTTTATCACAGAACCTGATTATCCCTCGATGGTTGAATTGGTTAAAAAGGGAAGAAATATTATTGTTTCCAAAACTTTTTCCAAGGCCTATGGGCTTGCAGGGTTGAGGGTAGGCTATTTAATTGCAAAACCGGAAATTGCAAGAAAATTAAAATCAGCTGTGATGGCCAATACCAATGTACTTGCCATTGCTGCGGCTCAGGAAGCTTTAAAAGATGAAGAATTTTATAAGTTTTCTGTTGCTAAAAACATGGAAGCAAAAAATATGATTTATAAAACGCTTGACGAATTAGATTTGCCTTTTATCAGATCACATACTAATTTTGTGTTTTTTAAATCTGGAAGACCTATTTCGGATCTAATGGATTCCATGAAAAAAGAAAATGTTTTGATAGGAAGGCCATTTCCTCCTATGTATGATTGGGCAAGAATTAGCACAGGGACCATGGAAGAAATGCAACAATTTACAACAGCCTTGAAGAAAGTCATGACTTAGATGAAAAGCTTCACCTACACTTGAAAAACTTACGATGTCCTACTGCTGGGCAAAATAGCTATTGAAGTTCCCAGCATAAAATCGCGGGTGGTATTCCAAGCCTAAACCATCTCGTTGAATTGGATTTTCCCAAAGCAATTGTAAACCAAGTTGTTCATTGATTTTATAAGAATCATATCTCATGGTGTGCGAGCAATATTCATAAGGAGCAGTAAGTCCTTTAAAAAAACTCAGGTATTGATGGGCCAGATAAAACACGTTGGCGTTGCAGTCAGCCGTAATATCATAATTAAAGAAGATGGGCTTGTCCATCGTTTTATAGTTGGCCAGATGTGATACATTGATATCCTTATCAGACATTTCTCGATTCTTTAACAGTTTATAAGCCTCAAGACTTAAAGGCAAAGTGATACAATGTCCTGAATAATTGCCAAAATCATCCGTAATAATAAGATTGAGCTCAGGCAGCATGTCTATGGCTCTCGATAATAAATTTCTTGAAATGGGTTCTTCATTATTTTTTTGCAACAACAGATCCTTTCTTAATACCTCTATATCAGTTTTCAATTCTATAGTTCGTATTCTTTTGGAGAATTCCTTAACTCGATCTGTAAGCCACCTTGCATCAGGTAAATCATTGTTTAATTCTGTGAGCGCATACTTTCTGATTCTAAAATCATAATAAGTAGGGATAGGCACCGCCGCGTTTAAATTCCTGATCAGTTGGTAGGGGAGCAGGGTAGCTTCAGCAATTTCTTTTTCCTTGTCAGGTTTGATCAATGTAATGTCTTTCTCCCAGCGTTGAATCGTTCTGATGTCAACATTGATCAATGATGACAAGTCTAGTTGTGACAAATCACGGTCATGACGATAGTCGATCAATAAAGCGCCAATTGAAAAATATTGTTTCATAATGGGTTATCCTAAAGCATAAAAATACAAAAAGTATAACTAGTTACAATAGATGCATTTAAGGCCAGTAAAGCTATGTATATCATTTAGGTTGAAATTAAGTTTTTATATGTCTTAAACTTAGTCGATTAATGAAATTTTTTAATTCAATATATCTATTACAATAGGAACACTGCTAAATACCTGTAAAATAACCTGTTTAATTATCCTCTATTATATTTTAGAAATTATTAAACATTTTTATTGTGTAAATTGTACATAATAATAATAATAATTGTATTTTTGTTTTGCGTTTCAAAATGCTCGGGGGAAAAGTTTTGAAACTAATTTAACCTGATAGATCTTTCTGTCAGGTTTTTT